>CACZXG010000068.1 GCA_902785055.1 uncultured Lachnospiraceae bacterium
GCAGCAGAGCCCGCAGCAGAAGTTCCTGCAGGCGCAGCTGTGGTCAACATTTACTGCTGGAACAATGAGTTCCCCAACAGAATGAAAGATCACTATCCGGGATTCGTAGCAAACGACGCTAACGACTCCACCAAGGGCGGCAAGATCGGCGACACAGTCATCAATTTCGTAGTCACCGACAACAAGGACAACATGTATCAGAACAAGCTGGACGAAGCTCTTGCAGCGCAGGCTACGGCAGCTGACAATGACAAAGTAGACATCTTCCTGATCGAAGCTGACTACGCTATGAAGTACACAGATCCCGAAGTCAACGTGGCAATGCCTCTCGACGAGCTGGGAATCACAGACGCTGATCTTTCCAAGCAGTTCCAGTACACCAAGGATGTCGTAACAGACGCAGACGGCAAGATCCGCGGTTCCTCCTGGCAGGCATGCTCCGGCGGCCTGATCTTCAACAGAGAGATCGCTAAGCAGGTCCTCGGTTCTGATGACCTTGAGACTGTTCAGGCTGCAGTCGCTGACTGGGATGCATTCAATGCTACAGCTCAGAAGATGAAAGACGCAGGCTTCAAGATCGTTGCTACAGTTAACGATACTTTCCGCGTATACTCCAACAACGTATCCGGTAAGTGGGTACAGGACGGCAAGATCGTAGTTGATGACAACGTTAAGAAATGGGCAGATGATTCCAAGGCTCTCGTAGATGCAGGCATGACCACAACCAACGATATGTGGAGTGATGACTGGAGCAAGGGCTTCCAGGCACCCGGCGATGTATTCTGCTACTTTGGCCCCGCATGGCTGCCATGGGCGCTGATCCTTCCAAGGAAGATGACGGCTCCATCGCACACGCAGGCGGCTGGGGACTTGTAAACGGACCTCAGGGCTTCTACTGGGGCGGCACATGGATCTGCGCAGCACAGGGCACAGACAATGCTGACGTTGTTAAGGATATCATCCTCAACATGACAACCAACGACGATATCATGAAGGACATCGCAGTTAAGGATTCCGATTGCGTCAACAATAAAGACGTCCTCACTGCACTTGCAACCGACGAGACTTTCGGCAACGCTATCCTTGGCGGCCAGAACCCTTATCAGATGCTTTCCGACGGCGCAGAGAAGATCGACCTGAGCAATCTTTCCGAATATGACCAGGCATGCGTAGAAGAGTATCAGAACGCTATGAAGAACTTCTTCGACGGAAATGCAACTTATGAAGAAGCTCTTGCACAGTTCTTCACAGCTGTAGGCGAGAAGCACCCTGAGCTTGCACAGTGATCTGAGTTCCTTTTAAGAAACTTAAGACCATTCGACGAAAGCATAGTTTGAATTTTAATAAAAGGGCCTGTCCTGCTTGATGGGCAGGCCCTTATTTTGTCAAATATAAGGTTATTCGGATCCTGAACCGGTTTAAGATCCGGAGGACGCCCCGTATCAGGGCACTGCGCAGGGCGCGGAGCGTGCTGCGGGTTTTAAAAAACACGTATATTCTCTTTTGGGAGGGAAAGATGGAAAATACGGTACATAAGACCAGTAATGTAAACAAGCATAACAGGTGGGGGTATATTTTCCTTATTCCATTTATTGTGGTATTTGTGATCTTTCAGCTGATCCCGCTGATCAGCACGATCTATAACAGTTTCTTTGAAAACTATATGAGCGGACTCAAACAGGTCGGGCCGAAGTTTATTGGCCTGGCAAACTATGCAAAGCTGTTCAGCAGCGGAGACCTCCCCACTTATTTCAATAATACGATGATCATGTGGATCCTCGGCTTTGTTCCGCAGATCCTGGTATCACTTCTTTTGGGAGCCTGGTTCACGGATCCTTCACTCAGGCTTAAGGGACAGAGATTCTTTAAAACAGTTATCTATCTTCCCAACCTGATCATGGCATCTGCATTCTCAATGCTCTTCTTCACATTGTTCAGCGACAGCGGACCGGTCAACTCTATTTTGGTTTCGATCGGGATCTTTGCAAAGCCTTACAGTTTTATGTCTCATGTATGGAGCGTAAGAGGCCTGGTCGCTATGATGAACTTCCTGATGTGGTTCGGCAACACGACGATCCTTCTGATGGCAGGCATGATGGGAATCGACCAGTCGCTGTTTGAGGCGGCTGAAGTGGACGGCGCTACAGCCAGGCAGATCTTCTTCCAGATCACGCTCCCTCTGCTGCGCCCGATCCTGATCTACGTCATGATCACTTCTCTGATCGGCGGTCTGCAGATGTTCGATGTTCCTCAGATCCTGACCAACGGCAAGGGAGATCCGATGAGATCCTCCATGACCCTGATCATGTATCTGAATAAGCACCTGTTCAGCAAGAACTACGGCATGGCCGGCGCACTGTCAGTGATCCTGCTGATCATCACCGGAATCCTGAGCATGATCGTGTTCAAGCTTTCCGCAACAAACGAAAAAAAGTAAGGAGGGAAATGCAATGAGCGAGAGCAAAGCGAATAAGCAGACAAACACTGTACATGCAAGAAGAGCCGTTGCCTATATCGTGCTGATCCTTCTTTCCTTCCTCTGCCTGATCTGGTTTTACGTGCTGTTCATCAATGCGACGCGTTCCAACAACCAGTTGAAGACCGGTTTTACACCGCTGCCAAGCACCTACCTGGTCAGGAACATGACGAACCTGTTCAAAGGATCGACACCTGTTGTAAGAGGTATGCTCAACTCCCTGATCATCGCGGCCTGCAGCGCGACGTTGTGTGTATATTTCTCTACAATGACTGCATACGCCATCCACGCTTATGACTTCAAAGGCAAAAAAGCGATTTTCTCTTTCATTCTTGCGATCATGATGATCCCTACGCAGGTCAGTGCGCTCGGATTTATCCGCCTGATGAGCAGAATGAAGCTTACGGATACCTATATCCCTCTGATCATCCCGGCTATCGCAGCTCCGGTAACCTTCTTCTATATGAAGCAGTATATGGAGTCCAACCTTCCCGGATCTTTGATCGAGGCGTCAAGAATTGACGGCGCAAGCGAGATCAGGATCTTCAATTCCATCGTGCTTCCGCTGATGAAGCCCGCGATTGCAGTGCAGGCGATTTTTACTTTTGTTGCGAGCTGGAATAACTACTTCACACCGAACCTGATCATCAGCAGCAAGATGAAGAAGACACTTCCCATCCTGCTCGCGGAACTTCGTAACTCTGACTGGAAGACTTTCGACATGGGTCAGGTATATGCGATGATCGCATTTGCGATCTTCCCGGTAATCGTTGTTTACCTCCTTCTTTCCAAGTACATTGTCGGCGGTGTCACGGCAGGCGGTGTCAAGGAGTGATCCTGCAGAGTCTCAAAATGTAAAGGCTTTTTGTAGACGTAATTATCAGCATAAATTAAAGAAAATCAGTAAACGGCGCATCCGACTTTATGGATGCGCCGTTTTGTATATTGCGAAACTGTGGTACAATACACAAATATAAATATTGAATTCGAAGAGGATCGTTAATGAATAGTATTATTAAGAAAATAACAGTATCCGCATTGTCGGTATTCCTTACGGTCAGCTGTACAGGATGTGCCGAAGTGACGAATCTGCTTGAGGAGCACAATATAAAGATCCCATATCTTACGAGCGACTGGAGGAAGGGCGATAATGCATCGGCCGGAGAGACAGCTGCAGAAGGCGCCACAGGGTCAGCAGAGACGGCTCAGGTGCAGGAACCTGCTGAGCAGCTCTCTATAGAAGAGCAGCGCAGAATGAGTGAAGGCAAGAACCTCAATATTTACTGCTGGGACGAGTCCCTGGAATCCCTGTTTATCATGTATTATCCGGGCTATGAAGATATCGGGGACAGGAAGGGCAGGATCGGGGACGTCACTGTGAACTGGATTTTGCCGGAGGAAGAAGGCAAGTACATGGATCTGTTGGCTGAGAAACTTCTCACTGCCGAGTACCTCGGGGCAGATGAGAGAGTAGATCTGTACCTTGCGCCGGAAGAGGATCTTGCCATTTATGTCAACAGCGACTATTCCCTGGACGTAAGAGAAAAAGTCGGGCTTACGGATGAGGAACTTGAAGATCAGTTCCCCTTCACACAGCAGATGGCGTCAACGGATATGGGGATCCTCAAGGCAGTGACCTGGCAGGCTTCGCCCGGAGTCTGTGTGTACCGCAGATCGATCGCCAGGGATGTGCTGGGCACAGATGACCCCAACGCAGTTCAGAAAGAGCTGGCGGACTGGACGAAATTCCAGACAACGGCCGCAGAGATGAAGAAGAAGGAATACTTCATGGTCTCAGGCTATTACGATACTTTTGCGCCTTACCGTTTTACAGCCGACAGACATTGGGAGAACGACGGCAAAATGGTGATCCCTGAGGCAATGGTACAGTGGAGAGACATGATGGATTCCTTCACGAAGAATGCCTATCACAATAAGACGCAGATCGGTGAAAAGGAATGGCTGGCGGATCAGGGCCCTGCCGGAAAAGTGTTCTGTTTTTTCAGGGCGATAAATGACATTGATTCGAGGATGGCTGCCTATTCCCTTGCGGATGCCAACATGGCGCCGGAAGAGGGAAACGGCATTTACGGTGATTACGCGGTTTGCTGCGGTCCTCAGTCATACTGTACCGGGGGAGTCTGGATCCTGGCTGCACCCAGTACTGACAATCTGCTGCTTGACAGGGAGATCATGGAGAACCTCACCTGCAACAGTACACTGCTGTACAAGATCGCGCAGAATGAAGAGATCTTCACAAATACTGTTTCCGGCATGAGAAGATTGGCCGGAGAGAACAAGACGGACTCTTTTTTGGGAGGACAGAATCCTTTTCAAGTCTATTATGAGGCGGCATCTCGGCTTAACTGTCTGCCTGCAGGCAATTATGACAGGTGGATGGGAGACACTTACAGAAATAATATGATCAAATCCTTTACCGGCGAACTGGATCGGGATGAAGCAATGGAACTCTTCTATACGAGGGTAAGGGACAGATATCCGGAACTGGACATAGACGACTGACAAAAAAGTGAGGAGGAAAGGCCCGTGAAGAAATATATTGCTGCGCTGCTCACGGTAGTATTATTGATGAGCCTGACTGCAGGATGCGGATCGACCGGATCCAAAGAGGAAGCTGCCGGAACAGCCGGTACAGAAACAGGCGCGGCGCAGAGCACTGCGGCATCAACATCTTCCGGCACGGAAACTGTTGAGGAACCGGAAGTTCATGTTTTTAACATTTACAGCATCGGAGAAGACTTTAAAAACAGGGTCCAGGATTTCTATCCGGGTTATGAGACGACGGGAGAGAACAGCGGACAGATCTCGGGTGTGCCTATTGTATGGCATGTCTACGCAGATGCACAGGAATACAGAGAAGTTCTGGATGAAAAGCTTGGATCACAGACAGATGGCACAGAGGAAGGAGCCGATCCGGATGACAAGATTGACTTGTTTGTCGTCGAAGAAGCTTTCCTTAGGGATTACGTAGAATCTGCCTGTTCTTTGGACGTCGTAGACGAAGTTGGGCTTCCGCAGGAGAGTCTTTCCGATCAGTTCCTTTATACACAGCAGATGGCGACAGATGCTGACGGGAAGCTGAAGGCAGTATCCTGGCAGGCTACCCCAGGCGTTTTTGCTTATCGCAGATCGATAGCAAGAGAGGTGCTTGGGACCGATGACCCCGAAAAGGTACAGGAAGCGGTCTCGGATTGGGAAGGATTTGCCGATACTGCGGAAGCTGTAAAGGAAGCTGGATATTATATGCTCTCCGGTTATGAGGATGCTTATCGTGTTTATGCCGATAATGTCACGAGTGCCTGGGTTGAAAACGGTGCGCTCAATATAGATCCTCATCTGGAAGACTGGGCGGTGCAGACACGGGAGTTCGTCGTGAACGGGTACACGCACGGAACAGAGCAGTGGAGCGAAGAGTGGAGAGCGGACCACACGGGCGACGGTGAAGTCTTTGGCTTCTTCTACTCGAGCTGGGGAATCCATTACACACTTCAGACCAAGGCAGAGGGCGAGGAGGACAATTCGCAGAGTGCCGCAGGAGACTATGCGGTGTGCAGAGGTCCTGAGCCCAGCCACTACGGCGGACAGTGGATCATTGCTGCGAGAGGCTGCGGAAATACGGAAATTGCCCGGTCGATCATGAAAACTCTCACCTGTGATCCGGAGGTCATGAAAAAGATCACGCAGGACATCCGCGAATTTACAAATACTGTCAGCGGGATGACGGAACTGGCACAGAGCGACTATAAGGCGGATGTGCTGGGAGGGCAGAATCCGATCCCTGTTTATGTGGAATCTGCAAAACTGCTCAGCAAGATGCACACCACGACCTATGACGATGATCTGGACACAGGTTTTCAGGTTACTATGCAGGACTATTTTGCCGGTAAAGTCTCAGAGATCGATGCCCTTGAAACGTTCAGAAAAGTTGCGCTCAGCAGATATGAAGAACTGCTGGATATCGCCGGAGATGAGGAAGAAGAACAATGAATAATAAACGCGCGGGAGAGCGGCTCCCGCGCGTTTTCTTTCATATAAGCAGCTGCAGCTTGTGGTCATGAATATCGATCGTGATCTCGCTTGACATACAGGTGACTTCTCCGTCTGTGTGGACCCAGAGAGGAACGGCACTCCGGATCGTGATGCTCTTTCCTTTGTCCGAGAAGAGTCCCTTGAAGCGAAGATGGTTTCCGTTGTAGGCGGTTGGAAAGATCCTGAAAAAGTTCATGCGGTTGAGATCCCCGGCGCCGAACAGTCCCAGGACACCGTCGTTGTTAACAGCGTCAGGACAGAACTTGAAGCCTCCTCCCTCATAGCAGGTGTTCATGACGACTGCAAACAGCGTGCGCGGCCGGAAAGTTTCCCGACCGTCACAGGTGATCTTCATCCCAACCATGGGACTTGCCAGGATCATATGAATTGCCTCGGAAATATAGATCAGCTTGCCCATACGTATGCTGTTGAGTATGGCCTTGAGACCTGAGCTGTCTGCTCTCTGGCACACGGCAGCATCAAATCCAATTCCTGCGCTGATATTGAAAAGCCTGACATTGCCGGCCGATAGAGAAGTGATGCTGTCTTCCGCACTTTCGGAGGTCTTCTCAACAGGTTTGTGGGTATATTGATCCAGAAGCGATGACTGATTGTGATAAGTGATCCTGCCTATATCACAGGTGCGGACAGTTTCTCCTCTGAGAATGGAATCCACCAGCTCACCCTTGGTCTTTTTGATCCCGAGTCCTTTGATCAGGTCGTTTCCGGAACCGGTCTGGATAAAACCGACCCTTGTATGTTCAAAATCCTGAATGCCGTTGACAACAGCGTTCATCGTGCCGTCTCCGCCAAGTACGACCAGATTGCAGTCTTCGCCGCGGGAGGTGAGCTCCGCGCAGATCTTTTCTATGGAATTGCCGGCAGAGGAAAAATGGACCTTATAGGGAACACCGCTCTGCCTGAAGCGTGACTCAAGTTTATCCCATTTACTCTTGCCGCGCCCTGAACTGCTCGATGGATTTACAATGATATGAAACATGCGCGCCTCCAGTTCGCCCCGAAAGGCGATGAATTTTACAAATATATTAGCACATTCCTGTTTAAGTTTGGCGTTTTTGACAGAACCTTTTGGAAACAGATATGGTAATATAAATCTGTAGGCAGAGTAGGACTGTGCGCGTGAAGTGCCGGGTGGACAGGGAGTTGTCATCCGGACGAAAGGCCTGGGAGTATCTTCCCGGCTTGCGGTGCACGGCCCGCATCCCGCTGCTGCATAGAATGTGAGATGGAATCTCCTTATGTAGCATGGATCGCTTCAGCTGTGTAAGGAGGTTTTTATTATGGCTGAGAATGAAAGATTCATGTCAGGTTCCCTTTGGCTGCGGTCTTTGGGAGAATTCAAAAGGCTCAATGTGGTTGTGTTCTGCGGCATGATGTGCGCGCTGGCAATGGTGCTCAACATGGTGGCATCGATCAATGTGGGACCATATATCAGGATCGGCTTTTCCGGTCTTCCGAATCAGGTGGTGGCATACCTGTTCGGACCTGCTGTCGGAGGAATCTTCGGTGCCGCGTTGGATGTGATCAAATATCTCATTAAGCCCGACGGTGCCTTCTTTCCGGGATTTACGGTAAGCGCCGCCCTCGGCGGGATCATATACGGCGCATTTCTGTATAAGAAAAAGGTCACCCTGGCCCGAGTATTCGCGTCGCAGCTTCTGGTGAAAGTCGTTGTCAATATCCTGCTCAACACCTTGTGGCTCAATATGCTGTATGGCAAGGCTTTTCTCGCGATTCTTCCGGGCAGAGTTGTTTCCAATGCGGTCATGCTGCCGATCGATACTGCGATCATGTACTTTATGCTGCAGGCGGTGGACAGGACAATTAAGAGATATTTTGACGAGAAACAGTGAGTTAAAAGGAAGAACTGCCTTCGGGCAGTTCTTTTTTTGCCTGTTTTAAGTGATCATATTCAGCACTCCATCTGAAACGTCTTGGAGAGCAAGCTCTCCATTCCTTATTCGAATCGATTTTCCGGGGTGCTGAATTTATATCAAAATGCTATTTTTTGACGGAAACAGCGGATATTAAAGAACAAAGGTATATAAGTGCGCAATCTTGCTATAGATGATCGCGCTTTTAGAAAACTATAATGATTTAAATAATCGGCGATAACCAGTCAGAACAAAATTGCAGAAGCGAAGGAGAAAAAATGGCGATTAAAGTTTCGGAGGACGGAAGACTTTTTACAATACATACTGCAAATACGACTTACCAGATGAAGGCGGACAAATACGGAGTACTTCTTCATCTCTATTACGGCAGAAAGAGCGAGGGCTCCATGGAGTACCTGCTCACATACGCGGACAGAGGTTTTGCCTCCAATTTATACGACTGCGGAAAGGACCGCACATATTCTCTGGATCTGCTTCCGCAGGAATTCCCTGTATCGGGAACGGGCGATATGAGGAGC
Organism: uncultured Lachnospiraceae bacterium; assembly: GCA_902785055.1. GTDB lineage: Bacteria > Bacillota > Clostridia > Lachnospirales > Lachnospiraceae > CAG-791. Next base: position 8,961 of record CACZXG010000068.1, read on the forward strand.
ACGGCCCTTATAGTTGAGTACGGAAACGGAACCGTGGGATGTGATCTGAGATTCTCCGGATACAGGATCCATGACGGGAAATACGGCCTGAAAGGACTGCCGGCTGTATATGCTGAGAAATACGAGGCACAGACTCTGGAGATCATACTTAAGGACACAGCCGGTCTTGCGGAAGTAACGCTTCTGTACGGTGTTCTTCCGAAACTCGATATCATCACGAGAAGCGCAGTGATCCGCAACACTTCTGAGGATGAACTTCGGCTGGAAAAAGTGATGAGCGCGAATCTGGACTTTGTGAGCGGAGAGTATGACCTGATCACGTTTTACGGACGCCACTGCCTGGAGAGAAATTTCCAGAGGACGCCTGTGGCGCACATGGAGCAGTGGATCGGAAGCAGGAGAGGAATGTCCTCCCATCATTATAATCCCATGATGATCCTGGCCGGCAGAGATACGACTGAAACCGCAGGCAGCTGCTATTCCATGCAGTTTGTCTACAGCGGCGGCTTCAGCGGCTGCGCAGGCATGGACCAGGTCGGACAGACCAGAATGCAGCTCGGCCTGATGCAGGAAAAGTTCTCCTATCCCCTTGCGCCCGGAGAGTCCTTTACAGCGCCCGAAGTGATTATGAGCTATTCGGGAGAGGGACTCGCAAAACTTTCCAACAATCTGCATGAGTGCATCCGCAGGCATATCTGCCGCGGAAAGTGGAGGGATCAGATCCGTCCTGTGCTTATCAACAGCTGGGAAGCTTTTTATATGGATTTTGACGGCGCGGATATTCTGGCGCTTGCAGAACAGGCGAAGACCCTCGGAATGGATATGGTGGTACTGGACGACGGGTGGTTCGGAAAAAGAGATGATGACACTTCCGGACTCGGAGACTGGTTTGTCAATGAAGATAAGCTCGGCGGAGAGATGAAGGAACTCGTCTACTGGGTTCACAGGAAGGGGCTCAAATTCGGGCTCTGGGTGGAACCTGAGATGATCAATGAAGACAGTGACCTATACAGAGAGCATCCTGACTGGGCAATGACAATTCCCGGAAGAAAACCGGTTCGGGGCAGATACCAGCTGGTCCTCGACTTTTCACGCAAAGAAGTTGTAGACTATATTTTCGAAAGTATCTGCAAGGTTTTGGATCACGGACCTGTGGACTATCTCAAGTGGGATTACAACAGGATCATTACAGAGGTTTATTCCCACACGGCATCTGATCAGGGAAAGGTCCTTTACGATTATATCCTGGGTCTCTATGATTTTCTGGAAAGGCTGAATAAGAGATATCCGGATATGCTGATCGAAGGCTGCAGTGGAGGCGGCGGACGTTTTGATGCCGGCATGCTGTACTATACTCCCCAGATCTGGTGCAGTGACAACACAGATCCGATCGACAGGCTTCTGATCCAATACGGTACTTCTTTCGGCTATCCTGCAGGCTGCATGGGCGCTCATGTCTCGGTGAGCCCCAATGAGCAGAACGGAAGAGTCACGCCCATAAGCACCAGAGGGATCGTTGCGATGTCCGGATCTTTCGGATACGAACTCAATCCCGAGAAACTCTCCGAAGAGGACAAAAAAGAGATCAGACGGCAGATCGCGAAAAGAAACGAGCTGGCACATCTGATCTATAATGGAAAATACTACAGGCTGAGCAGCCCCTGCGAAGGGGAGTCCGCCGCATGGGCCTTTGTCTCAGAGGATCAGAGTGAAGCCCTCATTAATTACGTGAACCTGCAGATACATGGAAACAGGCATGTCACATACATCCGCACGTGCGGCCTTAAGTCCGGCGCAATATATCGCGACAAAGAGACAGGAAAAGAATATCCTGCGGACGCTCTCATGGAGACAGGGATGCCGATGCCCATCACTTTCGGCGACTACGGCGCAGTACAGATCTGCCTCGAGAGAGTCTGACCGCGGCCTGTCAGTCCTGAGGGTCTGATCCTTTCATTACGGTGTTGTCTTTTCTCCAGTTTCTGGGGGAAACACCGTATACGCTCTTAAAGGCCCGGGAGAAGTGGAACTGATTGGGGTATCCCACGGCACTTCCGATCTCGGCTACGGAATAACGTGTCAGTTTCAGGAGCTCTGCAGCCTTGATCATGCGGTAACTGATCAGGAATTCCTGCGGGGATTTCCCGACGGAGTCTTTGAAGATCTTGCCGAAGTAACTGCGGTTGAGGCCTGAACTCTCCGCGATATCTTCTACTGTTATCTCCTTCATATAATTATTCTCAATGAAGGAAAGAGCTTCCTTAATATAGAAGTCTTTCACTCTGCCGGCGGCAGGTTTGTAATTGCTGACAGATCTTGTGAGAGCATCAATAAAGATATAGAGGTGTCCGATCAGATGGAGCGGCGCCTCTTTTTTATTACGGACGATATAGAGCATTTCGTCGCGCATTTTCGCCTCAAATTCCCGATGGACAGGAGTGTAGACAGGATGATTGACGGAGAAACCTGAGATTTCCAGGGACTCTTTGACCCTCAGGCCGTCAAATTCCAGCCAGCAGTATTCCCAGGGAATACGCTCATCTGCGACATATGTTGTGATCTGCCCGGGGGAGATAAGAAATCCCTGTCCCGCCTTGAGGACTGCCTTGTTCTCATGACGCTTCCCATCCTGCCACATAAAGGTTCCCTTTCCGCTCAGAATATAGTGGAACAGGTAGTGGTTGCGGATGGCAGGACCAAAAGAATGGGCCGGCTCGCAGTCCTCCCTTCCGAACTGGTACAGACCAAGATCTACAAAATTCATACTCGGAAACATGGCGAAATCATGTGCCATATCAGCCCCTCCCTTCCTTCGATATATCTTTTTGCAACTTAATATGTGATAATTCGGATAAAAACGGCAAAATGATATAAATACAGTGCTATAAGGCTATTATAAGTCGAAAATTGGCATATTACAATAGGGATAGCAAGGATATAGGGAAGTGTTCTGGATGAATTAATGGATGAGGTGGAATTGACTTGATAGACCAGAGAAAAGCTGAAATCTTGGATAATTGCGGGTTTTTCGCGGAAGATACGGGAAAATCAGGGACCGGAACTTCTGTATCTCTTGATTTTTTTGGCTATGAGCATTGTCTTCCAAGACACAGTTACGGACCGAGGGTAAGACTCAATTATGTGATCCATGTAGTGATCGACGGAAAAGGGATGCTGGACTGCGGCGGCAAGAGGTGGATGATCCGGAAAGGGCAGATGTTCATACTGTTTCCGGGAGAAATAACAACCTACTATGCGGACAAGGAAGATCCGTGGTATTACTGCTGGTTTGGATTTCAAGGAAGTTCGGCAGCCAAAATAGTGGAAAGCATCGGTTTTACTCCCCAGACTCCGGTCCTGTCTTTTGGGGATGGAGAAAGCGTAGAAAAGAAGATCATTGAAATGCTAGGGTCTGTATCGCTCACTTTGGACGGACAGCTGCACAGAAACGCGGAAATGATGGATATCCTGTCAAAAATGATCCGGGAGAGAGCAAAACAGGCAGGGAGCGACAGCGGAGAAGCCGGTTTTTCATATTCCGAATATGCGGTTCGATATATCAATAACCATTTTAATGAAAAAATAAGGATCCAGGAACTGGCAAAGCATATAGGGATCTCAAGAAGCTATCTGGTAAAACTTGTGAGGCAGGAAACGGGGATGTCTCCGCAGGAATACCTGATCGCTGTGAGAATGAGAAGAGCAGCCGATCTGCTGACCAGATCTAATGATCCGATCCGTCTGATCGCTGCCGAATGCGGATATGAAGATGCACTCGCGTTTTCGAAAGTCTTCAAATCAAATTTCGGACAAAACCCGAGCGATTACAGAATGCTGCACAACAAGAGCTGCAGTGAGGAATGACGTACAAAAATAACAAATAATTACATAGAAATGGCACCGTCTCTGTAATATTCGATAGAGCTTGCAGGAAGATGTCGGCTGAAGATGGGCAAAATGTTTATTTTTTGACAGATACTTCGGCAAAAAATACATATTTCTATGGACACTCAACATTAGTCCATGTTCGAACATAAACCATGCGGATAAACTCAAATCAATCATGAAATAGTCTGTTCGCAGACTGATTACAAAAAGGAGGGTAACTTATGAAAATGAAAAAGGTAATGGCACTTGCTCTGGCAGGAGTTATGGCTCTTTCCATTGCAGCATGCGGCGGCGGCTCCGGTGCAAGCACCAGCTCAGGTTCCGGTTCTGCGGATGCAGGATCAGCTTCATCCGGCGCGCTGACCATCAACATCTGGGACGCGAACCAGCAGGCAGGTATTCAGGAAATCTGCAATGACTGGACAGCTTTGGGAAATCCCGAAGTAAAAGTCGAAGTCATTGACTGGGACAACTACTGGACACTGCTCGAAGCAGGCGCTTCCGGCGGACAGCTCGCGGACGTATTCTGGATGCATTCTGACTATTCGCAGATCTATATGGAAAATGATATCCTGCTGGATCTGACGGATTACATTGCAAAAGACGGCGTTGATATGAGCATCTATTATCCTGACATCGCAGCAATCTATACACGCAGCGATGGCAAGATCTTCGCTCTGCCTAAGGATCACGACACCATCGCGCTCCTTTACAACAAGGCACTCTTTGACGAGGCGGGTGTTGCGTATCCGACCGATGAGTGGAGCTATCAGGATATGTATGAAGCCGCGAAAGCGATCACAGAGGGAACCGCAGCTGATGTCTACGGCTACGCTCTCAATACGTCGAACGACCAGGACGGCTGGTACAACTATATCTATTCTTACGGCGGAAATATTGTAAATACAGAGAAGACGGATACAGCTCTTGATTCTGCTGAATCCAAGGCTGCTATGGAGCAGGTCCGCCTGATGCTCACTGTCGCAACACCGCAGGCGATCGTAGCTGAGTCCGGTACGGATTCCCTGTTCCAGTCCGGCAAGGTCGCCATGATCACACAGGGCTCCTGGATGATCAACTCTTTCTACACAGCTGAAAACAGCAAGGATTATGCATGGGCAGAAATCCCTTACTTCGACAGGAACGGCGACGGCGCCTGCCAGAAGGATGAGAGATGGAGCTGCTACAACGGACTTGGCTGGGCAGCAGCAGCGAACACAGCTAATCCCGATGCGGCGGCAAGCCTGATCGAGTATCTCTGCTCCAAGGACGCACAGATCAAACAGGCTCAGCTCGGCGTTACCATGGCAGGTATCCCCGGAATCTCCGAGGACTTCGCTAACGCTTTTGAAGGCATGGATGTATCCGCGTTTACAAAGGTTGAAGAGAACGGAACTCTGTTTGCACGTCCCGGTACACGTAATTCCGGTAAGTGGCAGACACCTATGAAGCAGGCCGGTTATTTCCTCGATGCATGGCAGGCTCCTGAGAATCCTCAGGCTATGTCTGACGCATGCGACAAAGTCGCAAAGCTGATCCGTGACTGCATCGCAGAAGAACAGCAGTAAGTTTTACGAATCGCTAACTGTGTGATACTGCGGACTGCCGCTGTAAAACGGCAGTCCGCTGATGAATCTTCTTCATGAAAGGGGGCAATGCATGAAGGAAAAGAAAAAGATGACGCCCAGAGAAAAGAACGAGGCAATTTGGGGATTAGCCTTTGTGGCGCCTACCATGATCGGACTGATCGTTCTGAACTTCTATCCGGCCGTCAATACAGTTTACCAGTCTTTCTGTAAGACAGGCGATTTCGGAAAGGGCAACACTTTTGTCGGACTCGCCAATTATTCAAAGGCATTTGCGGATCCGGAGATCTGGCAGTCGCTGATCAATACGGTCAAATACGCCATCATCGAAGTTCCTTTAGGTGTAGTGATCGCTCTGCTTCTTGCAGTTTTTCTGAACGGCAAAATTAAAGGAGTTTCTATATTCAGAACGATCTTCTTCCTCCCGATGGTCTGCGCGCCTGCGGCTGTCGCAATGGTTTGGAAGTGGCTTTACAATCAGCAGTTCGGCCTGTTCAACAATATCCTTCATACGAATATAGCGTGGATATCAGATCCCAAGATCGCGTGGATCTCAATCGGCGTGATCGGCGTATGGTCGATCATCGGCTACAACATGGTCCTGTTTATTTCCGGTCTGAAAGAGATCCCGGGGGACTACTACGAAGCGGCTTCGATCGACGGCGCGACCGGAATCAACCAGTTCTTTAACATCACCGTTCCGCTTCTGAGCCCGACCACGTTCTTTATAGTGCAGACCCGTGTCATCGGCGCACTGACGATCTTCGACCTTATGTTCATGGTCATGGACAAGACCAGCGCGGCCCTGCCCAAGGTACAGTCCACAGTATATGTATTCTATAAGTATACATTCGACCAGGGCAATAAGGGCTACGGCGCAGCGATCGTTATGATCCTTGTGGCTTTCATCATGGTCGTCACAGTGATCATGCAGCGCGCTGAGAAGCGCTTCGTATTCTATAATAGGTAATTGCGAAACTCGCTCCACGAGTTCGTAAACCTGAACAAAGTAAGACCGAGATCCGGCTATGCCGGATTTCATTGATCAAAACTGGTGGGTA
>CACZXG010000069.1 GCA_902785055.1 uncultured Lachnospiraceae bacterium
TGAATATAAAGGAGTTTATATGGGCGGCTTTTTTGCATCAGCACTAAAGGAAGACTGTGTATTTGATCTGTTTTTCGGGACGGACTACCACTCACACCTTGGAACACGCAGGGCGGGCATGGCAGTCTACGGGAAAGACGGATTTAACCGTGCAATTCACAATATAGAGAGCAGTCCTTTCCGGACGAAATTCGAGAGCGATCTTCAGAAAATGGAGGGCTACATGGGAATCGGCTGTATCTCGGATTATGAGCCCCAGCCGCTGATCGTCCGCTCACATCACGGGACTTACGCCATTACTACTGTAGGCAGGATCAATAATATCAGAGAACTGACGGATATGCTTTTTGGTGGTACGCACTCTCATTTTCTGGAAATGAGCGGCGGCGACATCAATCCCACCGAGATGGTCGCGTCCCTGATCAATCAGAAAAAGGATATCATCGAAGGAATACAGTATGCGCAGGATATGATCGACGGCTCCATGACATTCCTGATCTTGACGCCGAACGGGATCTACGCCTCCAGGGATAAATGGGGCAGGACTCCCTGTGTGATCGGAAAGAAGGAAACAGGATACTGTGTATGTTTTGAGAGCTTTTCTTTCCTCAACCTGGGATACACGGCAGAAAAAGAACTCGGTCCCGGCGAAGTAGTCTTCATCGATCCGGACGGATATGAGGTTAAGGTCCCGGCGCGCAGTCAGATGCGGATCTGCAGCTTTTTATGGATTTATTACGGATTCCCGGCATCATCTTACGAAGGGCTCAATGTAGAGGATATGAGATATGGCTGCGGCCGCAAACTTGCAGAGAGAGACTTAAGGCGCGGGAATATTCATCCTGACATGGTCGCGGGTGTGCCGGATTCCGGTGTTGCTCACGCCATAGGCTATGCAAACAGATCTAATGTCCCTTATTCGAGACCGTTTGTCAAATATACACCTACCTGGCCCAGGTCCTTTATGCCGACTCATCAGAGCAAGAGAGACCTGATCGCCAAGATGAAACTGATCCCGATCCACGAACTGATCGCCGGCAAGAAACTGCTCCTGATCGATGACTCAATTGTCCGCGGGACACAGCTGAGGGAGACCACAGAGTATCTGTACAGCAGCGGCGCGAGCGAAGTCCATATAAGGCCCGCGTGTCCGCCCCTTGTATTCGGATGCAAGTATCTCAATTTCTCGCGCTCTGACTCCGAGAAAGAGCTGATCACGCGAAGAAAGATCGAAATGCTTGAGGGAACATCCAAATTCACGGACGAGATGGTTGAAAAGTATACGGATCCCGATTCAGATCAGTATCACGCGATGCTCGAGGAGATCAGGAAAGAACTGAACTTCACATCCCTGCATTATCACCGCCTGGACGATATGATCGAAGCGATCGATCTTGCGCCCTGCAGACTGTGCACATACTGCTGGAACGGAAAAGAATAAAATATGCATTAAAAAAGCTGCCGCATAAGTGTGGCAGCTTTTTTTATGCAGGGTTTTAAATGCTTATCTTTTCTTCATCGGGACGTACTTCTGGTGATCGCCGATATACTTCGTAGCGGGACGCATGATCTTTCCATCGTACATCTTGTTCTCGACATTGTGGGCGACCCAGCCGGCCACACGCGCGATCGCGAACAGAGGCGTGAAGAGATCTTCCGGAATGCCCAGCATCGTATAGGCGAAACCGGAGTAATAATCCACGTTGGTGCAGATCGGCTTGCCGCGGTGTTCCATTACAGCTTCTTTGACAACGTTCTCGAATTTGGAGTAGAATCTGTATCTCTCCGGGCAGCCCTGTTCCTCTGCAAGTGTCTTGCAGAGCGACCGAAGCAGTTCGCATCTGGGATCGCTGAGAGTGTATACAGCGTGGCCGAATCCGTAGATGAGGCCGGAATTGTCATAATAGTCCTTGTCCAGGATCCTGTCCACGATGGAGCGCAGAAGAGCTTCATCACAGGAATAGTGCGTATCGGCAATGATCTGCTGCATCATCTTGTTGACGCTGATGTTGGCACCGCCATGCTTGGGACCCTTGAGCGAGCCGATGGAGCCGCAGACTGCAGAGTACAGGTCGGTTCCCGTCGAACCCATAACGACGTTGGTAAAGGTGGAGTTGTTGCCTCCGCCGTGGTCCGCGTGGATCATCAGGATCGCGTCGAGGACGGAAGCCTCCCGCTCCGTGAACTTTCCGTCGCTTCTGAGCATGTAAAGGATGTTCTCGGCGATGGAGTATTCGGGTCTGGGATAGTGGATGATCAGCGACTGCCTGTAAAAATGGTGCATTTTGGCAAAATAGGAATAGCACCCGATGGAAGGGAATTTGGCAACGAGATCAATGCCTTTGAGCAGGGTCTGATAGACATCCTGCGCATCCGGATCATGAGCGTAATTGTAAAGAGAAATCGTGCTGGACTGAAGCTTGTTCATGAGATTTCTCGAGGGTGTCTGGAGAATATCGTTCGTGAGGAAATCTCCGGGCAGATCGTAGCGGGCCGAGATGCATTTCTTGAAATTGTCAAATTCGGAGCGGTCGGGAAGATAGCCGAACAACAGGAGGAAGACTGTCTCCTCATAGCCGAAATGGCCCTGGCGGTTCTTTAAAAGATCCCGAATGCTGTAGCCGCGATAGATCAGGTCGCCCTCACAGGGTATGACGTTCCCTTCGTCGTCTTTTGTGTATCCTATGACATCGCTGACCTTGGTGAGACCGATCCGGACACCTGTACCGTCTTCATTTCGAAGGCCTTTCTTGACGTTGTACTCCTTAAAGAGAGGATTGGGTATATCTGTATAGTTTGATGATCTGCCGAAGAATCTCGCCAGGATATTATCGTCGTGGAAATTCAGGTTATTATCCATATGGAATCTCCTTTTTGAATCATTGTATACAAGGATGCACTGGTTTCTGCCTATTATAACATGTTCTCGATAAATTAAAACAGGAAATTGCGCGCGATATTGAGATTTTTACAGGGGAAATGGTATCATAAAATAGGCTGCGGCGCAGAATATGCTGATGCAGGTCAGCAGGCAGACCGCTGAAAGCCTGAATGTAATGAATGGGGGAGGATCCGGCCTGACCTTTAAAGCCGGAGTGGAGCGTTACTGTATGAATAATAATAACAAAGAGGCCGCTCAAAAAGCGGCGGATATAAATGAGGGAGGAAACGGCCTCTCTTCGAGGCAGAAAGTGATCCTTGATGCGCTTCTTAGGGAATACGAAGTGGCGCTGATCCTTGACATGTCGAATGATTCCTACGAGATCTTCAAAATGACAGGAAGATTTTCCAAAAATCTGTCGGGAATGTTCAGGGACAAGTTTTCGCTTACCATGCTTGAAATTGCGGACAGCTGCATCTATTCCTATGATTACGATCTTTTTATCGGAGCCGTAAGCCTTGAGAGCCTCAGGAGCAGGCTTGAGAGCGACGGCTTCTGCAGTTTCGTATTCCGGGCGATCACAAGCAGAGGCCCGGAGTATTTCCGGATGAGGATGATACAGGCGGAGGATGGCCCTAAGGCCTTCGTCGGAGTATCCTGCATCCAGGACGAGATGAGCAGGGAGCTGCAGCAGAGAAGGCTGTTCGAAGGAGCCCTGGACAGGGCCAGGAGCGCCGATTCGGCAAAGAGCACTTTTCTCACTAACATGTCCCATGACATCAGAACTCCGATGAACGCGATCATGGGGTTTACAAACATCGCCTCCTCTCATCTGGATGATACGGAGAAGGTGAAGGACGCTCTCGAGAAGATCCGCACTTCCAGCAATCATCTTCTCAGACTGATCAATGACGTGCTTGACATGAGCAGGATCGAGAGCGGCAGGATCACGATCAATGAAAACAGGTGTGATCTGAGAGATCTTGTGGAGAAGATCCGTGGTATCATGCAGCCGCAAATGACCGCCAAAAATCTCACCTTTACGATCGACGCAGAGTCAGTGGTTAACTACGAAGTGTACTGCGATGAGACAAGGATCACCCAGGTCCTTCTGAATCTCCTGAGCAATTCGGTCAAGTACACGGAGCCCGGAGGCTCGGTCAGCCTTATGATCCACCAAAAGCCGCACCAGAGCGGCCGCAGATACTGCGGCTATGTGTTCAGGGTGACAGATACCGGCATCGGCATAGGAAAAGGATTTATCGGCCGCGTCTTCGAACCCTTTGAGAGAGAGACGGGAAGGATTGAAAATAATTCTTATGGAAGCGGCCTGGGAATGTCCATAGCCAAGGGGATCGTGGACATGATGGGCGGCAATATAAGTGTGGAGAGCGAGGAGAATGTCGGCACGGAGTTTGTAGTCGACCTGGAATTCAGGCCGGTGGACGAACGGAGTCTGGACACGCGTGAAGAAGCCGATCAGGAAGTGAAAAGGGTGGACAGCGGGGATATGGCTGTCTTTCAGGATCGAGACAGCGCAGCCAGAAAGAAAAATGCAGATGTCGGCTGGATCGAGGGAAGGAGACTCCTTCTCGTGGAAGACAATCCGCTCAACAGAGAGATCGCGGAGGACATGCTGATCGAGGACGGCTTTAAAGTGGAGACGGCCGAGAACGGAAGGAAAGCCCTGCAGATGATCATCGAATCTGATCCCTGGTATTACTCAGCGGTACTTATGGATATCCAGATGCCTGTCATGGACGGATATGAGGCGACCGAGAGGATCCGTTCCCTTCCTGACAGAAGCAGAGCCCAGATCCCGATCATTGCCATGACTGCCAATGCTTTTAAGGAGGACCGCTGCAAGGCCGCGGAAAGCGGGATGGATGCTTATATTACGAAACCGGTGGATGTACTCAACCTGCGCTATGTGCTGAGGCGGGTGCTGCGATAGGAAAGGAGAAAAACAATGATTCCAGCATATTCGATCGATCCTGAAAGACAGTACCACATTCAGGTGGCCAAAGGAGAAGTGGGGAGATATGTTCTGCTGCCCGGCGATCCGAAGCGGTGCGCGAAGATCGCGGAATATTTTGACGATCCGGTACTGGTGGCAGACAACAGGGAGTATATAACTATTACAGGAACAGTGGACGGTGTCAGACTGAGTGTGACTTCCACAGGCATCGGAGGCCCTTCGGCTGCGATCGCGCTGGAGGAACTGGCAAACTGCGGCGCGGATACATTTATCAGGGTCGGCACTTGCGGAGGCATGCAGGAGGAAGTCCTGAGCGGGGACCTTGTGATCGCGTCGGGCGCGATCCGCATGGACGGAGCCAGCAGAGAGTACGCTCCCATTGAATATCCGGCAGTCTCGGATCACGCAGTTCTGAGGGCTCTCGAAGACGCTGCGGAGGTACTCGATAAGAGATATCATATCGGTGTAGTGCACTGTAAAGACGCTTTCTACGGACAGCACAATCCCGAACTTCTTCCCAACAGCGCGATGCTGCTGCAGAACTGGGATGCTTATCTGAAAATGGGATGCCTTGCATCTGAGATGGAATCCGCGACGCTGTTTATAGTAGGCGGATACAGAAAAGTGAGGACCGGCACGGTCCTTCTGACAATGGCCAACCAGACAAGAGCTGCAAAAGGCCTGTCCAATCCTATTGTACATGACACGGACAGCGCGATCAGGACAGCGATCGAGGCGGTGAAGATCCTTGCCCGCAGAGACGCTGCGGAATGAAAAAGGACGGTGGAACATGGGGAATAATCAGATCACCCTGAGCAGTGAGATCATTTCCAAACTGATAGAAGAAGCTCTTTTTATGAGAACCCGGTCCTATATACCATATTCGGGATTTGCGGTGGGCGCGGCTCTTCTTACCGGGAGCGGCAAGATCTACGGGGGCTGCAACATTGAAAACGCTGCTTATCCGGTTACGATCTGCGCGGAGAGAACAGCAATGGTGAAAGCTGTGAGCGAAGGAGAGCGCGAATTCAGAGCGATAGCGGTCGCAGGCGGCAAAGAGGAAGATCCGGAAGTCTACAGTTATCCCTGCGGCACATGCAGACAGTTTATGCGGGAGTTCTGCGACGGCGGCACCTTCGTTGTCATCACAGCAAGAAGTAAAGAGGACTATAAGATTTTTACTCTCGAGGAACTCCTTCCGAACTCTTTTGGACCGGAGTCCCTTGCCTGATCAGAGGGAGCTTATACAGTTATGGATTGTAAAGAGTTTAACGGCCTGATCCAGGATTTTCTTCATGACAGGCTGGACGAGATGAAACTCTCGGAGTTTCTTTCGCATATAGAGGAATGTGAGGACTGCAGAGATGAGCTGCGGATCCAGTACCTGATCTATGAAGGGCTGGAAAGACTTGAAGCGGGTGCCACTTTTGACGTTGACAAGGACCTGGCAGATCTTATGGAACTTCAGTCAAAAAGGCTGCGCTCAAGGCAGGGGATCAAGATGACAGCGATCGCTTCGGAGATCATGACGATAGCGGCTTTTATCATCGTCCTGTTTGTGGTGCTTTTTTATCAATAGGAGCTGCATAGTCTGCAGTGAAAGGAAATAACTTAATGGACAGCAAAAAGCTTGTGCTTGTGGACGGGCACAGTATTCTCAACAGAGCGTTTTACGGAATGCCGGACCTGACTAATGCGGCCGGACTGCACACCGGGGCCGTTTTCGGCTTTCTGAATATTCTCTTTAAGATCCTCGACGAGGAGAAAGCGGATTATCTGACGGTGGCATTCGACGTGCACGCGCCCACTTTCCGCCACGAGACATACAAGGAATACAAGGGAACCCGCAAACCTATGCCCGAAGAGCTCCGCGAGCAGGTCCCGCTGATCAAAAAAGTGCTCAGATCCATGGGAGTCCAGATCCGCGAACAGGCCGGTCTTGAAGCGGATGACATTCTCGGGACACTGGCAAGGCGCGGGGAAGCCGAGGGAATGGAAGTCGCGCTTTTGTCAGGAGACAGAGACCTTCTGCAGATCGCCTCGGAGCACACCTGCATCAGGATCCCCAAGACCAGACAGGGGCAGACCGTCATAGAGAATTATTATGCAGACGATGTCCTGAAAACGTATAAGGTGACTCCTGAAGGATTCATCCATGTCAAGGCACTTATGGGCGACAGCTCGGATAATGTGCCCGGTGTTCCCAAAGTCGGAGAGAAGACAGCGACTCAGCTGATCGTGGACTACGGCAGCGTGGATGGCGTCTATGCTCATTTGGACGAGATCAAAAAACCTGCCCTGAGGAAAAATCTTTCCGAAAACGAAGAACTGGCGAAACTCAGCCTGTTTCTGGTGACGATCAGGACAGACTGTGACATAGAGACGGACTGGGAGGATGCCAGGATCGGTAATCTATATACACCGGAGGCATTTCGTCTTTTCACGGAGCTCAATTTCAGAGCCCTGCTTCCCAGATTCGACGCGGCCGCGGCTGCGGGAAGCCATGAGGAACTCACTTTCAAAGTGATCACGAAGAGGGCCGAAGCGCAGGATTACCTGGAAAATGTGATCGGAGAAATGAAAAAGGCGGCCCTTTCATCTCCCTGCTGCCTGGGCGTATATCCCGTGATGGACCCCGTAAAGTACGGCGAAGAGGAAGAAGAACTTCTCAGCGCTGCCGCCTTGTGCATAGGAAAAAAGGCTGTCTTTTTGGATGCCTCTGAGTCCGGAAGCGGAGATACCCTTACAGAAGCGGATCTTCTTTCAATGCTCCGGAACCTTCGGCTGGAGGCGCAAAGAGCCTGCAGAGAAGAAACAGGGAATCACGTCAGCCCCGAGCCGGTCAACATCTGTGTCTTCGGGCTCAAAAACCAGTTCCCGATATGGGGGATAGACAGCGGCAGCGAATTCAGGGAAGGAATAAAACTCGGGGGATTTTCGGATCTCCTGATCGAATGTTATCTTGTAAATCCCCTGCAGAGCGATTATCAGCCTGAGATGACGGCTTCGGAGTATCTCGAGGAATCCTATCCCACCTGGAAGCAGATCTTTGACAAGAAGACAGGCAAACAGGCTCTTAAACAGCAGCGGGAAGAACTCATCAAGTATGCGTGCAGCATGGCGTCGGTTCTGAGCAGGGCGGCGAAGCCTGTCGAAGAACGGCTAAGAGAAGAGGGGATGATCAGCCTGTACAGGCAGATCGAGAGACCTTTGTGTTACATTCTCCATGACATGGAGAGGATCGGAATACGGATCAGGCCCGAGGCCCTTAAGGAGTACAGCGGGCAGCTCGGCAAACAGGCTGACGAACTGGCTGAGAGGATATACAAAGCCTGCGGGGAAGAATTCAACATAGCTTCTCCCAAACAGCTGGGTGTGATCCTCTTTGAGAAGCTCGGAATGCCGGGCGGCAAGAAGACTAAGACGGGTTACTCTACAGCGGCAGGTGTCCTTGAAAAACTTGCGCCGGATTATCCCGTCGTAGACGACATACTGCAGTACAGGGCAGTCACTAAACTCAAATCCACATATGCGGACGGTCTTGCGGCTTACGTAGCAAAGGACGGACGGATCCACACAAGCTTCAACCAGACGATCACGGCAACGGGAAGGATCAGCTCAACGGACCCTAACCTCCAGAACATCCCCATGAAGACGGAGATGGGCAAGAAGATCAGGAAGGCTTTCATCCCTGCGGATGGAATGCTGTTCGCGGACGCGGACTACTCCCAGATCGAGCTTAGGATCCTGGCGCATATGAGCGGTGACAGAGAGCTGATCGAGGCCTACAAGGAGAATGAAGATATCCACAGGATCACTGCATCCAAGGTGTTCCACACTCCCTTTGAAGAGGTCACGCCGCTTCAGAGAAGGAACGCGAAGGCGGTAAATTTCGGTATTGTATACGGGATCAGTTCCTTCGGATTAAGCCAGGGCCTGAGCATATCCAGGAAAGAGGCTGCAGAGTATATCGAGGCGTATTTCAGGACATATCCCGGGATCAAGGCTTTTCTGGACAAGCTTGTAGCCGACGCAAAGAAAAACGGATACGCAGAAACAATGTATGGCCGCAGGAGGCCTGTTCCGGAACTTAAGAGCAGTAATTTCATGCAGCGCTCTTTTGGCGAGCGGGTGGCAATGAATTCACCTATCCAGGGAACGGCAGCAGATATTATCAAAATAGCGATGATCAGGGTCTGGGAGGCTCTTCAGAGGGAAAACCTCAGTTCCAGGCTTATCCTGCAGATCCACGACGAGCTTCTGATCGAGGCGGTCCCTGAAGAGGAGGAGCGCGTCAGGGAACTTTTGGGCATCGAAATGGCGGGTGCTGCTGATCTGGAAGTAGAGCTGGAAACGGATGTGCACAGCGGAAAAGACTGGTACATGGCCAAGTAGAAATAAACAAAAGAGTAAACATCAATGATCACAATCGGCGTAACAGGAGGAGTCGGAGCAGGCAAGAGCGAGATCCTCCGATATCTTGAAAAAAACTACAACTGCAGGATCCTGATGTCTGACAATGCGGCCAAGGAACTGGAAGCTCCCGGGGGGATCCTCTATGAACCGCTTGTAAGGCTGTTGGAAGAAAAAACGCCTGAGAACGGCGCGCACGGTCCGCTGCTTCTTGAGAACGGTGAGATCGACAAGCAGGAGATGGCAGGAAGGATCTTCTCGGATCCGCTTCTGCTCACAAGGATCAATGAGCTTGTGCACCCGGCAGTCAACAAGTATATTCGCGATGAGATCGGGCGGGAGAGAATAAGCGGGGAGAAAGAGTTCTTTATCCTGGAATCCGCGCTGCTGATCGAGAACGGCTATGACAGGATACTTGACTCCATGTGGTACATTTATTGTGAGGAGAGCGTCAGGAGCATGAGGCTCAAAGCTTCCAGGGGATATTCTGATGAGAAGATCCGATCCATCATGATGAGGCAGGTATCTGAGGAGGTATTCAGAACTCACTGCGACACAGTGATCGACAACACGCTGGATTTTGACGGACCGCGGGGGGCAGCTGTTCAGGTGGACGAGGCTGTTGCGCGCCTTCGGGAGAAATTCGGGGCGCAGCAGTGATCGCGCCGGCGGGCTGCGAAATAAACAGGAAACAGGTATGAACAAAAGATATGAGATTTGAAAGTATTGCAAGCGGCAGCAGCGGCAATTGCATTTATGTGGGGTCGGATACGACGCACCTTCTGCTGGACACGGGGATCAGCAGGAAAAGAACGGTGGAAGCCCTGAAGGAACTTGATCTTGAACTTCGGGATATCGACGGGATTTTTATCACCCACGAGCATACGGACCACATCAGCGGCCTGCCCATGATCGCGAAGAAGTCGCAGATGCCCATCTACGCGACCCGGGGAACGATCGATGCCATCAGGAGAATGGAGAAGTTTAAAGATATAGATCCGGAGCGCTTTGTTCCGATCCGCCCTGATGAGAAGATCACCGTCAAGGACATGCAGATCGACCCGATGAGGATATCCCACGACGCGGCCGATCCGGTTGGATACAGGATTTATTACGGGAGAAAAAAGGCATGCGTCTGTACGGACCTTGGGTGCTATACGGATTACACAGTGGAATGCCTCAAAAATTCCGATGTGCTCCTCATCGAATCCAACCACGACGTGAATATGCTCCAGGTGGGGAGATATCCCTATATGCTCAAGCGCAGGATCCTTGGAGATAAGGGACATTTATCCAATGTCACCAGCGGGCAGCTTCTGAGCCGGGTGCTCAATGATCACCTGAAAGGGATCTTTTTGGGGCATCTGAGCCAGGAAAACAATTTTCCCGAACTTGCCTTTGAGACGGTCAGGGTGGAGATCATGACTTCAGAGGCTGATTACAGTCCGGAGGATCTTCCCATCTATGTGGCGGACAGAAAGAAGCCGTCCTGCCTGGTGGAGATCTGACATATTTGACAAGGCATTATTGATCAGCGAACAGCACAGCAGTATGGAGGTTAGAATGCAGAGAGCGATCATTACGGTAGTAGGCAAAGACACCATCGGCATTATTGCCGGTGTATGCTCTTATCTTGCGGAAAACAGGATCAATATCCTCGATATCTCCCAAACGATCGTACAGGGATATTTTAATATGATGATGGTCGTCGATGTGACGACTCTGGAGAAGCCTTTCGGGCAGATCGCGGATGAGCTGGCCGTTTTGGGAAGAGAGAAGATCGGCGTCCAGATCAAGTGCCAGAAGGAAGAGATCTTTGACCTGATGCACAGGATCTGATACAGAGAGTGTACAGCGGAACGGCCAAATACCGAGGTTCCGCTTTCTAAACAACAGGAGGATATATGATCAACATCTCTGAAGTCAGCGAGACCAATGCAATGATCGAGAAGGAGAATCTCGATGTCAGGACGATCACCATGGGAATCAGTCTCCTGGACTGCATCGATTCCGACCTGCAGGTACTCAGGCAAAAGATTTATGACAAAATATACAAAAGCGCCGAAAACCTCGTAAAGGCAGGAGAGGAGATCTCCACTGATTACGGGATCCCGATCGTCAACAAGAGGATCTCTGTTACACCGATCGCACTGGTCGGCGGCAGTGCCTGCCGCTCTCCGGAGGACTTCGCGCAGATCGCGCTTACTCTGGACAAAGCCGCGCACGACGTGGGCGTAAACTTCCTTGGCGGCTACAGCGCCCTGGTGTCCAAAGGCATGACGCCGGCAGACAAACTTCTGCTGGAATCCATACCCCTTGCACTGTCGGAAACAGAGCTTGTGTGCTCATCCGTAAATGTGGGTTCCACAAAGACGGGAATCGATATGGACGCAGTGCGTCTTATGGGAAAGATCATTAAAAAGACTGCGGAAAAAACTGCGGACCGGGGATCGATCGGCTGCGCGAAGCTTGTCGTATTCTGTAATGCTCCGGACGACAATCCTTTTATGGCAGGCGCCTTCCATGGCATTACCGAGGCGGACAGGATCCTCAATATCGGCGTCAGCGGCCCCGGCGTAGTAAAAAAGGCGCTGGAATCAGTCCACGGCAAAGACTTTGAGACGCTCTGCGAGACGGTGAAGAAGACTGCTTTTAAAGTAACCCGTGTCGGACAGCTAGTGGCCAAAGAAGCTTCCAGACGGCTGGGAGTTCCCTTCGGCATCATAGACCTGTCTTTGGCTCCCACACCGGCGATCGGAGACAGTGTCGCGGATATTCTGTGCGAAATGGGGCTGGAGTACGCGGGCGCTCCCGGAACTACAGCGGCCCTTGCTCTTTTGAACGACCAGGTTAAGAAAGGCGGAGTCATGGCGTCCTCTTATGTGGGAGGGCTGAGCGGAGCTTTCATTCCTGTGAGCGAGGACCAGGGTATGATAAATGCTGTCAACGCCGGATGCCTGACACTGGAGAAACTCGAGGCCATGACCTGTGTCTGTTCTGTAGGTCTTGATATGATCGCTATTCCGGGCGATACGAAGGACACGACGATCGCCGGTATTATAGCTGATGAAATGGCAATCGGCATGATCAACCAGAAGACGACAGCGGTCCGCCTGATCCCCGTGATCGGAAAGGGAGTCGGAGACAGGGTCGAATTCGGAGGACTTTTGGGCTATGCGCCGATCATGCCGGTCAACCCCTACAGCTGCGAGGAGTTTGTGAACCGGAAAGGAAGGATCCCGGCGCCGGTGCACAGTTTTAAGAATTGAATATATGGCTTTATTTTTTGGCAAAAGTAGACGAAAAGTAGACGGACAAGGCGCATTTGTTGTAAAATAATCACGATAAATAGTTTTGCGGGCAACTATTCTTTGACCCGCTTCAGCTGACCGGAAAGGGTGATAGAAATATGAGCATTGAAAAGAAAATTGATGTAACAGCGCTTGGAGAACTTTTGATCGACTTTACACAGAACGGGCTGAGCGAACAGGGCAACAATCTGTTTGAGGCAAATCCCGGCGGGGCTCCCTGCAATGTGCTTGCTATGCTCAACAAAGCCGGAAAGAAGACTGCTTTCATCGGCAAGGTTGGAAATGATATGTTCGGAAGACTCCTCAAATCCAAGACTGAGGGAGAAGGCATTGATATGAGCGGGCTCGAGATGGATGATGAGATCCATACGACCCTGGCATTTGTGGAAAAGCTTCCTAACGGCGACAGAGATTTCTCCTTCTACAGAAATCCCGGCGCGGATGTCATGCTCACAGCTGACGAAGTGGAGAAACACCGCGATCTGATCGAAAGCGCCAGGATCTTCCATCTCGGCACACTTTCCATGACTCACGACACCGTTGAGAAGGCTAAGGAAAAGATCGCGTTCGGCCTTACTCAGTGCGATATCCTCAAGATCTCCGACAATGAGATCACTTTCATGACAGGCGAAGAGGATCTGGATAAGGGAATCCACAAGATCATTGACCAGTATCACATTCCGCTTGTATTCGCGACTTTCGGTCCTGACGGTTCCAAAGCGTACTGCGGAGGCAAGGAAGTTTATGTGGAAGGTTTCCTCAATCCCAATACCATTGAGACTACCGGTGCGGGCGACACATTCTGCGCCAGTGCACTGCTGCATGTCCTTAAATACGGGATCGACGGCCTTGATAATGAAGCACATCTTCATGAGCTGCTTACTTTTGCTAATGCGGCCGCTTCTCTTGTCACCACAAAGAAGGGCGCTCTTTGCGTGATGCCCACTGTGGATCAGGTTGAGACATACATCAGGGAATCCGGCAGATGACCAACTGCGGTTAACAGATCCGGGCTTTGCAAATTCACTTGCAAAGCCCGTTTTTTCTGTTATAATATTATTCGTCGATATGCAGGTATAGTTCATCGGTAGAATACCAGCTTCCCAAGCTGGGGAGACGGGTTCGATTCCCGCTACCTGCTCTCAGATGGAAAGCCCTGGAAATCAAAGGAAGCTTCAGCTCCTTTGTCCCATGGGCTTTTTTCTTTCCGCGATGCAATTACGGAGGCGGCAAAACCGCTGTAGATTTTTTAGTACCGCACGCCTATAATAGTTTGAAAAGGCTAATCTGATAACTTGCTATGGAGAACAAATGAAGACAAATAAAATGTCAAAAAAGAACATAGTTCTGGCCGTCCTGTCGGGCCTGCTCCTCCTTGCCGGATGGATCCTTGTGTTTCTGGTCCGCTGGGTGTTTGAGACATGGAACGGATTGCAGATCGAAGAGATGATCTTTCAGCTCAAAGCGCCTCTTGAAGGAACCGGGGACGGGATCATTCTTAAGGGAGTCCTGAGCAGCCTGCTGCCGGCGCTGGTTCTTACCGGTCTTGCATGCCTTATTTTCATTCATGCAGCCCGGAAAGGAAAAGGCGGTAAGGTACTGTTGTGGTCATTGGTCCTGGGAATCATTCTGATCACAGGATCAGCAGGTTATGCATGGAACAGGCTTGAGCTGGGAGAATATGTGAAAAATCAGCTTGATGACTCTTCTTTCATAGAAGACAACTACGCGGATCCGGCAAAAGTGGATATTGAATTCCCCGAAAAGAAGAGAAATCTGATTTATATCTATATGGAGTCCATTGAATCGACATATGCGGATTCAGCATCGG
>CACZXG010000070.1 GCA_902785055.1 uncultured Lachnospiraceae bacterium
ACGAGAAGACAGGCGTTCTGAAATCTCTTAGCGAGATCGGCGCTGTAGGTCACAGGATCGTCCACGGCGGCGAGAAGTTCACATCCTCTGTTGTTATCACAGACGAAGTTATCGAGGCGATCAAGGAAGTATCCGATCTGGCTCCTCTTCACAACCCCGCCAACCTGATCGGCGTAGACGCCTGCATGAGCCTTATGCCCGGCACGCCCATGGTAGCTGTTTTCGATACGGCTTTCCATCAGACAATGCCCGAGAAGGCTTATATGTATGCACTGCCTCTTAAGTACTACAGAGACTACAAGGTCAGAAGATACGGCTTCCACGGCACCAGCCACTCCTTCGTTTCCAAGGAAGCAGCTAAGGTCGCCGGCAGGGCTTATGATGACTGCAAGACCATCGTCTGCCACCTGGGCAACGGCGCCAGCATCTCTGCTGTCAAGAACGGCAAGTGCGTAGATACCTCCATGGGTCTTACCCCCCTTGAAGGCCTGATCATGGGAACCAGAAGCGGTGATCTTGATCCCGCGATCGTTGACTTCATCGCAGGCAAGGAAGGCATCACAGCAACTGAGGTTACCAATGTCCTCAATAAGAAGTCCGGCGTTTTCGCACTGTCTGACGGACTTTCCTCTGACTTCCGCGACCTCGAGGACGGATACAAGAGCGGCAACAAGTATGCCAAGCTCGCTGTAGACGCTTTCTGCTACAGAGTAGCCAAGTACATCGGCTCCTACACAGCAGCTATGAACGGCGTAGACGTGATCGCTTTCACTGCCGGTATCGGTGAGAACAGCGCTTTCGTACGTGAGAACATTATGGCTTATCTCGGATATCTGGGTGTAACCTGCGACAAGGAAGAGAACGCCAAGAGAGAAGACATCCACAAGATCTCCACTGCGGACAGCAAGGTTCTGGTTTATTCCATCGCCACAAACGAGGAGCTCGCCATCGCTCGCGAGACCTACGAGCTGACCAAATAATAAGGCCGCGCAGGCTTTGCAAAGTCAGCAAAAAATTGTTGACAAAGGGAATTACCGCAAGTATAATACCATTTGTGTGACTACTTGAACGGTAAGGAGGTGTAACGATGTCTATCTGCCCTAAGAATAAATCATCCAGAAGTCATAGAGATAAGAGAAGAGCAAACTGGAAAATGACTGCTCCGACTCTCGTTAAGTGCAGCAAGTGCGGCGCTCTTACGATGCCCCACAGAGTGTGCAGAAATTGCGGCTCCTATAATAAGAAGACCGTGATTGAAGTCGAAGACTGACGGATCATAGATTTATTGTGATCATGAACTGAATCAGAACTGATTCCAGGCGGATGCTGAAAGGCATCCGCCTGTTTTTTGTCAGAAGGCGGTCCCGCAGTAAAGCGCGGAGTCCGTCCGACTGATGTAAAGGGTTTGTAAGGCGGCTGTACTTGCATTATATGAGCCCTTTTAGTATATTAAATTCGTAACAGTATTCAGATTGTATGTTATTGGACTAAACAGAAACAGGAAATAGTATGAGTGAATTTGTACATGTAGCTGTAGATGCTATGGGCGGCGACAACGCTCCTTCCGAGATTGTAAAGGGCTCGGTGAACGCGCTGAACAGCTGCCCGAATCTGAAGGTGACATTTACCGGAAAAGAAGAGCTGGTGAAGGCGGAACTTGAGAAGCTTAAGTATCCCGCCGACAGAGTTCAGATCCTGAACTGCACGGAAGTGATCGCTATGGCAGAGCCCCCGGTGGATGCGATCCGCACCAAGAAGGATTCTTCGATCGTGAAGGGTCTGCGCCTTGTCAAGGACGGAGAGTGCGACGCGTTTGTAACTGCCGGAAGTACGGGAGCGGCTCTCGCCGGAGGCCAGCTTCTTGTGGGCAGGATCAAGGGGATCGAGAGACCCCCGCTGGCTCCGCTGATGCCTACGGCCAAGGGGCCGGTCCTTCTGATCGACTGCGGTGCCAATATGGACCCCAGACCTTCCATGCTCCTTCAGTTCGCACAGATGGGCTCGATCTATATGCGCAATATGACAGGCGTCGAGAAACCCAGAGTCGGACTTGTCAATGTGGGCACGGAAGAGGAGAAGGGCAATGAACTTGCCAAGCAGGCCCATCAGCTGCTGAAGGATTGCCCTGATATCAATTTTGTGGGCAATATCGAGGCGAGAGAGATCCCCGAAGGCGCGGTGGATGTGGCGGTAACGGATGCATTTACCGGAAACGCTATTTTGAAAATGTATGAGGGCGTGGCCAAGGTGATCCTGCACGAACTCAAGGGAGCGCTTATGTCGTCCTTTGTGAGCAAGATCGGAGCTCTGATGATCAAGCCTGCTCTAAAGGGTATGATAAAGACTTTTGATGCTTCCGAGTACGGCGGAGCACCGATGCTGGGGCTGAAGGGACTTGTGGTCAAGGCGCACGGAAATTCCAAGGAGGCGGAGATCGAGCACGCCCTGGAGCAGTGCATAACCTTTAAGGAGAAGCAGATCAACGAACTTTTCCGCAGCGAAATGAAACTTGATGAATTAGCGTCAGCCCGCAGAGCGAAGAAGAATACAGAAGAATAAAGGAGACTGATTATGGACGAAGATTTCAAGAAACTGTGTGCAATTATTGCCGATGTACTCGGTATCGATCCCGATGAGATCACTATGGATACGACATTTGACGAAGACCTCGGTGCAGATTCTCTGGATGTCGCTTCCATTATCATGGGAATTGAGGACGAATACGATGTGAAGGTTGATACGGAAGTAGCCGCCAAGGTCACTACCGTCGGAGAAGCGCTCGCCCTGATCAAGGGGGCGGCTGAGGGATGAGAAATTCTTCACTGGAAGTTCTGGAAGGACGTATAGGTTATCATTTCAAGGACAGATATCTTCTGGAATGCGCGCTGACCCATACGTCCTTTGCCAATGAGCAGAAAATACACCGTTATAAGGATTACGAAAGGCTGGAGTTCCTCGGAGATGCTGTTCTTGAGATGGTCTCCAGCGCTTTTCTGTATAATGAATACCCCGAAAAAAGAGAGGGAGAGCTGACCAAACTGCGGGCCAGCCTCGTCTGCGAGCCGTCTTTGGCGGATTGCGCCAGGACCCTTGGGATACCGGATTTCCTGCGCCTTGGAAAGGGCGAGGAGGCCAGCGGCGGGAGAGACAAGGAGTCTATCCTGTGCGACGTAGTGGAAGCGGTGATCGGGGCTATGTATCTGGACTGCGGGGAGGTGGAACCTCCGCGTCGTTTTATCATGCAGTTTATTCTGTCAGACAGAGACAGGGTATTCTTTTATGATTCCAAGTCGATGCTTCAGGAATGGGCGCAGGGGCGGGGAGAGACGCTTCGCTATGAGATCCTTTCTGAGTCCGGTCCCGAACATATGAAGCTTTATAAGACCGGCGTCTTTGTGGGAGACACACTGCTGGGCACCGGCGAGGGCCGCTCCAAGAAAGCGGCGGAGCAGCAGGCGGCCTATGCGGGGATCAGGAAGATTCGGGCAGCGGGACAGAAATCTGAAACCAGGGAATAAGCATAAATGTATTTAAAATGTATCGAGATCCAGGGCTTTAAATCTTTTGCCAACAAGATCAGATTTGACTTTCATAACGGAATTACCGGGATCGTGGGACCCAACGGCAGCGGAAAGAGCAATGTGGCGGACGCTGTCCGCTGGGTGCTGGGCGAACAAAGGGTCAAACAGCTGCGCGGCTCTTCCATGCAGGATGTGATATTTGCGGGGACTGAAACGAGAAAGCCCATGGGGTACGCCTATGTGGCGATCACACTGGATAATTCCGACCACAAACTTCCCACGGATTACAAGGAAGTGACTGTGGCGAGAAGGATCTACAGAAGCGGCGAGACGGAGTACCTGATGAACGGCGCGTCCTGCCGGCTCAGAGATATTCACGAGCTTTTCTATGACACCGGGATCGGCAAGGAAGGCTACTCCATCATAGGACAGGGGCAGATCGACAAGATCCTCAGCGACAAGCCTGAGGACCGCAGGGAACTCTTTGACGAGGCGGTCGGAATCGTCAAGTTCAAGAGACGCAAGGACATGACCCTTAAGAAGCTCGCCAGCGAGAAAGAGAACCTTGTGAGGATCAATGATATCCTCGCTGAGCTGGAGAAGCAGATCCCGACCCTGGAGAGGCAGTCGGAAAAGGCCAAAGTATTCTTCAAGGAAAGGGATTCCCTCAAGGCAAGGGATGTAAATCTTTTCCTTTTAGAAAATCAGAAGAATCTCGCCGAGCTGGAATCGGTAAAAGAGAACGAAGAGACAATTGAGAAAGACCTGAAAGAGGCTAGGGATCTCTACGACAGGAACGGCCAGGAGTACGAAGCAGGCCGGCAGAAACTGGGCGAACTTGAAGGCGAGATCGAACAGATCCGAAACAGGATCACAAACGCCAGTGTCGTCAGGGAGAAGATCGAGGGCGAGATCAAGGTCATCGAGGAACAGGTACGTGCTGCATCGGGAAATGCGGAGCATTTCAGGACGCGGAGAGAATCCGTATCTGCCGAAATAGAGAGAGACCGGAAAGAAGAGGAGGAGATTCTCGAGAGGAAGAACGGGATCGACAGCAGCCTTGAACAGCTGCGCAGAGAGCAGACCAGGGCCAGAGAGAGCGCATCGGGGTGCGCCGACCAGATCATCCGCTATTCAAGACAGGTGGACCTGGGAAAGAGTGAGATCCTTCGGATCCTCAGCGAGCGCGCGACTATCAAATCCAGCATTGCCAGTCTGAGCGCCCGGCAGGAGGAAAATGAGAGAAGAAGGCAGGAACTGTCAGCCGGCATTGAGCAGGCTCAGTCCAGCGAGACCGAACAGACGCAGATCATTGACGATCTCAGGAGACAGTTCAGAGAGATCACAGAGTCCGTCAGAGCGCTCCAGGAGCGCCAGAAAGAGATAGAGTCAACTATTTCCGGCATGAAGAAGAGACTGGGGGACGAGGACGAGCAGCTGCGCGCCAGTCAGCTCAGGTTCCATCAGGAGAAATCCCGCCTCGACGCGCTGGTCAATCTGACCGAGAGATACGAAGGCTTCGGCGGCAGTGTCAGGAAGGTCATGCAGAACCGGACGGAGGAGAAGGGCGTAATCGGCGTAGTGGCGGATCTTCTCAAGACAGACAAAAAGTATGAGACAGCCATCGAAGTGGCTCTGGGCGGGAATATCCAGAACATCGTCACGGAAGATGCTGACACAGCAAGACGCATGATCGAACTGCTTAAGAGGGAAAAGGCCGGAAGGGCCACTTTTCTTCCTCTTAATGATCTCGGCAGGCCTCAGGAATTCAAGAATACGAAAGTGCTGCAGGAACCGGGCGTGATCGGTCTTGCAGACAGCCTTGTGCGCTGCGACGACAGGTACCGCCCTGTAGCGTCCTCCCTTCTGGGAAGGATCGTGATCGTGGACCGCTTCGACCACGCGGCGGCTGTGAACAAAAAATACGGACATTCCGTGCGCATGGTGACTCTGGAGGGCGAACTGTTCATGCCCGGAGGCGCCATCAGCGGCGGCGCTTACAAGAACAGCAGCAATCTTCTGGGAAGGCGCCGCGAAATGGCGGAACTTCAGGAGAAAGTCAGGGAAGCGGCCAGAGAGACGCAGGAACATGAACAGGCCATCGAGGATATTAAATCCGAGAGGACGAACCTCAGAACAGAACTGGAAGAAAACCGTCAGGCGCAGCAGGAAGCGTTCCTGAAGCAGAATACGGTAAGAATGAGCATTGCCAGCCAGCAGGAGAAGAAAAAAGAGGCGGCAGGCAGTGCGGAAGAAATGGCCAGGGAGCGCGAACTGATCGAGCAGCAGAAGAAAGAGCTCGAAGCCGAGCGCTTAAGCGCCGAAAAGAGACTGGCCTCTTCAGCCGACGGCGAAGAGAAGATGAACGCGGCGGTCAGCGAACTGGAAAAGAAGCTGGAGCAGCTCCGCAAAGAGGAGGGAGTTCAGACCCAGATCCTGTCCAAATGGGATACGGAGATCGAGAAGACGCTGCAGCAGCAATCTTTTGAACAAAAAGATCTGGACCGCGTACAGGAGGACCTTTTAAGACGCGGCAGAGAGCTCGAGGAGATCGACACAGCGATCGCCCGCGGCGACGCCGTTATTGAGAGCGGCACAGAGAGGATCCGCGGACTGAGAGAACAGCTCACAGGCTCAGAGGACGCTCAGGACGGAAGCCGCCGTGCCCTGGAGGAAAAGAATCTGGAGAGAGACAGTCTCAAAGAGGCTATGCAGAGGCAGCTTTCCGAGAAGGACTCTCTGTCCGAGCAGATCCATGCTCTCGACAAGGAGGAGGTAAGGCTCCACAACCGCAGGGAGCGCCTGCAGGAGGAAGTGGACAACCGCGTCGCCTATATGTGGAACGAATACGAGATCACCCTCAGCGACGCAGTGAAACTCCGGGACGAGGAGCTCAGCGATATAGCGCAGCTGAAAAAGGAGATCGCGGAGATCAAGGCAAGGATCAAGGCGCTGGGCAGCGTCAATGTGGACGCGGTCGAGGAGTACAGGGAACTGATGGAGAGGTATACTTTCCTCAAGACCCAGCACGACGACCTCACAGAGGCGGCTGAGAGCCTGGAAAAGATCATTGCGGAACTGGATGCCTCCATGAGAAAGCAGTTCCGGGAGCAGTTCAGCAGGATCCAGGAGGAGTTCGACAAAGTCTTTAAACTCATGTTCGGCGGCGGAAAGGGCCGCCTTGAACTGATGGAAGACAGGGACATCCTGGAGGCCGGTGTGCGCGTCATAGCACAGCCGCCGGGGAAAAAGCTGCAGAATATGAACGCCCTGTCCGGCGGAGAGAAGGCGCTTACGGCGATCGCTCTTTTGTTCGCGATCCAGAATCTGAAGCCTTCGCCTTTCTGCCTGCTCGATGAGATCGAAGCGGCGCTGGACGAGAGCAACGTGGACAGGTTTGCGGATTACCTGCACAGACTTACGCAGTATACGCAGTTTATCGTGATCACCCACAGAAGGGGCACGATGCAGGAGGCAGACCGCCTGTACGGGATCACGATGCAGGAAAAGGGTGTCTCAGCCCTTGTCAGTGTGGACCTGATCGATGAGAAGGATCTTGTCTCCTGACCCCCTCGCTCATGACGCGGCGGGAAGTTTATAATCAGAAAATAAGAGGTGAATATGGGCTTATTTGACAGGCTTAAACAGGGGCTTAGCAAGACTAAAGCGAATATCTCCGACAACATGGACATCATTTTCAACACCTACGGGTATGAAAAGGTCAGCGAGGAATTCCTCGAGGAACTGGAAGAGACGATGATCATGGGAGATATAGGCGTTCAGACGACGGAAGAGCTTCTGGACGATCTGCGGCAGAAGGTAAAGGACGAGCGGATCAGGTACTGTCCTGACTGCCGCCAGGAACTGATCATGGGGATCAGAAATAAAATGAAGCAGGGCAAGGACGCCTATGATTTTGAAAAGGGTCCGGCGGTGATCCTTGTGATCGGCGTAAACGGGGTCGGCAAGACTACCTCTGTGGGGAAACTCGCGGCCAATTACCGCAAACAGGGCAAAAGAGTGCTGATCGCCAGTGCAGACACTTTCCGCGCGGCTGCAAACGAGCAGCTCACAGAGTGGGCCAAAAGAGCCGGCGTTGACATCATCGGAGCCGCTGAAGGCTCGGATCCCGCGGCGGTCGTCTATGACGCGGTACAGGCTGCCAAGGCGAGAAAGACGGACATCCTTCTCGTAGATACTGCGGGCCGTCTTCACAACAAGAAGAACCTGATGGCGGAGCTGAGCAAGATCGACAGGATCATTACGAGGGAGTACCCCGGGTGCTTCAGGGAGAACTGGGTGGTGCTGGACGGCACGACAGGCCAGAACGCGATCTTCCAGGCCCGGGAGTTTGCAAGTGTCACGAACCTGACCGGCATTGTCCTAACCAAGATGGACGGAACTGCCAAGGGCGGAATCGCTATCGCTGTTCAGGCGGAACTGGGGATCCCGGTCAAATTCATCGGCGTCGGAGAAGCGATCGAAGACCTGCAGAAATTCAACCCCGACCAGTTCGTGGACGCGATCTTCTATTGATAAATATTCAGCGCCCCTGGACGCTGTCGCCCCGAATGCGCAGCATTTGGGACGGACCTGCTGAATATAATTACGAAAGGACTTATACATGGGACTGAAAGAGAAACTGACACTGGAAAAATTCGAGGAAGCCTGTGAGGCGGTAGGGCAGGTGACACTGGATACCAGCCTGATCTACTCGGATTATTTCAGTGAGAGGACGGGAGGAAAGGTATATTTAAAACCTGAGAACCGGCAGAGAACAGGCGCTTACAAAGTGAGGGGCGCTTATTATAAGATCAGCACGCTCAGCGATGAGGAGAGGGCCAGGGGCCTGATCACCGCTTCCGCGGGCAATCACGCGCAGGGAGTGGCTTACGCGGCAAAGAGATTCGGCGCAAAAGCAGTTATTGTGATGCCCACCACGACGCCGCTCATCAAAGTGAACAGGACCAAGGCCCTGGGCGCGGAGGTAGTTCTCTACGGAGATGTATACGACGAGGCGTGCGCCCGCGCGCTGGAACTGGCAGCGGAGCACGGGTATACTTTCATCCATCCTTTTGACGACCCTGACGTCGCGACGGGACAGGGCACCATCGCAATGGAGATCATAAAAGAACTTCCCCTTGTGGATATCATTCTGGTACCCGTGGGCGGAGGCGGGCTTGCCACCGGTGTTTCCACTCTGGTCAAGATGCTCAAGCCCGGCACCAAAGTCATCGGCGTTGAGCCGGAGGGCGCAGCTTGCCTCAAGGCCTCTCTGGAAGCCGGGAAGGTGGTGACGCTCCCTGAAGTAAGCACCATTGCGGACGGCACAGCCGTGAAGACGCCGGGTACGCAGATCTTTCCTTATTTGCAGAAGAATCTGGACGAGGTGATCACTGTGCCGGATTCAGACCTGGTGGTCTCTTTCCTCGACATGGTGGAAAACCACAAGATGATCGTTGAGAACTCCGGCCTTCTGACTGTAGCAGCCCTCAAACAGATCAAATGCAAGGGCAAAAAAGTGGTATCCATCCTCAGCGGCGGCAACATGGACGTCATCACGATGTCCAGCGTCGTGCAGCAGGGACTGATCATGAGAGACAGGATCTTCACGATCTCGGTCCGTCTTCCCGACAAGCCGGGCGAACTGCACAGAGTGTCCGGCATTATTGCCGGTGTCAACGGAAACGTCATCAAGCTGGAGCACAACCAGTTCGTCTCCATCAACCGCAACGCGGCGGTGGAACTGAGGATCACGCTGGAGGCTTTCGGTACAGACCACAAGAAACAGATCATCAAGGCGCTTTCAGATAACGGTTACAAGGTCCATCAGGCAGTGGTGAGTATTTAACGATATTTTGGCCCTGTCCGGCTTTTCAGGAATTCCCGGAGCATTTAAATGGAAAACAGAGAACCCGAAAAATCAAATCCGAATCATAGAAGAGTGTTCTATTTTCTGAACATCCTTTTGCTGTGCCTGATCACAGTCGCGTCTCTGGCGATGGCAGTGGTCCTTTTTGTGCGCCTCGAGAGACTCAGAAGTGAAAAGCAGGAGGAAGGCTCTCTCTATACGGACAGCCAGATCGAGAAGATCAGATACGGGGCTGCCCAGTCGGAACGCAACAGGATCCTCCTTGAAATCCAGTCATCCTTCGAATCCGGCAACAGCACGATCTCAATGCTCAGGAACCTCTTTCCGGGGGATCTTGTCGTTATGTGGGAGGGCCGGTACTATTTCTATCCCGTGGACAGGAACCTGCAGATGAATCCTTTTTCTGCTACGGATTTCAAGCTCGTTGAGAACGGCGGAATGGAATACATCGGAGAGGACCCGAACGTTAAAGTCAACAGAGGCGTCGACGTCTCTTCCCTGAACGGGGAGATCGACTGGACCAGAGTCGCAGAGGACCAGATCGCGTTTGCAATGATCCGGGCCGCGGTAAGAAATACCGACGGGGCGCTCGAACAGGACGAGAGATTCCAGGAAAACATGAGCGGCGCCAAATCCGTAGGGATCCGGACCGGCTGCTACGTCGACCTCGACGTGGACAACGAAAAAGAGGCTGAGGAGATCGCGGATTTTGTTCTCTCGAACCTGACCATGAGCCAGCAGGAGATGGGCGCGCCGGTTGCGGTGCGCGTGCAGATCCCCGATCATTCCAGTTCCCTCAGCGGACAGACCAGAGAGGAATGGACCCAGGGAGTCAGGGCTTTCTGCGCCAAAATAAAGAAAGCAGGCTATGAACCCGTTATCTGCGCAAACACTGCTGCTTTCCACATGCTGCTTAACATGGCGGAGCTTGAGGAGTACGACAAGTGGATCGCGGACTACGGAGACTATCTGTATTTTCCTTATAAATTCAGGTGCTGGCAGTACAGCCTGAAGGGGACAGTGAACGGCATCGAGGGGGATGTGGCGCTGGATCTGAGTGTATCGAAGGAGTAGGGGCGCCGGATTTATTGTGAGTAAAGAAAAAACACTTGACACTTGCGTATGGGGACTGTAATATAGTGCAGGTGATGGAAAAGATCGTTGAACAGGGCCTTTTATATGATTTCTACGGCTCGCTTCTCACAGGGCATCAGCAGAAGATCTATGAACAGGTCGTCTATGACAATTTATCATTGAATGAGGTCGCTGAGACCGAGGGTGTCAGCAAGCAGGCGGTGCATGATCTTGTGAGAAGGTGTACGGTGATCATGCGCGGATACGAGAACAAGCTCGGAATGATCCGCCGCTTCGGCAAGATCAGGGAGTCCGCTGACAGATTAAGGCAGGTCGCTTCCTCCGAAGAGATCCCCCAGGCGCAGGCATCTGTATTGCGCAGGATCGCGGACGAGATCTGCACGGATCTGGAGACCTGAAGAAGCCTGCACAGAGCTATGCGCCGATCATCGGCGTACAGGGCAAAGTACAAGATTTCAGAGGATCGTCTATATGGCATTTGACAGCTTAACAGATAAGCTAAACAGTATATTCAGCAAACTGAGCGGCAAGGGCAAGCTCACTGAGAGCGATGTCAAGAGCGCGATGCGCGAAGTCAAGATGGCTCTGCTTGAAGCGGACGTCAACTTCAAGGTCGTCAAGCAGTTTGTGAGCTCCGTGCAGGAGAGAGCGGTCGGCGAAGAGGTCATGAACGGCCTCAATCCCGCGCAGATGGTCATCAAGATCGTCAACGAAGAGATGACTTCGCTGATGGGAAGCGAGACTACGGAGCTGCAGCTGCAGCCCGGCAAGCAGATGACCGTCGTGATGATGGTCGGTCTGCAGGGCGCAGGTAAGACTACAACAGCAGCTAAGATCGCGGGCAAGTTCAAGCAGAAGGGCAAAAAGCCCCTGCTCGTGGCGCTGGACATCTACCGTCCCGCGGCTATCAAACAGCTGCAGGTAAACGGTGAGAAGCAGGGCGTCGATGTTTTCACCATGGGAGACAGGCATGATCCGGCCGACATCGCGAAGGCGGCGATCGAGCATGCTGATAAGAACAAAGAGAATCTTGTCATCCTCGATACTGCGGGTCGCCTGCAGATCGACGAGGAGATGATGCAGGAGCTCTCTGACATCAAGAAGGCTGTGACCGTTCACCAGACCATTCTGGTAGTGGACGCCATGACCGGTCAGGAAGCCGTCAACGTTGCCAAGACCTTTGACGAGAAGGTAGGCGTAGACGGTGTGATCCTTTCCAAGATGGACGGCGACACCCGAGGCGGCGCGGCGCTGTCGATCAAGGCAGTGACCGGAAAGCCTATTCTGTATGTAGGTATGGGCGAGAAGCTCTCCGACCTCGAGCAGTTCTACCCCGACCGTATGGCGGGCAGGATCCTCGGCATGGGCGACGTGCTGACCCTCATCGACAAGGCTCAGCAGAACCTTGACAAGCAGGATGAGCAGGAGAGCCGCGACATGGTGTCGCATCTCAAGAAAGGCAAGTTCGACTTCAACGACTACCTCAACAGTCTCAAGCAGATGAGGAAGATGGGCGGCCTTTCAAGCGTTCTGGGCATGCTTCCCGGTATGGGGATCAACAAGGATCAGCTCGACAACATGATCGATGAGAAACAGCTCAAACGCACAGAGGCGATCGTACTGAGTATGACGCCTGAGGAGAGAGCAAATCCCAAGCTTCTCACGCCTCAGAGAAAGTTCAGGATCGCCAAGGGATCCGGCAACGATATCGCCGATGTAAACCGCTTCATCAAACAGTTCAACCAGATGTCCAAGGTTATGAAGCAGTCGGGAGTCGGTAAGAAAGGCAAGAGGCGCAGAAACGTCAATCCGTTCGGCGGAATGGGCGGTTTCGGCGGAATGGGAGGCATGGGAGGAAGAGGAGGATTCCCCTTCTGACCTGCATTTAACATAGTATGAATCAGAATTTATTCTGTTCAAAATATCGCGTTCGGCAGTGACCTGCCAAAGGGCGCACAATTTCAAAAGCAAACATTTCTTAAGGAGGAAATCAAAGTCATGGCAGTTAAGATCAGATTGAAGAGAATCGGTGAGAAGAAGGTACCGATGTACAGAATCGTGGTAGCAGAGGCATCCACTCCCAGGAACGGCAGAGCCATCGAGGAGATCGGAACTTATAATCCCAACACAAATCCCGCAGCTGTCAAGGTTGATGTTGACGCAGCCAAGAAGTGGATCGCCAACGGCGCACAGCCCACTACTGTTGTCAAGAAGCTGTTCAAGCAGGCCGGCCTCAAATAATTAAGATCAGGGAGTACTGATCACTAAGTTCGGACCTGACAGTCGGAAGGGATATTTATGAGAGAATTAGTTGAATTGATCGCCAAGGCGCTTGTCGATCATCCCGATGAGGTTGTCGTCACGCAGACGCAGGAGGGCAAGAGCATCCGGATCCAGCTTCATGTCGCACCTTCTGACATGGGCAAAGTCATTGGCAAACAGGGCAGAATTGCTAAGGCAATCCGTTCTGTTGTCAAGGCTGCCGCTTCAAGAGAAGATATCAGAGTGGATGTGGACATCGACTGAGCAGCCGATTGAATAGCTTATCATGCGGCGGCAGCGGGCAAACGCTGCCGCCGCTTTGTGAATGAGGAAAGATATGGTATCTAGATTTCGAGTGGGCGTGATCGCCGGAACACACGGACTCCGCGGAGAGGTGAAAGTATTTCCCACCACGGACGAGCCGAGGAGATTTCTGGACCTCAAACAGGTCATTTTGGATACGGGGCGCGAGGAGAGAATACTGAAGATCCGAAGCGTCAAATTCTTCAAGAAGTTCGTCATTCTCGGTTTTGAGCAGATGGACAGGATCGAGGACGTGGAGAGACTCAAGGGATCGGAGCTGCTGATCCCCAGGGAGGACGCCATAGAGCTGGAAGAAGGGGAATATTTTATCCCGGACCTGCTCGGACTTACGGTTACGGCGGATGACGGGAGAGAGCTCGGCGTCATTAAAGATGTGATCGAGACAGGCGCCAATAATGTCTATGATGTGAGAAATGATGAAGGGAAGAGCATTCTGATCCCTGCCATCCCCGACTGCATCCTGGACGTGAACCTGGAAGAGGGAAGCATGAAAGTTCATCTTCTCCCCGGACTGGAGAACCTGTGATATGAGATTCTATGTTTTGACACTTTTCCCTGAGATGATCGAACAGGGGCTGGCGACGAGCATAACCGGAAGGGCGATGCAGAAAGGGCTTGTCAGTCTGGACGCGGTCAATATCAGGGATTATGCCGCCAACAAGCACAGAAAAGTGGACGATTACACTTACGGCGGAGGAGCCGGCATGCTGATGCAGGCGCAGCCCGTCTATGATGCATGTATGGCGGTGCAGAATACGCTTGAAAAGCCGGCCAGAGTTGTCTACATGACGCCTCAGGGCAGCACCTTCAACCAGGTGAAGGCGCAGGAACTGGCGCAGGAGGAGAATCTCATCATTCTCTGCGGCCACTACGAGGGGATCGACGAGAGGGTTCTTGAGGAGATCGTCACGGATGAGATCTCGATCGGCGACTATGTCCTTACGGGCGGCGAGCTTCCGGCCATGGTTGTGATAGACACGGTATCCAGGCTGATCCCCGGCGTGCTCGGAAACGGCGTCTCCGCGGATACGGATTCGTTTATGAACGGACTGCTGGAATATCCTCAGTATTCGAGGCCGGAAGTCTGGAGAGACAAGAAAGTGCCGGCGGTACTTCTGTCCGGTGACCACGCGAAAGTGGACCGCTGGAGGAAGGAACAGTCACTGGAGAGGACAAGGCTCAGAAGGCCTGACCTGTATGAAAAGTATATGGAAGAACACCCGGATGCGGCAAAATATTGCAGGTTGAGTGAAAAGTTAAATTCAACATGTAAAGTTAAATTCCATACTGAAGACTAAGTTCCACAAACAGAGGGTTTGACAGTAGTCGTTAAGACTATT
>CACZXG010000071.1 GCA_902785055.1 uncultured Lachnospiraceae bacterium
ACAGGAGCAAAAACAGAAACTGATGCATCCTTTCTTAACTTCTTCAATATCTTCTCATCATTTCCCGTCCTGACCCAGACACTGTATACGTTAAAAAGCTCCGGTTTCTTACGTGCATCCAGAGACTTTCTTATGATCTCCGCCCTTGAAAGCGTCTTCAAAAAGACTTCGATTTCCTCAGAAACAGCCCTCGCGACCTTTTCGTCCGTAGTCAGAAGGATCGCGCTGGCCATGGGATCGTGTTCAGCCTGGGACAGAAGGTCAGCGGCAACGAACCTTGGATTGGCAGTGCTGTCAGCGATGATCAGGATCTCGCTGGGACCCGCCACAGAATCTATTCCCGTGACGCCAAAGCAGGCTTTTTTGGCGAGCGCTACAAAAATATTGCCGGGTCCGGTGATCTTATCCACTTTCGGGATCGTCTCAGTGCCGTACGCCATTGCAGCGATCGCCTGCGCTCCACCGACCTTATAGATCTCATCGGCACCTGCTATATCCGCCGCGACAACTGTGCCCGCAGCCGCCTTGCCGTCAGCACCCGGCGGTGTGCACATGATGATCTTCTCAACGCCGGCCACCTTCGCCGGGACAATATTCATCAGAACACTGGAAGGATAGACTGCGCGTCCGCCCGGGACATAGCAGCCTGAAACCTCTATAGGCGTCACTTTCTGTCCGAGTATCACGCCGTCTTCTCTTGTGGTGATCCAGCTCGAGCGCTTTTGTTTCTCATGATATGCGCGGATGTTTTCCGCAGCTTTCCTCATCACTTCCACCAGGGCAGGATGCAGTTCTCTGTAAGCCTCTGCGATCTCCCGCTCCGATACCCGAAGTGTCTGAGGAGTCAGATCACAGCGGTCGAACTTTTTCTCATATGAGATGACTGCTTTGTCCCCTGACTCGCGGACATCAGCGATAATACTCTGAACCGTCTTTTCATAGTCTTCGTATCCGGAAGCGGCCCGGCCGATCAGCCTTGCAAGCGCCTGCGATTTTGTATTTTCATCGAGCTTAACTATTCTCATCTGAGCACTTTATCCTTTCCGACTGTCAGTCACTCGAGGCAGTCGCGTACGTTCGCCATGATCTCTCTGATCCGGCGGGTCTTCATCTGCATGGAGACCTGATTGACGATCATTCTGGCAGATACGGGGCATACCTCCTCCAGTACGGCGAGGCCGTTCTCCCTCAGTGTCGATCCGGTCTCAACAATATCGACGATCACATCGCCCAGATCCACGATAGGCCCCAGTTCTACAGAGCCGTTCAGTTTAATGATCTCTACAGTCTGATGTTTCCTGTTGTAAAAGTGTTCCCTTGCGATGTTCGGATATTTGGAAGTTACCCTTATCATCTCATGGTGCTTTAAAAGCTCCCTCGCTTCTTCCGGACCGCAGACACACATCCTGCACTTTCCGAAGCCCAGGTCAAGCACTTCATATACCCTCCGGTTCTCTTCCATTATAATATCCGAGCCGACCACGCCGATGTCCGCCGCGCCGTATTCTACATATGTAGGCACATCCGGCCCTTTGGCCAGGAAAAACCTGAGCTTCTGCTCTTCATTGACAAAGATCAGTTTCCTCGAACTCTTGTCCTTAAGTTCTTCGCAGTAATATCCGGCCTCACCCAGAAGCTTCATAGTCTGGTCAGCGAGGCGTCCCTTGGTCAGGGCAATGGTTATATAGTCGTTCATGCCGTCCTCCGTTCGCTTTTCACTTCTGTGCGCATTCCGGCAGCAGGACCGTCCTGAAGCCCGCCATACGACTCATACGGGCAGTTTTGAGGGCATCCCGGTAGTTAGACTCATTGTAATAAATCTTCTGAATTTCGGGCTCCTCGTCGTTTACGATATGCTGCCTGTACATCGCCTCCATGAGCGTGTCGATGGAGATCATGCAGCCTATGGCCGGCGCTGTTTTGCCAAAACAGCCAAGAAGCTGGTCATATCTTCCTCCGGATGCGATGGGCTCGCCGGTTCCATAAGTATATCCTTTGAATATGATACCGGTATAATAACGGTATTTACTCAGGAGCGACAGATCAAAACTGACGTATTTCGAAAATCCGTATGCGTCTACAACGTCAAATACGTCGATCAGGCGCCTGACAGCCCTGCCGGCGCGCTCATTGGGAGCCGACTCCCAGGCTTTCTCAAGATCCTCTGCAGTCTCCATAAAATCGCGGAAACGCAGGAACAGGTCCCTGTCCCGGCGGCTGTATCCCTCACTCTTTAAAAGATCCTCCGCGGCGAAATAATTCTTTCCGGAGATCTCATCTCTGAGGGCCGTCTCCACATCACTGTCCATTTCGAGATATTCGCAGACCCCCTTGAAGTATTCGACATTCCCGACACTGATCTGGAACTCACAAAGCCCTGCCGAAAGAAGGCTTTCGATCAGCATGGCGATCATCTCTCCGTCCGCCTGAGCGCTGGCGTCATTCATGAGCTCGGCGCCCATCTGGAATGTCTCCTTGCGCTTGCCCTGAAGATCAGATGTGTTCGAGAAGGCACTTCCCTGATAGCAGAAACGAAGGGGACGCTTTTCGTCCATGAAATATTTGGCTGCGCATCTTGCCACGGAAGGCGTGAAGTCAGGTCTGAGCACCAGCGTGTTGCCCTCCTTGTCAAAGAACTTGTACAGTTCCCTTGAAGAAGTTGTCCCGATCTCATTGGAAAACACGTCAAAATATTCAAATGAAGGAGTCTGAATATCCTTGTAGCCGTACAGATGGATCTGTTCCGCGATCTTTTCGATCGTTCTGCTTCTGGCAGTATTCTCTCTTCCATAGCAGTCCCTGACCCCTTCCGGAGTATGCAGCAGCTGCTGCTCTTTTCTGTTGGCGTAATTCATGAGTTCTCCCTCGCTTTATTATGCTGCAGTGCTAATTTGGTAATACGTGAAATTATTGGAAGTATACAGGAATATGCTCAGCCTGTCAAATTTGTCTGTCGCTGTCCCTCTCCGCGAGGTCCCTGTTGATCATCTCAAGATACGGAACCAGGATCCCGTGTTTGTGAGGGAGCACCCAGTTCATGTCCAGTTCATCCATCCTGAAGCTTTTCCTTCCGCCTGACATCGCCCGCTCCCAGAATGGCAGAAAATGCCTGAAGGGAAGATAATAATAAAAGCCTTCCTCCGTATAACTGATCAAAAAGAAGGCGATCCCGTCCTGCTTTTCAAACAGTCTCATGAACTCCACCTGATGGGGGTGGATATTCTGCAGTGCAAAAGTCTTCTGTCTGCACTCCTTGGCGTCAAAACATACCGGGATTCCCTGGATCACGCCTATATAGTCAACAGTGCTCTTTTGGTCAAAATATGCAAGTGTGATATGTCTGTTCTCGCTGTCGATCTTCATCGGGGTGATGGGTGTAGGCACCTTCTGAATGAGCGCGAGATTCTGTTCTTTATATTTTTCATTTGTCCGGTTGATCTCGTCTTCAAAGAGAGAACCCCGGAGTCCTCTTGATTTCCATGTCGGCATAACATCCACTCCAGTCCTGCTAAAGCCCGTCCTTTACTTCACGCCGGTGATCTCCGTGTAGATACGGGGAGGATCACAGAGGATCACCTTTTCAGAGAGCCTTTTAAGATCCCCGTCCAGACGGGGGAATTCGATCCGGCAGCACCAGAGCATCTGTCCCCGCAGCCCGAATTCACTTCGAATCTTTTCGTTGACTTTTCTGTCCCCGTATTTGGGGTCTCCGAGGATCGGATGCCCCATCTGCGCGAGATGGCTGCGGAGCTGATGAGTCTTGCCTGTGATCAGCTCCATCTCCAGGAGAGAATAGCGTTCCCCTGAGATGACAGGTACGTATGCCGTCTCTGTCCAACTGCCTCCGCCTTCAGCCGTTTTTGTAAAGTTGACTGTATTGGTCACCGCGTCCTTGTGCAGAAAGCCCTCGATCCTGCCACCCTTTTTCACAGTTCCGAGTACAGCAGCCCGGTAGTATTTACGGATAGTCCTGTCTCTAAGCATTTCTGCGATCTTTCTGGCGCCCGCAAGAGATTTGGAACAGATCAGGATCCCTCCTGTATTCCTGTCAAGCCTGTTGCATACAGACGGCTTAAAGCGTCTGAGCGATTCGGAATCCGCCTCCCCTTTCTCTATAAGATAGCCCAGAAGCCATTCATTCATGGTCCGGTCTGAGTCCGACGCTTTCTGGGACAGGACTCCCACAGGCTTTCTCACTGCGAGAATATCCGGATCCTCGTAGAGGATCCCGTCCTTTCCGATCCTGCCCTGGATCTGCCGGTATGCTTTTAAGTATTCCTGAAGCTCAGCATCTCGTTCTGCTGCTTCTGTATCATCTACGGATCCGTTCTCTCCTCCGAATTTCCCGATCGTCTCATCAGAAAGAAAAAGCGTCACCAGATCTCCTTCCAGAAGAAGCTCACTGCCGGACGCTTTTTTGCCATTGAGTGTGATATTCTTTTTCCTGAGCATTTTATAGAGAAAAGAAGATGGGGCATCGGGCAGCCTTCGCTGCAGATATTTGCTGAGGCGCTGATCCTTCTCTCCGCTCTTGACTGTCCATTCTCTCATCGGCCTTTTTCCTCACAGGGAGATCGATTTGAGCAGATCCATCACGCCCTGTACGCTCTTTCTCTCTTTACTGTCTTCCAGTCTGTTCAGGTCATCAAGGCGCTGTGTATAATTATCCTGATTTCTGAAGATCTTGACGGTATATCCCTTGAATCCGTCATTTTCGAGCATCGTTCTGATGTGCATCTCTCCGCTCTTAACGTCGCATCCGGGATCCTCCGTAAGTGCGCATACAGATCTGCCCGCGCACACAGCGTGGCTGATCGCAAAATTCCTGTCATAACTTGTCATAAAGAGGTCGTAAGCTCCGGCCAGTTCTCCTATATGAAGCTCAATGGCGTCCCTTGCGCTCTCCGAACAGCATTTTGCCCTGCAGAACATTATAAAGTCCACCGCGAACTTCCCTACGCCAATGCAGCTTAAAGCCGCGAGGATCGTAAAGACATTTTTGTTGGTCCCGAAGTACTTCAGCGCGCCGAAGTACATGCCCAGCACGACTGCAAGCAGGCCGAACGCAATGACTGCGAAGATCTTCCGTCCTCTCTTTATGTATCCGTAAGTTCCTTTTTTTCCGATCATGATTGCTCCAACTACGTCAAAACAGGACATCTCTCCGCTTAGCGAATAGATGTCCCGCTGAATACTCCTTCGGTATTAACCCTCAAACATGTCAGTGTTCACGAATTCGGGATCATCCTCCTCTTCCGGATAGTCCTCAGGTTCCCCGTCCATATTCTGCATCAGGCCGGAATTCTCGTCCTCCTGCGGCTGCGGGCTGATCTCTGCTCTGTTCTGGCCAAGGGTATCGATATAATCCGACATTTCATCGTGGAAGTTGGAGAAGATGGAAGTCATGTTATTACGCGCGCTGATCGTGCTCTTCTCGAGGTCTGCGAGCATTCCTTCCATGTACTGCCTGAAAGCTTCACGCTGCGCATCAGACTCACTGACCGCCTTATCGAGGATATCCTGTGCCTGCTGGGTAGCCATTCTGACGATCTCATTAGCCTGGGCATAAGCCTGCTGCATGATCTCGTGCTCGTTGACAAGTTCATTCGTATGTGCGGTCGCCTCGTTGATCATCTCTTCCGCTTTTCTCTTAGCGTCGTCAAGGATCGCATCCTTATTGGCGATTATGCGCTGATAGTGCCTGATCTCATCAGGAGTCTTTGCGCGAAGCTCCTCAAGAAGGGCATCCATTTCATCCTTGTCTACGATAATATTTGTCTTGGAAAAAGTCTGGTATCTGCAGGAATCAATAAAATCCTCAATCTGGTCGATCATCTGCTCGATTTTGCTGCTCATCTTTTCCGATCCTCCTTATTTATTCTGGTAAAATTCCGGATGAATAACTCTCATTTTACCGATCACTTTCTCTTCGATCGAGGGCGGAACGCACAGGCTGATGTCGCCGCCGAAAGATGCGATCTCCTTTACTACAGAGGAACTCAGATAAGCGAATTCCTTGCTGCTTGTGATGAAGATCGTGTCAAGCCAGCCATCTGAGATCGTTCGGTTTGCGTGGGCGATCTGCAGCTCGTACTCAAAATCAGTCACTGCCCGAAGTCCGCGTACGGCAATATGACAGTCGATTTTTCGTGCATAGTCCATGAGTAATCCGTAATAGGAATCGACATGTACATTCGGAATATTTTCTGACACTTTG
This sequence comes from uncultured Lachnospiraceae bacterium, assembly GCA_902785055.1. Taxonomy (GTDB): domain Bacteria; phylum Bacillota; class Clostridia; order Lachnospirales; family Lachnospiraceae; genus CAG-791. The sequence continues at coordinate 6,218 of CACZXG010000071.1, forward strand.
CGTAACATTTTAACACGTTCATCAACAGAAAACAATGGAGTTTTCGCTTTATTGTCCAAAACGCAGACTGTCAGGTCATCAAACATTTCCGCTGCTCTTTTAATAATATCGATGTGTCCATAGGTAACGGGGTCAAAACTTCCCGGGTAAATCGCGTGTTTCATCCTGGATCCTTTCTGCTGCTGATCAATTTTTTTGAGCGCGTCTGATAAAGAGATGCCTGTTTGCCTTATAGTCTTTCTCTCTTACCAGTTCAAGGCCGATATCGCCCAGATAAGAGAAATCCGTGTCCAGTGAAGATTCCACAATGATCAGTGTATTGTCCGTAACATATTTTTCCGAGGGGAGAGCATTCAGAATATCATGTACTGTCTGTGACTCGTAAGGCGGATCCACATAAATGATATCCACTTCCTTCTCGTGAATGTGCCGCAGCGCACTGAGCGCGTCCTGCTTGAGAAGTACGGCTTCCTCCTCGAAATGCGTAGTGTGAAGGTTTTTCTGAATACAGGCGCAGGCCTCTCTGCCGTTTTCAACAAAATAGGCGCGTTTAGCTCCGCGGCTTAGTGCCTCGATCCCGATCGCCCCGCTGCCGGCACACAAATCAAGAAAGACCGATCCCGGTACATCCGCCTGTATGATATTAAATAAAGTCTCTTTGATGATGTCCTGTGTTGGTCTTGTGTCAAGACCGTACGGCGCGACAAGTTTCAATCGTCTGGCGCTGCCTGCTATTACTCTCATGCCTTGTTCCTCGAATAGTGAGGCGGAACCATTTCCGTCTCTTCCTAACTAAAGTGTATTAAATCTTCTCTTCTTTGTCTATCTCCAAATACCGGCCTGGGAAATATGGGATCAGAACCGCTTGCTGCCCCTGCCGTTTCTGGCTCCGGCGCGGACTTTGTCGAGATCGATCTCTGTTTCTCTGTGCAGGAGCGGAGCAGGTTCTTTATCTTTGGCGAGAACAACTCTCTCCACATAGTCTTCCTTGCTCAGCTTGATCCCTGCAACACCTGCGGCCGCTTTCTTCTTCTCCGGGATCTGATCGAGCGGGAACTTAAGAAGATATCCGTTAGCTGTCATAAGGACAGCGTATTTCTGATCAGTGATGACTCCGGCAAAAACAAGAGAATCTCCCTCTGCAAGTTTGGTCGCGTTCATCGTCTTCATGCGGGTCTCAAACTCTCCGCCGCTCACTGTTTTGACAAGTCCGTTTTTCGTGACGAAAAGGAGTCTGTAGAGATTGAGGTCAGTCTGGCTGCAGACCATGACGATCTCTTCCTTAGAGGAGTCGTAATTGCCGATATTGTCAATGGGAATGCCTTTGTCCCTCAGCTTCCCGAGAGGAAGGTCGGAAACTTTTACGGTGTGGAGAGTGCCGTTGTCCGTGAACAGACAGATCTTTCCGGTGCTTCTACACATGAAATAGTACTTATAACCGGTTTCCACCGACTCCTGGTTTCTTGTGTAAGCGGACGGATCCATTGTCTTGGCGTATCCGAAACGGTCCATAACGAACAGGAGCTCTCTGTCCTCCTCGTCCTCTTTTATGACAAAGGAAACTGTCTCCGCCTGCGTGATCTCCGTTTTTCTGGGCTGCGCGTACCTGTCTCTGATCTGTGTCAGGTCGCCGCGCAGAACCTTTGTCATGGAGTCGCGCTCCTCAAGGATATCCTCGTAGCGATAAATATTTGCGACAGTCTCGTCGTGTTCTTTGATCAGGGCTTCCAGTTCAAGTCCGATCAGTTTATAAAGACGCATATCAAGGATCGCGTCTGCCTGGGCCTCCGTAAAAGCAAGCTGCGTCGCCATGATCTCCGATTCTTCGCTTCGGAATCTGATCCCGCCGGTCTCACCGTTCACAAGGCAGTTTTTGACAGTCTTTCTGTCTCTTGCGCCCCGGAGGATCTCAATAATGAGATCAATGACGTTGACCGCTTTGATGAGGCCTTCCTGGATCTCCCTCTTCCTGCGCTCTTTTTCAAGAAGATTCTCATACTTTCGAGTTGTCGTCTCATAGAGGAAGTCCGTATTGGCCTTGAGGATCTCCTTAAGGCTAAGCGTCTCGGGTCTGCCGTTCCGGATCGCGAGCATATTTACGCCGAAGGTATCTTCGAGACGCGTCTTTTTATAGAGAAGATTTCGGAAATTGTCGATATCCGTATCTTTCTTCAGTTCAATGACGATCCGGATTCCTTCTTTGTCAGATTGGTTTGTGATATCGATGATATCATTTGCAACCTTCTTCTCGGCGAGCGCAGCCACATCCGAGAGAAACTTGCCGATGCCGGCTCCGATCATAGTGTAAGGGATCTGTGTGATCACCAGGTTGACATGTCCTGAGCGCCCCTTTTCTACCATAGTGCGGCCTCTCAGGCGGACTTTTCCAACACCGGTCTCATAGATCTCGGGAAGTTCTTCTTTATTGACCACAATGCCGCCTGTCGGGAAATCAGGTCCTTTGACATAGCGCATCAGTTCTTTGTTGGTCAGTTCCGGGTTTTCGAGCAGCGCGATCTCCGCGTCGATGATCTCCGCGAGATTATGAGGAGGAGTGCTCGTCGCCATTCCTACCGCGATGCCCTCCGATCCGTTGATCAAAAAGTTGGGGATCTTGACGGGGAGCACTTCGGGCTCCTTTTCGTTCTCATCGAAGTTGGGCACAAAGTCCACGACATCTTTGTCGAGATCCGCCAGGAAAGCTTCTTCCGTGATCTTTTCAAGCCTCGCCTCGGTATAGCGCATTGCCGCAGCGCCGTCGCCCTCTATGTTGCCGAAGTTTCCGTGTCCGTCGATAAGAGGGATCTCTTTTTTGAAATCCTGCGCCATTACGACCAGAGCGTCATAGATCGAGCTGTCGCCGTGGGGATGATATTTACCCATTGTATCGCCGACGATTCTCGCGCTCTTTCTGAAGGGTCTGTCTGATCGGATCCCGAGCTCATGCATGTCGTAAAGAGTTCTTCTCTGTACGGGTTTTAGTCCGTCCCGGACATCCGGGAGCGCTCTCGCGACGATCACGCTCATGGCGTAATCGATGTAGGATTTCTGCATCAGTTCAGAATACTCTGTCTTTAAGATCTGCTCCTGCGGAGTCTCCGCAAAAGTGTCTTCCGTCAGTCTCTTTCCTTTTTTGCTGTTCTTGTTCTGGTCGTCTTTAGGCATACTTATTACTGTTTCTCCGTTTTTTAACGTCAGACATCAAGTTCCGCGTCGTCCGCGTGGTCGTGGATGAACATCCTGCGGGGAGGGACTTCACTTCCCATAAGAAGTTCCGTGATGTCGGAAGCATGTATTGCGTCTTCGATCTGTACCTGTCTCATATATCTTCTCCTGGGATCAAGGGTCGTCTCCCAAAGCTGTTCGGGGTCCATCTCTCCCAGGCCTTTGTATCTCTGCAGTGTAAAATCGTTTTTGTGCGTTTTTCTGTATTTTGCCAGCGCGTAATCATCATAAAGATACTCGCCTTCTCCGCTTCCTTTTTTGGGGACTACCTTGTAGAGCGGCGGCATAGCGACATAGACGTGTCCCTCATAGATCAGTTCCGGCATAAAGCGATAGAACAGAGTCAGAAGGAGCGTCGATATGTGGGCGCCGTCAACATCCGCGTCTGCCATGATAATGATCTTGTCGTATCTGAGCTTCGAGATATCGAAGTCATTGCCGTACCCTTCGGAAAATCCGCAGCCGAATGCGTTGATCATAGTCTTGATCTCAGCATTCGCAAGCACTTTGTCTATGCTGGCCTTTTCAACGTTGAGGATCTTGCCGCGGATCGGCAGAATTGCCTGATACATTCTGTCTCTCGCCATCTTGGCACTTCCGCCGGCGGAGTCTCCCTCTACGATGAATATCTCACATTTGGAAGCGTCCTTGCTGGTGCAGTTCGCCAATTTGCCGTTGGAGTCAAAGGAAAACTTCTGTTTGACCAGCATATTGGTCCTGGTCTTCTCTTCAGTCTTTCTGATCTTCGCCGCCTTTTCGGCACATCCGATCACAGTTTTGAGGACTTCCAGATTCCTGTCAAAATAGTGAACGATCTCATCTCCGGTCACCTGACCGACAGCCTTGGCGGCATCCTGGTTATCCAGTTTCGTCTTGGTCTGTCCCTCGAACCTGGGATCCGGGTGCTTAATGGAAATGACAGCCGTCATTCCGTTTCTGATATCGGCACCGGTAAAATTCGTATCCTTTTCCTTGAGGACGCCGATCTGGCGGGCGTAATTATTGATCACCTGGGTAAAGACGGTCTTGAAACCTGTCAGATGCGTTCCGCCCTCCGCGTTATAAATATTGTTGCAGAATCCCAGGACGTTTTCGTGGAATTCATTGACAAACTGAAACGCGGCTTCCACAGTGATCTGATCGCTCATTCCCTTGAAATAAACGATATCCGTGACGGCTTCCTTGGATTTATTGAGCGCACGGATAAATCCGACTATTCCGTCGGGTTCATGGAATACGAGTTCTTCAGCGGGCTCCTGCCTTCTGTCCGTATACTCGATCGTGAGTTCCGGATTGAGGTAAGCGGTCTCGTGCATGCGGCTTTTAATATCTTCTTCCCTGAACCTTGTCTTTTCAAAGATCTCGGGATCCGGCAGGAAATTGATCCTTGTTCCGGTCCATCTGGTCTTGCCCGCGACAGGCAGCAGACCATTCTCGAGTTCCACAACAGGATTCCCCCGCTCATATTTATCCTCATAAAGAAAACCGCCGCTGCCAACGCTGACGGTCATTCTTTCAGAAAGAGCGTTGACCACTGAAGATCCCACTCCGTGGAGACCTCCGCTGGTCTTGTACGCATTATTATCAAATTTTCCGCCGGCGTGAAGCGTTGTGAATACCACTCGCTCCGCGCTCACTCCCTTTTCATGCATTCCGATCGGAATGCCTCTTCCGTTGTCCTCCACTGTACAGGAGCCGTCCGCTTCAAGGATCACCTTGATCGTGGTGCAGAATCCGGCAAGATGTTCATCGACAGAGTTGTCCACGATCTCGTAGATCAGATGATTGAGGCCCCTTGTGGAGACGCTGCCGATATACATGCCGGGCCTTGTCCTTACGGCCTCAAGCCCCTCCAGCACTTTGATACTGGCAGCGTCGTAATTATTAGTATCCTGATTAAGATTTGCCATGCAGATTTCCTATTCCTGATTGTACTTGGTTGTTCACGCTCAGTTATCTTTGTGCAGCGGAATCTTCTTCGAGCAGGCGATCGCAAGCGCGCCCGGCCCTATATGGCAGGCGATACTTAAAGAGAGCACGTCGTCCTGCACTTTAAATGCAGGGAAAGCAGCTCTGACTTCCTGGGAAAACTCCGCGAACTGATCCGGTACATTGCCATGAACAGCATAGAGCCAGACGTTCTCCTTATCTGTTCCGCCGTACAGGGTCTCAATATCATGCTTCATCGCGTTGATCATTATATTCTTGCCCTGGTTCATGGTGCGCGCCTTGGAGAAAGCGTCGAGTCTCTCGCCCTTGATCTGCAGGACCGGCTTAATGCGCAGGAGTGTGCCCACCGCGGCTGCAGCCGGAGTGATCCTGCCGCCCTTTTTCAGGTAATAGAGCGTATCGAGCATGATATAGATACTGGATTCATATTTAACATGCTCCAGTTCTTCGCGGATCTCTGCCGCGCTCATTCCCATTTCCGCCATTTCCAGCGCGTCAAGTACAGATCTCTTCTGTGTCACGGAGATCCTCTGGTTATTGACTACCTGGACCTTGCCGTCATAGTCATCAGCAAGCATTCTGGCGCTCTGGCAGGAACCTGACAGCCCGCTGCTCATGGGAATATAAACCACTTCGTCGTGGGTCTTAAGGGCTTCGTCCCAAATTTTCATCACGTCGGAAGGGGAGGGCTGGCTTGTCGCGATATTGGCTCCGCTCTCCATCTTTTCATAAAACTCTTCCCTTGAGAGTGTTATTCCCTCATAGAAAGTCTCGTCTCCGATCATAAAGGGCATCGGAACTACCGAGATCCCGAGCTTTTCAGCTTCCTGAGGGGTGATATGGGCGTTACTGTCGGTAATAACTGCAATCTTCGACATCTTTTTCTCCATTTCTTTAAAACCGCGGTTTAAACAACAAACTACAGTTAGAAATCATCATAATAATATGAGCGCCGAAAGTCAACCTCAGCTAGATCGTTCTTAGATCAAGCTGTCTCATATGAGGGGTTTCAAATTCGGGATCAGAAATCAGAACTTCTTCCACGTGAGCCGCAGCCTTGCGCATGATCGCCGAATCTTCGTAAATATCTGCAAGCACAAAACCAAGCGCACCGCTCTGCCTCTCCCCGAACAGGTCTCCCGGACCTCTGAGTTTAAGATCTTCCTCCGCTATCTTAAATCCGTCATTGGTCTTTTCCAAAATCTCCAGTCTCCGCGGCTTTTTATCCCGATCGTCGTCACCTGCCGCGCCGGGAGTATAGAGGAATACGCAATATGACTGCCAGCGGCCTCTGCCGACCCGCCCTCTCAGCTGATGCAGCTGAGACATTCCGAACCGCTCAGCGTTTTCAATAGCGATCACAGTTGCGTTGGGAACATCGATGCCGACTTCTATGACAGTAGTAGACACCAGTATATCGGTTTCCCCTCTGCTGAACCGGTCCATGACCTCGGTCTTTTCGGAGGGCTTCATACGGCCGTTCAGCGAGTCGATCTTCACTTCCGCCGGAAAGATCTTCCGCAGTTTTTCAGTATAATCCCTGACGTTCTCAAGATCGCTCATCTCACCTTCTTCCACTTCGGGGCAGATCACGTAAGCCTGTCTTCCCTGCCGGATCTGTCCGTATATGAAGCGATAGATCCTGCGCCGCTCACTGCTGCTGATCGCCAGGTTTTTGATAGGGATCCTTCCCGCCGGCATCTCATCGAGCACAGAGATCTGGAGGTCTCCGTACATGATTATGGCAAGCGTTCTGGGAATGGGGGTCGCGCTCATGACCAGTACCGGCACAGAATTTCCTTTGCCGGCAAGGGACTCCCTCTGCCTTACACCGAAGCGGTGCTGTTCATCCGTGATCACCAGTGCAAGATCCGCATATTCTACGCTGTCCTGGATAAGCGCATGGGTGCCTATAATGATATCTGCTTTTCCGGTCGCTATCTCGTCGTAAGCCTCTTTTCGCGCCTTACCTTTTACTGATCCTGTCAGGAGTACCGGATTGATCTCAAGTTCGTATTGCTCCTTCAATTTCAGAAGGTTATCCATATGCTGCTTCGCCAGGACTTCTGTCGGAGCCATGAGGGCGCCCTGCCTGTGATTGGCGCTGCAGAGAAGAAGCGCAAGAAAGGCAATAATCGTCTTTCCGGAACCTACATCTCCCTGAAGAAGGCGGCTCATCACATACTCGCCGGTCAGGTCTCTTTTGATCTCTTCCCAGGCCCTCTTCTGGGCACCTGTAAGGGAGTATGGAAGCTTTGAAAGAAGCTCTTCCGGAAGTTCCTCAGGAAACAGCGGGCTCTCATTTTTAAGGCCCTCGTTCTCTTTTTTCTTCTTTCTTATGCCAAGAATAAACTCGAAAAACTCATCGAAGATCAGCCGGTTTCTGGCCATTCCGAGTTCCTGCATACTTGCCGGATGGTGGATCGCGCGAAGTGCATGATCCCTTTCACACAAACCAAGACGTTCTCTTTCTCCCTCATCGAGATAGTCCTCAAATTCAGGAAGTCCCTCCA
>CACZXG010000072.1 GCA_902785055.1 uncultured Lachnospiraceae bacterium
CTTGCCGCGGAAATATGCCCGTACATCCTCAGATGAGATATATCCTTCTTCTTCCCCGGAACGTCTGCCTTCATTTAGTTCGCACATAAGACGCAGCATCGCCTTTGTCTTCTCAAATTCATCATCTTCGGCAATATCGCGGATTGTGTATTTGCCTCTTCCGTTTACAGTAAGATAAACGGGCGATCCATAAGAGACCTTTTCCAATACTGTATTATAATTACGGAGATCTGATACCGGATTTATTGTAGCCATAAGTTAACCTCCCTGATCGTACTTTTTTATAATCGTAGCATTACGATGAATTTTAAGCAATATTTTACGATAAATTATTATAAAGTAAAACAGATATGCACGGCAAAAAAAAGTTCTTAATCAACCTATTGACATACTATGAAAATGGTGCTACTATCCATATCAGATCATCTGAGCAGTCCCATAGGGATGAAGAAGCCTGATCCGAAAGGAGTCAGGACAAAGCGGAAGGAGAAAGCCATGTTCAGGACCGGAAGAGCAAACAACTGCATGATGTGTATGCGAATGCTGAACTCCCGGGCTTATAATATGGCCAGGCGTATTGACATGCTTTCATGTAGTTGATCAGTCCGCCTGATAAAGGATCGAAGTGCATTGAATGAAGTGAGAAGCGATTCGCCAGACGCCCGGGAGTTTATAAAAGCTTCCGGGCTTTTATATTTGCTCAGATTCGGTCGATTTCCCAAGGCTCCGGATAATGAAGAGACGGAGCAGAAAACCACAGCTCCCAACCCCGAGGGAAAAGAACAGGACAAGGGACCTCCGGGGTAATTTATATACAAGGAGGAAGTTATGAGAAAGAATTGGTTTAAAAAGGCAGGCGCTGCAGTATTAGGACTGATACTTACAGGGTCATTGCTGGCCGGATGCGGTTCCGGATCGACGCAGACGGCGCAGAGCGCGGATGAGCCACAGGCGCAGGAGACAGAAACTGCGGAAAAAGATAGCGCGGGATACAGAACTCTGGAGGAGATTCAGGCGAGCGGAAAGGTCACGATCGGTGTATTCTCCGACAAGAGCCCCTTCGGCTATGTGGATGAGAACGGCGAATATCAGGGATATGATGTATATTTTGGCAACAGGATCGCACAGGACCTGGGCGTGGAACTTGAATATGTATCGACCGAGGCGGCCAGCAGGATTGAATATCTGCAGACAGGAAAGGTCGACATTATCCTGGCGAACTTTACAGTGACGCCCGAGAGAGCGGAAGAAGTTGATTTCGCACTGCCTTACATGAATGTGGCACTGGGCGTTGTCTCCCACAACGACAGAGTGATCACGGATCTTTCGCAGGTGGGAGCGGACGATCAGGTCATTGTCATCTCCGGAACGACGGCGGAGACTTATCTGACCAAGAACAACCCGGAGATCAAGCTGCAGAAGTTTGATACCTATGCGGCTGCAAAGAGTGCTTTTGAAAACGGGACCGGCGTCGCGTGGGCCAATGATAACACGGAAGTCATCGCATTTGCGGCGGAAAACGAAGGATACACGGTAGGAATCGACTCCCTGGGCAGCGCGGACACCATAGCTCCGGCGGTTACCAAGGGAAATGAGAGCCTTCTCAACTGGCTCAACGAAGAGATCGTAAAGCTCGGGGAAGAGAAGTTCTTCCACGCGGACTATGAGGCCACACTTGTAGATACATACGGTATTGAATTTGAGGATACCCTTGTCATTGAGGGCGGCGGCCAGGCGGCAGCACCTGCACAGACAGAGGAAAAAGGCACGATCAAAGTGGCGGCTTCTCCCATTCCTCATGCTGAGATCCTTGAGGAAGCGGGCAAAATATTGGCGGCGGAAGGATGGAAGCTGGAGGTCGTCATATTTGAAGATTATGTGCAGCCTAATCTTGTAGTCGAGAGCGGAGAACTGGACGCGAACTATTTCCAGCATATTCCTTATCTGGAGAGTTTCAACGAAGAGAACAAGACGCACCTGGTCAACGCGGGAGGCATCCACTACGAGCCTTTCGGCATCTATGCCGGAACCAGGGCTTCCCTTGAGGAACTTCAGGAGGGAGACGCGATCGCGATCCCCAATGATACGACAAACGAAGCCAGAGCGCTGCTCCTTCTTCAGGACAACGGCGTGATCAAACTCAAAGAAGGCGCCGGGCTCACCGCAACAGTTCTGGATATAGAATCCAATCCGCTGAATCTCGACATCGTTGAACTGGAAGCTGCGCAGGTCTCCAGAGTCCGCCAGGAAGTCGCGGCAGTAGTTCTCAACGGCAACTACGCTCTGGAGGCGGGACTTACAGCCGGAAGGGACGCGATCACTTATGAGGCTTCTGACTCTGAAGCGGCAAAGACCTATGTCAACGTAGTCGCTGTCAAGGAAGGAAATGAGAACAATGAAGGCATTCAGGCACTGGTGAAGGTCCTGAAATCCGAAGAGATAAAGAAGTTTATCAATGATAAATATGAAGGAGCGGTCATCCCTTTTGAGGACTGACTGCCGGCCCGGTAATCCAAGGCTGACTTATGATCTGTGACAGAAACAGGAATTTCACACACAGATACAGTATCCTCAGGCATTTCCCGCCTGAGGATACTCTGCGTAAAAAGGAGACATGAACTACTATGGAACTACTGCGCTGGGATGTCATACAATCTTATCTGCCGCTCTACCGGGACGCGATGTTTCTGACACTGCGGATCGGTTGGGCGGGCATTTTTGCAGCTGTCGGACTGGGCTTTGCGTGTGCGCTGATCCGGCATTTCAAGGTCCCGATCCTGCAAAATATCGTCGGCATCTACATCGAACTTTTCAGGAACACGCCGCTGCTCGTGCAGCTGTTCTTTCTGTATTTTGGCCTGCCCAGGATCGGGCTGGAGATTCCGGCGGAACCCTGCGGCGTTCTGGGACTGGCCCTTTTGGGCGGCGCCTACATGGCGGAGACCTTTCGGAGCGGCCTTGAGGCGATCGAGCCGATCCAGATGGAGAGTGCGCTGTCGCTGGGAATGACCAGGCAGCAGGCGGTTCTGCATGTCATACTGCCTCAGGCGGTGTCGATCAGTGTGCCCGCATTTGTGGCCAACGTGATCTTTCTGCTCAAGGAGACCAGCGTCTTCTCCGCCATCAGCCTGATGGATCTGATGTTCACTGCCAAAGACCTGATTGGCCTTTATTATAAGACATTGGAGTGTCTGACGCTTCTGGTGGTTTTCTATCTCATCATTCTGCTTCCGGTCTCCGCACTCGGAAGTTTCTTGGAAAGGAGGCTTCGGTATGCAGGCTTTGGGGATTGACGTACTCTTCAAGGGCATAAATATGCAGCGCCTTCTGGGCGGTCTGTGGATCTCGCTGCGGATCAGTCTGATCGCGGTGACATTCAGCATTGTGCTGGGGCTGATCGTCGGCGTTCTGATGGCCGGGGATAATCCGGTGATCAAGTCGGTCACCCGCGTCTATCTGGAGATCGTGCGCGTGATGCCGCAGATGGTCCTTCTCTTCATCGTCTTTTTCGGGACAACCAGAGTGTTCGGCTTGAATATCGAGGCTGAGATCGCCGCCATCATAGTATTCACCTTCTGGGGGACAGCGGAGATGGCGGACCTTGTTCGCGGCGCGCTGATCAGTATTCCGAAGCACCAGTACGAGAGCGCTGCTGCGCTGGGGATGGAACAGGGGCAGATTTACCGGCACATTATCATTCCACAGACGCTCCGGCGTCTGATCCCGCTCTCCATTAATCTGGTCACCCGAATGATCAAGACAACGAGTCTGGCGATGATGATCGGTGTCGTGGAAGTTCTCAAGGTGGGACAGCAGATCATCGAGGCAAACCGCAAATCATCGCCGAACGCGGCGTTTGGTGTTTATGCGTGTGTCTTTGTTCTGTATTTTGCCGCATGCTGGCCGATCAGCATGTTTTCTAAGTATTTGGAAAGGAAGTGGAGCTGATGAAGCAGGTGCTTATCAAAATAGAGAATATCATTAAGAGATTTGGAGACAATGTGGTTTTGAACGGCCTCTCGCTGGAAGTCAGAGAAGGAGAAGTCGTTGTCGTCGTCGGTCCGTCAGGCTGCGGCAAAAGCACACTTCTGCGGTGCATCAACGGTCTCGAGCCCATTCAGGGCGGCGGGATCACCTTCCGGGGCGAAAAAGTGGACGGAAGTGCCCGCTCCATTGCCTCTATTCGACAGAAGGTAGGCATGGTCTTTCAGAATTATGAGTTGTTTCCACACAAGACGATCCTGGAGAACATCATGCTCTCGCCCCTTCTTGTACAGAAACGCAGCCGGGGGGAAGTGGAGTCGGAAGCTCTGCAGCTTTTGGAACGTGTCGGCCTTTCGGATAAAAGAGACAGCTATCCCAGGCAGCTCTCGGGCGGACAGAAGCAGCGCGCGGCGATCGTGCGGGCACTCTGCATGCACCCGGAAGTCCTCTTGTTCGATGAAGTGACGGCTGCTCTGGATCCCGAAATGGTGAGAGAAGTGCTGGACGTCATGCTGACGCTTGCCAGGCAGGGCATGACCATGGTGATCGTCACGCACGAGATGTCTTTTGCCAAAGCAGTCGCGGACCGGGTGATCTTCATCGACGAAGGAAATATCGTGGAAGAGGGAAGCCCGGATGATTTCTTCGAGCATCCACGCACGGAGAGAGCCAGGCGGTTTCTGAATACGTTTACCTATGAGAAAGTAGAAAAAGATTCATAATCTGATAATTGCCACCGTTTTTGGATGATTTTCGTTGTGTACAGTGTTCGGAAATCACTGATCTGTACCTAACGAGAATAAGCTCCCGCCATGCGAAATAAAAAAGCAACCGGTCTGCCCCAAAGGGTGCCCATGCCGCCCCAACTGATCGTCATTGTGTTGAAGTTGTCGGGGGTGCCTGCGGTCACCAGGGCCCACACCTGATCGAACTCTGAAAAATATCGGTTGTAAGTTTCATCTCTTCCTCCTGTCATAGTAGATTATCTTGTGTATTTTACACATTTGGGGGCATACAATCATCCGGGGCGCAGTGAAGAGCATCTGCCAGCCGGCATACTGTTTCATATGCAGCCCTACGGATATCCTTTTGCTGCTGTTCATACTGCTGTATTGTTCTTACCGGAACACCTGAGATCTCAGCCAGATCACGCTGGCTGAGTCCTGCCTGTTCCCTCTTATATTTGAGGCCGATCCTGTTTCTGTAAGCAGAGAGCCTGCGAAGCCTTCTGATCTCGTCGGCGGAATGCATAAGATCCATTTCGTGGTATTTGGGATACATCCCGGCAATGGAAGAGCAGGAAACTTCAGCAAACAGTTCCCGGAAGGAACAGTTATCGTACCATTGATACCACGCGAGTGTAAAACCGGTCCAATAAGCTTCTGTCCGATCATAGTAAGGCTCGGATTCTATGGCGCATCCGTGTCCTGTGACGCGTCTCATTACTTCATCCGCAAGTTCCGTTCCCGACATTCCCGCTACATAGCGGGGGTTACCTTTTTCAAACTGTGCCGCCACGCCTGACTGAACAAACAGTCTGAAGAATGGATCGTATCCCATCTTAAGATCATGAATGACATAATGTGTCATCTGCGCAAAAACTCTCTGCGCGTTCTCAATATATAATTCGCTGAATGCGTGTGTCATCCGGCCCGATCTCCTCATCTAAAATCTTCGGCATATACAACTCTCCCTTCTGCCAGCCATCCCGATCCTGCTGAAAATAACGCTGTCTTGCGCTTTGATCCCGATCTTTCCTGCGGGGATACCATACAGCCGCATCGACCGGCTCATATTCAAGGAACCTGATATGCCGGTAACTCTCTTCACTCTTGAGTACGACCTGCTCTCCAAGTTTGCCAAGATACATGGCCTCCTCGAGCTGCCTCAGGGAAATAGTTCCGTTCAGAAAATCGTTGGCGAAAGCAAAATAGCTGTCGTCCGCACGATAACCGATCAGAATGTCAGAATCCTTATACGGAACAGAGAACTGTTCCAAAAGATATCTCTTCGCCTCTCTGGCCAGTTTGGACGTAATCTGGAATTTGCGGTTCTCCAGAAGAATAGCAAGCCAATGCAGAATACTGTATCTTCCCCCGCAAAGCCGGAGCACGCGGAGACTATCCGTATCCAGCTCATAGCAGTTCAAAAAACCGTCTCTATTCTCGTCGACGCTCCATTCCCGCGCAAGGTCGGAGCTTTCCGAACAGTAGAAACCGTTCCCGTAATCATTATTGTCTCTGCTCCCTCCGTAGTGCGGCCCTTCTATGATCTTATCTGATCCGTGAAACAAAGTAATCATGTAAACATCTCCTGACTATACTCCTAAAGGAGTACATAAAGGATAACAGGCATTCCTTCTATTGTCAAGTGAGCTGAGGAAGGTAGAATCTGAATTGACCTGTTTCAATTTGCACAAAACAGATAAAACTTGTCGTACGACAATATTTGATATATAATAATCATAATCAGAGGAGGTGAGAGAAGGCATGTACAGACAAGTTATTCAGGAAATGCAAGACCTGCGGCGCCTTGACTGGAGTAAAGTCCGGCATTCTTCCGGAACGGCCGGCTCCTTTCTGAAGTCCCGTGAAATGATCCGCGGCGTGAAATGGTACTATAAACTCTCTGATTATGATGCATACAGAGGAATCGTCGGACATGAATGCATTAACGAGCTGATCGCGGACCGGCTTCTGACGATCCTTCAAATTCCTCACCTGTCCTATCAGCTGATCCACGCGCGAATTCAGATCGAAGAGAACGAAATGGAAACGTGGCTTTGCCGTTCCAAAGATTACAAACGACCGGACGAGAGCAAAATAGCGCTGGATACATTCTATCAGATGGAGCGGCTGACTTCGGAGAGCCCGCTGGATTTCTGCATACGGCAAGGATGGGCGGGGTACGTGTATCAGATGCTGGTCATTGACTTCCTGATCCTGAATCGTGACCGGCATGGCGCCAATATGGAAGTTCTGCGCAGCCGCACAGGGAAGTCTTATCGTCTGGCGCCTCTGTTTGACCAGGGGCTTTCTCTGTTTTGCTCCATTCATAATGAGAAAGACCTGGAGAATGCCGATCCAATGGCAGACCGCAGAGTGCAGTGTTTTGTGGGATCCGGATCCGCTGTCCGGAATCTCGGGCTGATTCCGAGAGAACATCTGCGGGTGCCGGGTAAGCTTCGGGAAACTGACAGGGAGTATCTGTTCAGGGATCTTTCGGAGGCGCTGCCGCCGGCGTATCAGGACGCGATTTGGGAGATGATATGGAGGAGATGGGAATATTATGAGAGCTTATGCGATTCGTGACGCATCCATTGATCAGAGCCGCGATCTCGCGTGGCTTCTTTACTATGAGAGGGATGATACATTTCACATTGAGATCAGTGACAATGTCGATGAGTGGGATGCACCGCTGATCCTGTCTTCGTTCGTGAAGCGCGGTGTGCGGGCTTTGGACCCCTACTGGAGCAGAGTATGGGTAGAGCAGAGAATCGTTCCCAGGGACCGGCAGAATTTGGGAATGATCCTGAAGGAGAACGGCCTTAAGGAATACGATGTGCATCGTCTTCTGATACTAGCGGACGGAAGATGCGCGCAGGACGAATGCTTTATTGTGCCGCTTAAAACGGCATCCTTTCCGCAGGAATTATGCCGACGCCTTGCGGGGACTCTTTCCTGTATAGTGCTGGGTCCCGACCGGACACTTCTTTTTTTCCGGGACGGACTGGTGGAGAGCATTTCCGACACTGAACTGCAGGAGCTCCCGGCATGGGAGAACACGGCGTATAATGCCGTAGATTCTGACCGCGAACGCCTTATAAAGCGCCTTAGTCTTTATAGGGAACGCCTTGCAGATCTTACAATGCAGCCGGGAGGGCATGGAATTACAATATCAGATGATAGTCATATACCTGTGGATGTACTGCGCAATGGCGGAACACCGCTTCCGGTTGCAGCTGCTGACTTTAAGGCGTATTTGCAGCAGGAACTGATCGACACGGCCGGGGCAGCAGAGCTAATGGGCTGCACCAGGCAAAATATACAGGACCTGGTCAGGCGCGGAAGGATGAGGCCTGTGATAACGCTCAGGAACAATTTCCTGTTTCTGAGGAGCGAATTATGAGTTCACAGAGACGGCGATATAGGAGGACATCTATGGACAGCAGTTTCATAGAAAGAAAAGATACAATTCTAAATGCACTGATCGAGCGAAAAGGAATGCAGTACCTGACGGATGTTGCCTCGACAACGCTGCGGAACCCTATGATGCTGTTTGACATAAGCGGCAAAGTGCTGGCGGTAAGCAGGCGGCCCGGAGACGAACTGATTTGGGAGCAGCTTCTTCCGGAAGGACATCTCAAAGAAGAGTACACCAGACTCGCCGAGTCGGGTGGAACATTTGCGCAGCTGCTTAACAGCGACGAGCCTGTCATCAGCAAGCCTGTATTCTGTCCGTACCGCGTGATGGGATGCCGGGTGAGGGACCGCGACGGATCTATCGGCATTGTTGCGCTTGTAGAGGTGGAACCCTTTCGGGATGAAGACGCTGAACTCCTGATCATTATCTGCAAAGCTGTCTTATTTGAAATGCTTTACCGCGAGCGCACTGCGATGCAGGTTGTCCCTTACTTCAGCGTTTTCAGGGACATTATAGAAAAGACTGCTGCCGAGCAGGCGATCATAGAGCGCTGCCGTCTGCTGAACCTCACATTTCCGAAGGCCATGCAGCTCATTGCGATCAAGAGCATAGATCTTCGCAACTCCCTGTCGCTCTATTTTATGCGCGATACGGTCATGCACTCGCTGCCGGCTTCAGCATATTGCATAATTTACGATGAGAGCCTGATCATCGTGATGGACAAGAAATATGTCAGCAGCAAGCTGATCGACTCCATCCGGTCACTGGTGGGCGGCAATGATACCCGAATAGGAATCAGCAGGCCCTTCAGGAGCATCATGGATCTTCACAATGCTTTCGGTGAGATGCTGGCTATACAGCGGGTTTACCAGAAGCTGGAGGTGGACAGTCTTGTCGTGCACTACGAAGACATCATTCTGTACCATTTCATGGAGATCGCATCTCAAAGCAATGACCTCGAGCGGTTCTGCCGTCCCGAGATCCGCGAGATGGAGGAGTACGACCGCAAGTATGGAACTGCGCTCAAGGAAAGCGTGGAGACATACCTGGAATCCGGGCGCAATGTGCAGCGCGCTGCCGGAAGGATGAACATCCACAAAAACACACTGCGATACAGGCTGGAGAGAGCCCAGTCACTTTTTGATCTTGATTTGACGGATGAGAACACCTGCTTCAACCTCCAGTTCTCCCTTCGTATGTACCGGATGATCCGGTAGTTGTACAAAAGTACGAATATTTTGCCAAAATATTGGACTGATGAACGTATTTGCTCATCAGTCCTTTTGTTATGATATTAACAGACAGAGGAAGACAGCCGGCGGATGGAAACCACAGCCGGGCAAAGAGCAGATCAAGAAGGAGAAGAAAATGAAAAAATACCCCAACCTCAGCAAGACATGCACCATTCGCGGAGTCACATACAGAAACAGGATCTTCAGCACGCCGACCGGACTTACTTATCCGGATGAATACAGCGGAGCACCTGATTTCAGGACAGTTCTTTTCTATGAGAAGAAGGCGCGCGGCGGAGCGGCGAGCGTCAATTACGGCGAGACACCGGTCAACAACGTGGATGCAGTGAGAAGGCCGAACGTGGATGTGATCCGGCCTGACTTCTCACGGATGATCCTTCCCGCCAAAGACTGGATCAAGTTTACGGACGCGATCCACAGACACGGCGCCAACCCTTGTGTGCAGCTGGCCCATGCGGGACTTTTTGCCGAGCCTTTTTTCAACGGCGCGTCGACCGGAAAAGTCATCGGTCCGGTGGAGATGGACAAGGAAAACGGCACACATGTTACGGCAATGGATGAAGAAGATATGGCCCGCATTGCAGGTGATTTTGCCGAGGCGGCTTTCTGCGCAGTCCAGTCGGGATTCAATCAGGTCATGGTGCAGTGCTGTCACGGATGGCTCCTTGCCCAGTTCCTGTCCCCTGCCTGGAATACAAGAACAGACGAATACGGCGGCTCCATTGAGAACCGTGCCAAGTTCCCGCTCCAGGTCCTCAAAGCGGTCAGAGAAAAAGTCGGTCCCCGCGTTGTCATTCAGATCCGCATCAGCGGCGACGAGCATCAGAAAAACGGCTGGACTCTTGACGACTGTATCGCTTTCTGCAAGATGACCGACGGCATTGTTGATATCATTGAGATCTCGTCCGGCGATTACCACAATTCCGAGCACTACTGCTGGGTCAATCCTCTTATGGGCCGCTTTGTGAACATTCCGATCGCCAAGGCACTCAAGGAAGCCGGCGTTCAGGCCAGGCTCACGGCAGTCGGCGGACACAATGATCCCGCTAAGATGGATCAGCTCATTGGGGAAGGCGTGATCGACTTCTTCTCGATCGGCCGCGGCATACTCGCAGATCCCGATCTTCCCAAGAAATTCCTTTGTGGAAGAGAAGAGGACGTCAAACCGTGCATCCGCTGCAGTGACTGCATGGCAGGCCTCTACACTGGATATTACCAGTGCAACATCAACCCGGCAGCAGGACAGGAAGCATACCTTCTGGGAACGCCGGCTCCTAAAGCCAGGAAGAAAGTTGTTGTTGTAGGCGGCGGCGTAGGCGGAATGGAAGCTGCCATCACGGCTTTCGACAGAGGTCACGATGTGACGCTCGTGGAGAAGGGTGACAAGCTCGGCGGAACGCTTCTGTTTGCGGACCACGGCCACAAAGAGGACTTGAGAAAGCTTAAAGACTACTACGTCCGCCAGATAGAAAAGAGAGATATCAAAGTCATGCTGGGCACAGAAGCAGACACCGCACTCATGGATCAGCTTCGCCCGACAGACATCATTGTTGCTTCGGGATCGACTCACAGAGTGCTCGGCGTACCCGGCGTAGAAAATGCAAAATATGCAACGGCTGCCTATTTTGAACCGGAGACGATTGGAAATAAAGTAGTCCTGATCGGCGGCGGAATGATCAACTGCGAGATCGCGGTCAGCCTGGCAGATGAGGGCAAGGATGTGACGATCATAGAGCTGTTGGACGGAACGGCCAGAGACGCGAACATGTTCATAAAGCCCACATTGGACGAGCTGTTTGCGCAGAGAGCGGAGTCAATCCATGTGATCACCGAGGCGGCGACAAAGTCGATTTCCGAAAAATCTGTAACTTATACCAATAAAGACGGAAACGAATTTGAAGTTCCGGCGGACACTGTGCTCTATGCCGTCGGAAGCATCCCGAATTCCGCAGTAGTTGATGAACTTCGCGAGTGGCCCGACTGGGAGAGCTTTAGGGCGATCGGAGACTGCACCGGTGCCGGAATTGTAAAGAAAGCGATTCATCAGGGATATTTTGCAGCCATGGATATACTGTAAGCAATCAGTTAACCGAAGAAAAGGAAGTGCCAGACACCATGAACAGTTGGTGTCTGGCACTTTGTTTTCGGAACAACGATCTGATACTTTTGACAGCGCTTTGATATATTCACTCCATTTTCCTAAGCTCCGGCAGCACCATCAAAAGCATTGTGACCATACAGGCAGTGCCGCCAATGACATTGGAGACGGGCTCCGCAATAAACACGCCGTCGGATCCGAAGTGGAAGACGCCCGGAAGGAGGAGCGTGAGCGGCACGACCATCACCACTTTGCGGAAGAGGGAGAAAAAGATGGCCTGCTTCTTCTTGCCCAGCGCTTTAAAAGTGGTCTGGCCGGTGTATTGCAGGGACTGAAATACAAAGGCGAAGAAGTAAAGATGGAGCGCCGGGATCGCATCTTTCATCAGGGCGGCGTCAGTGCTGAACATGGAGATGAAAAAGGCCGGGAAACGTTCGATCAGGATCCAGACGATCAGTGTGTAGCCGATTCCGAGACAGCCCATAAGGAGCATCGCCTTGCGGACATGCCCGGGCCTGCGCGCGCCGTAATTGTAGCTGATCACGGGAGAGGTGCCCTCGCCGATCGCGATGACCGGCGTTTCCAGGACCTGCCGGACGGAATTGATAATGGTATATACCGATATCATGACCTCTCCGCCATATTTTGACAGAGTGCTGTTGCAGACGATGCTGACGAGGCTGTTGGTGAACTGCATGACGAAGGCGGAAGAGCCCAGCCCGGCGATATCCAGAGCTGTGGAGCGGAATCTGTCATCGGGATCATTTCCCGCAAGTTCTGCGGGAAGTTCCTGCAAGTCCTTTAAAGGAGTCAGACGCAGTTCGGCTTTATCGCCGGTCAGAAAACGCAGCACGAAGACGGCCGACAGGATCTGGGACAGTATGGTGGCCAGGGCAGCGCCGCGGACCCCCATCCCGAAAGTAAAGATGAACAGGGGATCCAGCAGAATGTTGGTCACCGCACCGATCACAACGGTGAACATGCCGGTGGAGGCGAATCCCTGCGCATTGATGTAGGGATTGAGTCCCGTCGCCAGCATGGTGAAAACAGTGCCGATGAGATAAATATGCAGATAGGCCAGAGCAAACGGGAGATTTCCCTGCGTAGCTCCGAACAGGCGAAGAAGCGGGGCGGCAAACAATTCGCCGGCTGCTGTGATGACTACTCCCGTCAGAACGAGCATGGAAAATGCCGTGTTCATAACCTCGGAAGCTCTCCTGAGGTTGCCTTGGCCGCGAGCGATCGAGCAGAGCGGCGCGCCGCCCAGCCCGAACAGATTGGTGAAGGCGGTGACCATGATAATGACCGGAAAGCAAAGTCCGACGCCGCCCAGCGCGGAAGTGCCTTCGCCTGGAATCCTGCCTATGTAAATGCGATCCACAATGCTGTAGAGGAGGCTCAGGACCTGCGCGACCAGCATGGGGAGCATGCTTTGCATGACGTTGCTGAAAATTTTTCCGTTTTTATAATCTACTTGTCTCATATTACTCTGTTGATTTCTATTCTGATTCAAAAATCCATTCTCATTCATTATAAGTAAAACAGAAATTCACGGCAAGAATGAAGCAGGCAGGGTATATGTTCACCGAGCTGTTCCTGGAGAAGATCTTCAGAAAGATCATGACTTTTGAAGACAGGACCAGGATCGAGGAGGAAGAGAGGAACTTTCATTAAAAGGCATTCTTGCAAAGAAGATCGTCTAACATTTTTGAAAAAGTCAATAAATGTCCATAATGGGGGATTGGATTTCTTTATTGGATGCGCTCTGCAAGGTATATTTTGACCAGTATGACGTGGCGACAGACAATACAGAAGCCATCAGATATCAGGCAAGAGAAGAGATCGCCATGAAGAAGATGATGGACAGGAACGGCTGCAAGGCGTTCAGCAACACCTTCCAGGATCTCTACGGCATGGAGCAGCTCCCCGGACTTGCATCCCAGCACCTGATGGCGCAGGAATACGGATACGGCGGAGAAGGAGACTGGAAAGTTAGCGCCATGACAGCTATACTAAAGAAAATGGGTAAGGGCGAGAACGGCGCTTCATCTTTCATGGAAGACTACACCTATCACCTGGTCGACGGGGCCAAATCTTCCCGTTGCCAAGGTCATGTGGAAGGCTATGCCTTCTCTTGAGACAGGCGTAGAGTGCTGGATCACCGCCGGCGGCGCACACCACACAGGAACTCGGCTCCGGAAGAAGTCGCCAAGATGGCTTTCAGGACAGAACTGATCAATCCCAAGGTGCAGCCCGCTCCCCAGGAGCTTCAGAACAAGCATTATTACAGAAAGCACGGAGCCAATGCTTACTATGGCCAGGGAGGTGCCAAATGAACGTTCAGGAACTGAAGAAAACAGCGAACCAGGTAAGAAAGAATATCG
>CACZXG010000073.1:0-19340 GCA_902785055.1 uncultured Lachnospiraceae bacterium
TTAAACAGACGGGAAAAATACAGGGGCTCCTGAAACCCGCTCTGCCTTGCGATCTGTGAGATGCTGGATCCGCAGCCGGAAAGCGCCAGATTGTTGGCCGCGTTTTCCAGTCTCTTATCTGTGAGAAACTGCCTGGGAGTCATTCCCACTTCATTCTTGAACATCTTCTTGAGATACTCAAAACTGAAAGGCATACTCTGCAGATATGCGTTCAGGTCGTAATCCGCATCGGGATAGTTTTTTAAAATGTCGTTTATGACCTGCTGGACCACATCGCTGTGGGCGATGTCCGAAGCGAGCATGAGCGCCGTAGAGGCGATCAGCTGGCCATAAACCGGGAGCAGCGTTGTTCTGCCGATTCCGTTATTTGAATAGTAATAGAATGCCGCCTCAAACGCCTGTCTGAGAAAAGCATTGGAGGTACAGGATAAAATAATCGGTTCCCTGAAATTGAGGGTCGAATCCACGATGTTAACATGGATGTTCGTAAATCCCGAATCGCTCCAATTAGAATGAGTGACCATGGGAGGGATAATAACAACACTGTCATTATAGTAGGTAAACGTCCTGTCCTCGAAACTGATCTGGCCTTTACCACTCGTGCAATATATTAATTCCCAGCTCTCATGCGCATGATCAGACACACGCAGCGTCAGCGCATGCCTTCCCACATAAATGATGTCATTCATCAATCAGTTCCCTTTTTCCTTTTAATCTCCGTATAAGCCAGGACAAAAGGCGCCACTCCTTTTGCGTCGTTCTCTACAACAGGCTCAGAGATATAATATGCGTAGGAACCGTCTCTGCGTCTGTTGTTCTCAGGCCCAAGTCCCGCGACGAGACAAATCCCGCCGAGATTGAGTCCCGTATCGGTAAATGTCAGGTAGCGATCGATGATCCCGTTAAAAGTCTTCTCTCCCTGTCCGGCGAATTTCTCCGGCAGGATCCCCAGCCTTGCGCCCTTGAGCATGGCGTATGCCATCATCGCGCTGCCGCTGGTCTCAAGATAATTGCCTTCCCGTCCCTGCTGGTCAGGTACCTGCCAGTACAGGCCGGTCTCCGGGTCGGCATATTCGATCATGTGCTCCATGAGCTCTTTGAAGATTCCGGTAAGTTCATCCCTGCTCTCTCCCTCCGGAAGAATGTCCGCAAGGTCCGCAAGAGCTACCGCAAACCATCCCAGAGAGCGGAGCCAGAAGTTCTGTGAACAGCCCGTTTCCGGATCTGCCCAAAAAGCTTTCTTCGAGGCGTCGTAGCCGTGGAAGTAAAGCCCTTTCTCCTTAGAGCGCATTCTCAGATACACTGTCTTTATCTGCTTCACTATATCGGAGAAGTCTCCGTCTCCGAAGTTCTTCACATACAGTGCGTAAAAAGGCTGCGCCATATAGATGCCGTCGAGCCACACCTGATCGGGATAAATGGCTTTGTGCCAGAAATTTCCCTCCCAGGTTCTGGGCTGTGCTTTGACCTGCTCCATAAGACGGTCTGCAGCAAGGCGGTACTTCTGTGTTCCCGTCTTTTTATAAAGCTCAAACAGCACTCTTCCCTCATTGATATCGTCAAGATTTGCTTTCTCGGGTTTCAGAGTCAGAATGTTGCCGTCTTCCTGCACAAAATGATCGATGACCTTTTCCGCGAAAGCAGCATATCTCTCATCTCCCGTGATGGAAGTCATTTCCATAAGTGCCGTCAGCATGCAGCCGTCAATATAGTTCCATTCCACCTTCTTACCTTCCCGGATCTTCTCCAGATTCCAGGCGGTGCGCTCAGGCGTGGACTCCTCTATCAGGCGCAGCACATAGGCATCGATTCTGCTGTAATCTGTCATTCCTGATCAAATCCTTCCGTAATTAGCTTTTCATAGTGATCCGCGATGACCATCTCGCCGTCCTGGCCCTTCATCTTCACGTTCCGGATCTCGATCTCCTTAACGTTGTCCAGATACAGGCCCAGTTTGCATCTCTCTTTGGCAAAATTCTGCATAGCCGGAACATGCGGCTGGGCGTTCTCGGCAAAAGAGATTGAAATGTTTTCCAGGATCACCTTGTCAATAGGGCTCTCCGGCAGGCCGTCAATATAGCAGGCCGCCGCCTCTGCGTCCGTGCACTCCATATTCCGGAAACAGAAAGTTCCCATGTGCGGTGTGCGGTCATCCACGGGCAGGTGTTCTCTCGACCACACGTATTCCGTGAATCTGTCAGGATCGCAGCAGTTGTACCACAAGTTGATGACGATGGGTGTCAGCACCCCGTCCATGCGGATATTATCAAACTCGACATTTGTTATGATACTGTCTTTTCCTCTGCCCCTGCGGCTCTTGATGCGAAGGCCGCGGTCTGTGGCGTGGAAGAGGCACTTCGTTACGCTCACATTGCGGATACCGCCGGCCAGCTCGCTTCCCAGAGTCAGCGCTCCGTGGCCGAAATCCATCAGACAGTTGCGGATCGTGTGGTGGTCAGCCGGAGTCTTGTATTTGCGGGCCATCTCTATTTTGTTTGATTTGATCGCGATGCAATCATCTCCTACCGAGAAACGGCATCCTATGATCTCGACCTGGTCGCAGCTCTCGGGGTCGATCGCGTCAGTATTGGGGCTGTTCTTGGGAGCCTCAATGTACATGTCGTACATACCGATGTTCTTCGAAAAGAACGGGTGCATATGCCATGAGGCACTGTTCGCAACTGTCACCCCGTGGAATGTGACGTCTTCACAGCGATTGAGGAAAACAGCTCTGGGGCGCATGGCCGGGAAGTTTTCAAAGTCTTTCCACCAGTCGCCGTTCTGACCGTTTCCGTCGATCCTGCCAAGTCCTACCACGGTAATATCCCGTGCGTAAGCGCCATGCAGAAGAGACATATAGGCCGGAACTTCATTTCCCTCAAAAGAGGAGAGCGGTGTTTCCTGTCCTGTGAAAGGATCCCTGGCAACCTCTGCCAAAATAGGGTAGCGCTCTCTTTGAGTGGATCCCAGAAGGATTGCTTTCTCACTCAGCTCCAGTGTGATGTGGCTTTTAAGTGCGATCGGAAGCGTAAGATATGTTCCGGCAGGGAAATAGATCCTGCCGCCTTCGGGCACGAAATTCACCGCTGCCTGGATGGCTGCCGTGTCTTCATGAACACCGTCGCCAACCGCGCCGAAATCTTTGACACTGACACAGCACGTCTCCGTGCGCGTCTTAAAAGAAATCTCTTCTTTCTGTCCCTGATGCTCGACAGTGGCGGTATACTCCGTATCCGGCGTCAGTTCAAAGAGGGAAAATACATTCGTATTTCTCCGCAGAATAGGCCTGCCGCCCATAGAAACGGTATATTCCTCCGGTGCATAGTAGGGGTTGTCATTCTGCAGTTCCATACAAACGGAACTGCTTCCCAAATAGAGGATCTTTATCATAAACAAAACCTCTTAATTTACTTTTTGTGCTTTCCTCACGATATCTGCAATTATATGTTTGCATTTGATCAGCAGCTGATCTACTCCGAGGTAGAAAAGCCCGAACATGATCGGTCCAACACCGAGCGGAAGCGTGTCCGCATTTCCGGTGATTCGGATCACGGTGAAATTGATGACCGCATATATACTGTAGACGAAGAACAGCACCACAAACGCATAAAGTATGTTTAAAAAAAAGCTGAGATATCCGCGCAGTGTGACCATGATGTAGCGGTCATTGCTCCCCGGTGTCGCTTCAAAGAACCTGATCGCGTTGTTGGTCAGAATGTCTGTCACGATCCCCATGGCGATGCCCGTCACGAAGAGCGTATCCAGCATATCCGCCATATACCCGCTCAAGCCCCATATAAAGAAGAAACACACCGCTCCTGCAAACCAGAATTTCAGAATGAGTATTTTGACTCCGTCCGCCAGTTTGATCTTGGGACCGGAGCGGTATTTATTCAGCTCCTCCTCGGAGACTTCCGGGGAATTGCTCTCATCCGCTTCCACCAGATCTTTTACCGCCTGTGTCTTGAGCTTGTAATACCCTGTCTCTTTGGTAACATCCGGTTTGCGGTTCTGTCTTTTGCCAGTTTTTTTGCTCATACTCTCTGCTCTAAATCGGGCAGAAGCACCGGCCGGAGCCGGACGCTTCCGCCCAGAAGGATTGGATCATGCTTCTCCGGTAAGATCAATCGCACCCATCTCGCCGTTGTCCTCGACCTCGATGGAGGTCTTGATCTTGCGGATCATCTTGCTGTAAACAGGAAGCAGGACGATCAGCGCGATAGTGATGCACATCAGCATAATGTGAATTCTCAGATACCACTCCGCATATGCAATGTAGATTGTAGCAACTGTGACCACGATCGGGTTATCCGGGCGGTAAACAGCGCTGTAGATCTGCTGCAGATACAGATAATCGGCACCGATAATGATCGCGAACATGATGAACATAAGGACGATCATCGGCACATTGGGCTTTTTGCGATAAGGGAACGCATTGATAAAGCACATGAAGGACAGCATGGAGAACAGCATTACGCAGAATCCGCACAGTCCCATTCCGGTTCCCTGGATCTTAGCCGTAGTATCGGAAATATACATCAGGTTAAGCGCATAGAACAGGAAAGTGATTACCAGTGATACCAGCGCGATGTTCTGAGGTCTGCGCTTAAGCGCTACCAGGAATTTGCGCCAGAGTTCGCTCAGTACTCCGGGTTTTTTCTTTTCCATCTTCACTTACCTCCTCTGATCGCATTTGTTGTCTCCTTGTCGAAGAAATGCTTCCGTTTGAAGGAGAAGGAAATGCCATCGCCGGCCTTGAGCTCTTTCCAGCCCTTAAGCTTCGCGACGATCCTGGGACCGCCGCCGGCGATATAACCGTGAACCAGAGTATTCATACCAAGATTCTCGTTGTTCTGCACATCTACGGGAACTTCCGTGCCTTCCTCGATGTTCTCGGGGCGGACACCCAGAACGATCTCTTTGCCTCTGTAAGAAGCAAGTGTGCTCTTCTCTTCCTCGGTCAGTTTCACAGTGAATCCCTGTCCGTTGAGGACGCCGTCACCGACGGTGACGTCAAAGAAATTCATAGGAGGAAGTCCGATGAAACTTGCTACGAAAATGTTGTCCGGATCATCATACAGTTCAAGAGGTGTTCCCACCTGCTGAACGTGTCCCATGGACATGCATACGATCCTGTCAGCCAGCGTAAGAGCCTCGGTCTGGTCGTGCGTGACATACATCATGGTTGCCTGCAGGCGCTTGTGCAGCAGCAGGATCTCACGTCTTGTCGCGCCTCTGAGCTTGGCATCCAGGTTGGAAAGCGGCTCATCGAAGAGGAAGACCTTGGGGTTACGGACAATGGAACGGCCCATTGCCACACGCTGTCTCTGACCGCCGGAAAGCTGTGCCGGCTTCTTGTTCAGCTGGCTGGTGAGTCCGAGGATCTCTGCCGCCGCCAGAACTTTCTTATGGATCACGTTCGGATTCTCCTTGCGCAGTGTCAGGGAGAATGCCATGTTTTCATAAATGGTCATGTGGCCGTACAGGGCGTAGCTCTGGAATACCATTGCCATGTCTCTGTCCTTGGCCGGTGCTGCTGTGATGTCTTTGCCGTCCAGCAGGAGTTTGCCGTTGGAAATGTCCTCAAGGCCTGCGACCATGCGCAGCGTAGTGGACTTTCCGCATCCGGAAGGACCGACCAGAACGATCAGTTCTCCGTCTTTTACGTCCAGATTGAAGTCAAAGACTGCCTGAACGTTATTATCATATATCTTATCGATATGCTGTAAGTTCAACGTTGCCATGTCTTTTTCTCCTTAATTTCTTGAAGTTGATCGCCGCCGCTGCCAGAAGGCAGGCTGCAGAGACTGCAAGATAGATGCAGACTCTGATGAACTGACCGTTGTGCATTACCAGAACCTGCTCATTGTTTACCACGGTCGTCGCGGTATGCGCACGCATGGGAATAATGAATATTCTTACGATCTGAAGAATACCGACCACTGCAAGCACATAGGAATAATTCTTGTTGTAGTTCTTGACTGCTTCCGAGGAAAGGAAGACTGCCAGCATAAAGATCAGATTGTAAACGATCGATGCACCGATCAGGATGTTGTAGTAGTAGGTTCCTACATCCGATTTATAAATACTGACAAAATAGAACACATTCAGCAGGATTCCGAGGTAGCAAAGGTTTGCGGACTGGGAATTCTTAATAAATCTCATCCGGTCGCGCGCGATCGTGAGCTCGTCGTTCATATTCACGCCTGCCCCCCCTTTTCTCCGCGAAGAAGCTGCTGCTCCTCTTTCATGAGTCTTGTCTTCCAGACTGCATTCGCTACCAGCAGCGCCGCTACGATGAGCAGGAGCGCAAATACGAGGTAATGAATATCAAACCAGAATGTGGACTCTGTGTAGAGCGTGCCCCACATCTCCGCGTGTTCTTTAAGTGCGGCAAAATCCACCTGAAGGAACTGCCCCTTGAAGATTTCAATATAGGTATGTCCGAAAATGGAGATTGCAACACTTGCAATTGCAAAGAGACCCGTAGCGACATAGTTGCCGATATAATATTTCCTGCGCACATGGGTATTTGTGATCAGCAGCAGTACGGCGAGCAGGATCAGACCGATGCTGTATTTCAGGAAGTAATTGTTAAAATCCTGCATATTGTAGTAAACAATAGAGCCGGGAACATCTGTCTGAAATACGTCGTTAGGGTTGCGCATCGTATCGTACAGCGCGTCGTACAGGTCGGTCATAATACCAAGTGCATAGAAGAATACCACTGCGCTCACGATGACCGCTGCCATGCAAAGGATCTTCTGCACTGTCAACTGTTTTTTATACATGATGACCTCCACCATTTGTTGAGTAACGGTTTCATCCGGGCCGGGCGCCTGTGACGTCCGGCCGCGGACTTAGTAAGATCTTAAATTGGGCGGTTTAATTACTTGGCAAAGCCCTGATAATAAGCAAGGTCACGCTGCCAAGCTGCTTCCTTGAGACCAAGGTACTGCTTGCCGCTCCAGCTGTTTGCAACATAATCCGCTGCTCCCTGCGCGTCGTTCACGGAAGAATCCAGAGCGCTGTAGCCGCCAATGATCATGTTGACCAGGACGTTCTCGCCATCCTTCTGCTGGCTGAATTTCTCTTTCAGCTCAGTGTAGCCGCCGATCTTTTCATTCTCAACACTGGTGTTGGGAAGAACGGTGGGAACAGAGGTGTACCACTGGTTATCTGCAACTGCGAGTTCAGGGTGCTTAACAACGCCAAGAGCGATAGCCTTGGAGATGTGGCCTGCGCCTTCCTGACCGATCTCAGTTGTGCACTGATACTCGAATGCCTGGTTCTTTACGAAGGAAAGTGTGGAACCGAGATAGTAACGTGCGAAGTTGGTGTAGTTGCCGTCTGCCAGTTCCCAAAGCTCTTCCTTGGTCGCGTCAGCGATAACAGGCTGCTGAGTTCCGTTGAACTCGAATGTCTCACCCTGCTTGATAAATGCATCGGGACCATAGCTCAGAAGAACCAGTCCTTCGGGTGTGTATGCGAAGTCGATCAGAGCAAGAGCTGCGTTGAGCTTGTCTGTATCAGATCCTACGCCTGCCTTGGAGATTCCCCAGCCGTCTGTCTTAACAGACCGCCAGGACTCTGTGAAGTGCATGTAAACACCGTCGTCATTTGTGCCGTCATACCAGCGAGCTACAGGAACCATAACTGCCATGTACTTCTCGCCCTCATCCTTCTGGAGCTTGGTCTCGTTAAGGATGGTCTGGGTCTGGTTGTAGTCATAGTGCATGAAGCCGAGGTCGTTCTCAAGATACTTACCGGTGTTCTCTTCTGTGCTGCCGACAAAGCCGTCAGAAATGAGGCCTTCCTCTAACATTGTGTGGACTCTGTTAAGGGCCTCATAAGCTTCTGCATCCTGACGTGCATCGTGCAGAGCGCCATCGTTGCCTACATACAGGTAATCCTGACGGGACTCAAGGCCGCGGACGCCGAACAGTGTGCCGGCGAAACGGAACAGATCTACGCGGCGCTGGTTGTTGTTCTCTTCACGTGTGAACAGGCCCTGGATGGTATCTGTGCCATTCAGTGTCTGAGGGTTAGCCTTCACGCAGCGCAGCAGAGCTACCAGCTCGTCTGCGTCCCATGCGGCATTCTGGCCAACGAACAGATCGGAACGCTGTGTTCCATAGTATCCGCCGTAAGCTTCGTCGATGTATGTACGGAGCATGTTGACAGCAGCTACGCCGTCCATAGAACCTGCTTCGTTCATCTTGGCAACGATGTTGCCTGCTGCATCATAATCCTTTGTAACCTTCTCAGCCTTTGTGCCGTCAGCGCTGACTACGTCAACTTCGACCTTGCCGGAAGTAGGCATATACGGCTCGTAAACAGGTGCTGCAGTGGTATTGGAAGCATCTGCGGTGAACTCGCCTTCGCCGTCAAGAAGCTTCTGTACCCAGTCAACACGCATAAGGGGCATACGCTCGATATCGTTAACACCGTCGAAATAGGGGCTGAAGTAGATCGCGCCCGTGTCGGTGTTGCCGGTGATGGAGAGACGTACGATCGGGTTGGCATCCAGATATGCCTTGAAGTTAGGCATGGAATCAAGATACTCAGCGATATTTACAAGGCTTCCTGCCTCGCCGTTCTCTGTCAGCAGAGTTGCTGTACCGGAGACCATATCCACGTCGCCGAGACGCTCTTTCCAATACTCGAACTCTTTGCTGGCGCTGTTGCCCTGATATTTGTCTTCGAACTCAACGCCGAGCTTTTCCTGAACTGCTACCCATGTGGGCTTGAGGTCGCCTGCGTTATAGGTAACGCCGTCGGCCAGTGTGATACCGGAGCCTGCTGTCTCAGCGTCGAAACTGAGGCCGGTCTTTGTGCTGTTGTAACCGGTAGCCATGCGAAGCTTGGTTCCGGGTGCATAGGTCAGAGCTGCTGCGGGAGCTGCCTCTGCGGGAGCTGCCTCTGCTGTCTGCTGTGCTGCTCCTGTATCAGCGGCTGCCTGTGTCTCCTGGCTTCCGCTTCCTGCAGGTGCGCCGTTCTGCTGGACCTGGATCTTGGGTCCGCAGCCCGCGAGCAGCAATGTGCTCATGGCCGCTGCAAGCGTCAGAGCGAGTGCTGATTTAATCTTTTTCATCACTATTCCTCCTGAATAATATGAATAATACCTTTGATTACTCTCGTTATTTCTATCATTACTCCTTGACCCCGCCGACATTTGTGCCCTTGGCGAAATATTTCTGGATGAAAGGATAAATGATAAGAATCGGTACGATTGAGCAAACGATCAGTGCATAGATTACTGAGTCAGAAGCAAACGCTTTGTTCCAGCCTGCCATTGCCTCGGGATCCGTGTACTGCTCCAGTCTCAGACGGATAAATACCTGCAGCGGATGCTCGTTCTGGTTGGAGATCATCTGGCGTGCCCAGAAATATCCATTCCAACGCGAAATTGCGAAGAACAGCGCTACCGTCGCGATCGTGGATTTACTCATCGGGAGATATACCTGTGTGAGGACCTGCATTTCAGTCGCGCCGTCAACGATCGCGGCTTCTTCGATCTCAGAAGGAACTCCCTCAAAAGCGTTTCGAAGCAGGATGATGTTCATGGCCGCCATACCCATGGCGATAACAACGAGCCACTTATCATCCATGATTCCCATGGAATTGAATACGTCCTTGGTTGCCAGGTAGTTCAGGTACTGAGGTACGATACCTGCGGAGAACCACATGGTGAAAACCAGGAAGAAGTTAAAAGTCTTTCTGAACAGCAGTCTCTTTTTTGACAGTGCGTAGCCGCCGAGGATGGCGACGAACATTGACCAGAGAGTACCGAACAGAGTCAGGAACAGCGTGTTGGAATACGCGTTCCAGAACATGTTGTCATTAAACATCAGCTTAAAGGCGTCAAACTGAATGTCCTTGGGGAAGAGTACGATCTGGCCGTACTCAACTGCTGACCTTCCGCTTATGGAAGCGCTGATCGCGTATACAAACGGATACAGGCAGCAAAGGGCAAATACCGTAAGCAGGGTATAGCTGATGACTTTAAAGATCAACTCAGAGATTTCCAGTTTCCTCTTCATAGCCCCTCCTTATCAGTATAGTGATGTGTTAGATGCCTTACGGGCGATTGTGTTAGCACCGATGACCAGCAGCATACCGATGACGTTGTTCATCATTTCGGCCGCCGCCGCTATTCCGACACCGGCGCCGGAACCCATACCATTTCTGTTCGCGAAGGTGGAAACAACGTCCGCCGTCACATATGTGTTGGGATTGTACAGCAGCAATACTTTCTCATAGCCGATGTTCAGCAGTGAACCGATCCTGGTGATGAGCATGATAACGATTGTTGACAGTATACTGGGCAGGACAACATATCTCATCTGTGCCCATTTGTCTGCGCCGTCAATCTGTGCCGCTTCGTAGCTGGTAGGTGAAATGGCGATGATGGCCGCAAAGAATACGATACTGTCGTAACCGGCGCTCTCCCAGATACCACTGATCTGGTAGATCGACCTGAAGAAAGCCGGGTTGTTCAGAAGACCCGCGTTGGCAACATCAAAACTGATCGCTCCGATTTTGACGAGGAACTGGCTGACAATTCCCATACCGGTTGTCAGGGAGCCCTGCTTAACAAGCATGGTTACCAGTGATGTCATGACAACGGTGGACATGAACTTAGGCAGATAGGTGAGCACCTGATATACGCTTCTCGCCGCGTTGGAGCGCACCTCGTTGAAAAACAGTGCCAGTATGATCGGCATAGGGAAGCCGAAACACAGGCCGTAAAAACTTCGCAGGAACGTGTTGCGCAGCGCCCTCCAGAAATCTGTGGAAAGGCCGTCGCCTGCGAACAGGAGCCGCTTAAAATACGAGAATCCCGAGAAGAACTGCTCGGATACGGGCTTAACGTTGTCCGATACCTTAAAGCACCCCAGGAGTTCGTACATCGGGAAATAGCGCCAGAACAGGAATACCAGCAGCATGGGGATGAGCATCAGGTAAAGTCGCCAGTCCTTGAGGATCGTCTGACCCACGTGGCGCCAATAATGCTTCTCCACATCGTCGCGTACGGCCTGTTCCGGATCTTCCCGATAGGTCCCCGACTCTTGGTCGTAGACGAGGAAATCCGCCGCCTTAGCTTTCATAATTTACCTCCTTTTCCGTTCCCTCCTTCGCGTTGACGCGCAGCAGGTAATGTATTTGATCTTCATAGACCCCGTCCAGCCTACGGGCTATCCAGATGATCACGAATGTAAAGAGCATTGACAGGCTGTCTGTTGTATAGAAGCCTACAATGTTCGCCGGTTCTGCGCCCAAAAGAAGGGCAACGATCGCCCTTCCGGTCTGCATGAGCAGCAGAACAAGGATCGGATACAGCATTCCCAGCGTACTGGTCCGAACCTTTTCTTTGCCGACCTTTATCAAAATAAATACAGAAATCAGTGAGAAGATATTACCCACTATATAGATCAGATATTGATGAGCTGCCGCTCCGGACATGAAGCTATAGACAACTCCCCCCAGGATGGCGTGGATGACTCCCCAGTATCCCCACCTCATATAAACAATGGTTGTAATCGCGGCTGCAAGAGAAACTGTAAACGGCTGTCCCGGAAACCAGAACCGCGCTGCCATCACTATAATAAACTCAAAGATGACCAGCATCCCTGCAAACATAGTCAGGTCTATCGCCCGGTATTGTTTCCAGCTTCTCTTTTTCCCCACAACGTCCCCTCAATAATAATTATTATCACTCATATTCCTGTCTGGTAACTTAAAAATCCTACAAAGTACCTAAAGCAGGTGTATAAATTATAGATTACTATTTTGTCCAAAGTACATGGACAGAATAGCGATATTTATACACAAAACCGACTTTTTCGGATATTTTCTTTATTTATCTGTCAAGACAGGTATAATGTTTATAAGCATAATTTCTTTGTCAATTGTACGGTTTTTACGATAATAACGGAGGTTTTATGAGCACTTTTCACAATATTTTGACGCCTGACGACGACCTTCAGGCCGTTTTGGATCACTCCTCACCAGGTGACTTTATTCAACTTTCGGAAGGCGATTTTCGCGTAAAATGCACTGTTTTTGTGCCTTCTCTGACGATCCGGGGCGCCGGCATGGACAAAACCCGCATCATCTGGGACGACTACGCCAACAAGATCCACGCGGACGGCAAAGAATACAATACCTTCCGCACCTGGACTATGGCTGTCTGTGCGGACCATGTCACCATGGAAGATCTGGCTGTCGTGAACGACTCGCTGCACCCGGAAACGAAGGGACAGGAGGTCGCTCTGACTGTCTACGCGGATGATTTTCATATGAAACACTGCCGGCTTACTTCCACCCAGGATACTCTCTTCCTTGGGCCGCTCCCCAAAGATCTGATCGAGCGCTACGACGGGTTCCTGATCGATCCCCTGCGCCGGGACATCTCCTGCCGCCAGTATTTTGAGGAGTGCCTGATCGAAGGCACCGTGGACTTCATCTTCGGATGCGGAAACACTGTGTTCGACAACTGCGAGATCCGCTCTCTCTGCGACGCCAGGGATATCGGCTATGCCGCCGCTCCGGCCCACGCCCTCGAACAGACGGAGGGATTCCTTTTCAGGAACTGCAGTTTCACTGCAGAGCCGGGCGTCACGGACGGCAGCATCTATCTCGCAAGGCCCTGGCGCGACTACGGCCTGTGCCGCTTCGAGAACTGCACCTACGGGCCGCACATCAGCCCTCTGGGCTTTGACAAGTGGAACGACACGAACCGCGACCGCACAGCCCGTTTTTATGAGACCCCTGCGGTTGAGGGCCGGGTGAAGTGGGTGAAGAAATAAGAAATTGTGTGAAACCGGGCTCCGGCCCGGTTTTTTTTGTGGTTACGTCTGCTGCGTTTTTTGGTCGCTGCGGATGCGTTTTTTCGGTTACTGTGGCTGCGTTTTCCGGTTGCTGCGGCTTGCTGCAACTGCGTTGGGCACAGGAGGCAGTTTTTTCAATTTATACACAACAATTTTTTTCAGGCATTTCTTGTTGCCAATATCCTGTATGTTTTTGATCCATATATCAATTGTTGTTGGGTACAGATCGTCTAAACAGCTTGTTTGTGCCCAACCGAAGAGATTCCTTCAATATTTTGGCCGTTTTTTATCAATACCGCGTTTCCGAGTTGTGTACAGATTGCAAAACAACAATTCCTGTGCCCAACCGCAGAAGGAAAGACGTTTTTTGTTGTGTACAACCTTCAACATGAAGGCTTCTGTGCCCAACCGTCCCAAATTTATCCCAAGTTCTT
This sequence comes from uncultured Lachnospiraceae bacterium, assembly GCA_902785055.1. Lineage (GTDB taxonomy): Bacteria > Bacillota > Clostridia > Lachnospirales > Lachnospiraceae > CAG-791. The sequence goes on from CACZXG010000073.1 coordinate 13,268, forward strand.
TTTATCTGCCAATCTCACAGCATTTGCCGCTTTGTATTTGCCAATTAATTCATATAAAATAAAGTTAAGTAACCAATTCCCACTAACTAATGAGGTATCACTATGAAAGATGTCAGACTCGGCCGCACAGAAATCATTGTTCCCCAGAACGCTTTCGGATGTCTTCCGATCCAGCGCGACACCAAGGAGGTCGCGGTTATGCTCCTGCGGGAGGCCTATGCGGGGGGCATGCGCTTTTTTGACACAGCGAGGGCTTATACGGACAGCGAAGAGAAGGTCGGCGAAGCATTCGACGGCATGCGGGACAAAATATACATAGCCACAAAAACAGCCGCCAAAACCCCGGAAGGCTTCTGGAAAGATCTCGAGACGTCTCTTAAGAATCTGCGCACCGATTACATCGATATTTATCAGCTTCACATGGTGTCCCAGTGCTACAGGCCCGGGGACGGGACCGGGATGTACGAATGTCTCGAGCAGGCCAAAGAGAAAGGACTGATCCGCCACATCGGTATCACGACGCACAAACTTGCCGTGGCGCAGGAGATCATCGAGTCGGGTCTCTACGAGACCCTGCAGTATCCCTTCAGCTACCTTTCCTCTGAAAAGGAGATCGCTCTGGTGCGCGCATGCGTGGAAAAGGACATGGGCTTTATCTGCATGAAGGCACTTGCAGGCGGCCTGGTCACACGCTCCGATGCCGCCATGGCATATATGACGCAGTTTGACAATCTTGTCCCGATCTGGGGGATCCAGCGGGAAAACGAGCTGCGGGAATGGCTCTCCTACATGGAGAACACACCTTCCATGACTGACGAGATCACCGCTTACATCAGAGGCGAGCAGGACGAACTAGCCGGCGAGTTCTGCCGCGGCTGCGGCTACTGTCTGCCCTGCCCCATGGGTATCGAGATCAACAACTGTGCCCGCATGTCGCTGATGGTGCGCAGGGCGCCTTCCGCTTCCTGGCTCTCCGAGGCCTGGCAGGAAAAGATGGCGAAGATCGAGAACTGCATAAACTGCCGCCAGTGTACTAAACGCTGTCCCTATGAACTCGATACACCCGAACTTCTGCGCAAGAACCTCGCGGATTATAAGAGGATCCTGGCGGGGGAGGTTACTGTTTAAGACCATTACAGCATAAAAGTGCCGCAGTATTTCGCTGCGGCACTTTCTTTACCTGCTGATCATTCTTTTTTGCGGTCACTGTAGTAAATGGTATTCTTTCGGAAATTTCCGTCAACAATCTCTCCGATTATTTACACACATCCACCCATTTTCTGGCGTTCACCAGTTTCTCCAGCTCATCCAGCTGCAGTCTCACCGCGCTGTTTGCGTTGCCGGCAGCCGGATACACCGTATCCCATTTTTTCAGGCTCTCATCCAGATAGATCTCGACGTTTTCATTGACTCCGAAGGGGCATACGCCGCCCGCCTCATGGCCGATCAGCTCTTCCACCTGATCGCGCTGGATCATTTTCGCTTTTTTGCCGAATTCTTCCTTATATTTCCTGTTGTCGACCCTGGCCATACCCTCTGCAAGGATCAGGATCGGTCTGTCGTCGATGATAAAGGAAAGGGATTTACAGATCCGGCCCGGCTCCACACCGATGGCGGCTGCTGCCAGTTCCACCGTCGCGGTGGATACATCCGGCTCGATGACCCGTTCCAGGTATCCCTTTTCCTTCAGATACTTCTTGGCTTTTTCCACAGACATTGCAAATTCTCCTTCAAGGTAAAAAACACGCTCACCCGAACATTCTACCACTTCTGCCTGCCAGATGTGTGACTTTTGACAAAATGCGAACCCCGGCGTTGAAAAGTTCCCGGGCAAAAAAACTGATGACCCTGCATGTATCTCATGCAGATGTCACCAGTTTCTGTTTTTCAAAGCTATTCAGTTCTCATAACCATCGATCAGGCCGCATTGTCAAGGACTTCCTGCTGCTCTTCCGCAGGCTCCTCAGTCGCGGGCTGCTCCTCAGCTGCGGGCTGCTCTGCGGCAGGTTCCTCTGTTGCAGGCTGCTCCACTGCTGCGGGTTCAGCTGCAGGCTCTGCCGCCTGCTTGCCAATGTATTTGACGCCTTCAGCGTAGATGGTCTTCCAGTCGTTCTTCATGGATACCGGAATCCAGTTGTTCTCTTCGCACAGCTTGTACATGTCGTCAGCCTTCTTGATGTTGCCGTTCTCGCGCTCGAGATCGTCGCAGCAGAGCATGAAAGCAAGGCTCTTGTAAGGATTATTGCTCAGCGCGTAGTTGCACATCGCGGCATCGCCGGTCGTATTGCCGAAGGACAGAACAGGCTGTACGCCGATCTCGCTGTTGATCACGGTAACTTTGTTCATCTTGAGGTTCTTGATGATAAACTCGCCGCCGAGGTACAGGTCATCACCCTGTGTGAAAGTATAGTTGAGGCCGTCTTCTCCATTCTGCAGGCCAGCCACAATTGTTTCGTCGGAACCGATGATCTGGCTGTTGGGAAGCTCAAGAGGGCTGTTCTCCATAATGCCTCGGCAGATGAAGCGGTCGGTGCCGCTGATCACGTATACAGTAAAGTCGTTTGCCTTGAGGTAATTGATGATCTGCAGCATGGGCTCATAGAAACCGCCGCCGCGGGTCATGCCCTCGTAACTGGGCATAGGCTGTTTTTTGAACTCCTGGATGTAGTCGAGGAATTCCCTCATTGTCATGCCCTTGAAAGCGGACGCTACAGCCTGGCCGTGCTCTACGGGAAGCTCCGCGTACTTGGTGCCGTTGGTGTTCTGGTCGATGATCTTCGCTGCGACCATCTTCTCAAACTCAGACGCGCGGTCCTTGTATTCAGGGTCCTCAGTCACACGGTATACCAGCAGTGTATAGTCAAAATAGTTCGGGTCTGTCTCGCAGAACAGTGTTCCGTCGAAGTCGAATACTGCGATACGGTTCTCAACAGGGATGAAATCAGGACTTCCCTCTTTTGTGATCGTATCCATGTAAGCGGTCAGCGCTTCTCTTGCAGGAGCGCCTTCGTTCCAGAGGCTGAGCATCTCATTGGCGTCGACTGCTTTGACCTGAGTCTCTGCAGAGGTCTGCTCAGCTGCCGCTGCTGTCTGCTCGCCTGTGGCTGCCTGCTCACCTGCTGCCGGTGCTGCCTGTGTTCCTGTCTTTGCAGAACCGGAGCGTACCACTGTATAGCAGAGGCCTCCGAGGGAGATCACTGCGACAAGGATCGAAGCGATCGCGATTGTTTTCCATTTCTTAAATGCTTCCATTTTTCTTACTTCCTTTTTTATTCTATTTCTTTAATATGTCTTGTTGCTTATATATTAAACCGGCGGGTAAATGATCCCGGCGGATTATTGCCTGTATATAAACCGGCGGCGGCTGTTTTTAACTCTCTGCCCCGCCGGACATTTTTACTTACGCAGCTCTTTTTAAAAATCCATTCGCTTTTTTGATTTTTCCCAAAGAAATCGTAATCGTTTTCGTTTTTTAGAATATTACCTTCTTTATTTCTATTCTGTAATGGTTTTTTTTGACACAAAGATGGATTTTTTCTACAAAAAACAGCCGGAGGGACTCTGTCCCCCCGGCTCTGAGGCTGCAATTACCAACTGTTTATTTCCTGTATTTCTTATATGCCAGAACGGCAAGTCCGGTAAGTGCTGCTGCCAGCACTGCATCAATGGCGATCGCCGTCTTCTTCCAGCCAACCATGCCGCTCTGAAGGTGCTCCTCATCGTAAGCCCAGCTGTTGGCTGTGGTGTAGAGGATATTGTGGGCCGCGGTGCGCATATACTGCACATTGGATGCGGCAGTCTTATCTGTCACCTGGTTGGGACCGCCCTCGAAGGTAGAGAGCATCGCGTCGACGCCGTTGGCCAGCGCCATGTCCGCATTCATAAATCCGTGTCCGTTGTTGCGGAAGAAGTCGGACACGATGAAGCCTCTGAAGCCCCACTCGTCTCTGAGGATCGTGTTGTTGAGCGCGCTGATCTCGCCGGCCCACTTGTTGCCGATGAAAGCCCAGGATTCCATTGCCGCATTTGCGCCGCCTTCCTTGACTGCGATCTCAAAAGGCTTGAGATAGATCTCACGCATTGACTGCTCTGTCGCCCACGCGCAGACCATCTTGCCGTTAGAATCATACATCGCGAAGTGCTTGATCGTGGAGTACACGCCCTCGCTCATGGCGCCCATGACCGCGTCTGCCGCCATGTAGCCCGCGAGAACTCCGTCTTCAGAGAAGTACTCGTAGTTTCTTGCTGTGAACGCGCTGCGGTGCGTGTTCATTCCCGGCGCGTACCAGCCTGTAGAATTCATCTCTTTGGACATCCTGCCCATCATGGTGCCCCAGGCTGTGGCCAGGTCATGGCTCCAGGTACATGTGATCACCACTTCGATCGGGAATCCGATGGAGCCCGCGCCTGTGAAATTGTTGTTGATGGCTGCAGGGCCGTCACTGTCAACGTTCTGTACTTTGCCAATGGAGTCGATCGCCGGTGTCTGGTATCCGGAAAGCGCGATCATGTTGGCCATTTCATCAACGGTCAGCTGATCCAGCAGGTCATCCCAGACCGGGTCGTCATAATCTTTGCCGCGCACGTCTGTGATCTTAAGCGAACCGCTCTTGCCGGTTACAGGCATCTCAGCGTTTGGATCGACATAAGCCATAGGATCGTAGTTGGAATTGAGGTGATAGCCCTCAATGTATCTCTCGGGCATGTTCAGATCCGCGGGAGCTGCGGTGGCAGTCTCGTAATTCGCGAACTTGTCCGCTCTGGACAGGAACACCACATCGCCCTGGGCTTCCTGCAGCTGATTGACTGCCGCGACCTTATCGCTCTTTCTGGGATTGCTCTCGTTATAAGTGACCGTGTCATTCAAAGTGAATACTCTCTGGTCCAGAATCGTGTGAGAATCTGCGTTCACAGAGATCACATAGTCACCTTTTTCCAAAACATAGCAGCCTGCGCCCTTTTCATCGAAGGATGCCATATCTTCCTGGTCAAAATTCAGACCGTCCATATCCATGTTGACGACAAAGGCTTCTGCGAGAAGGTCCTCGTCGATCGTGATCATGTCTTCGAAATTCAGTTCGTCTTCGTCGTCTTCCTCGTCAAATGACTTACCGGAGAAAACGTCATAATCAGGGTCCCGCAGCTGTGCCTGCACGATCTCGGAAGAAGCGGACTTCTCCATCACATATTTGGTGAGGGAAGGCAGGTAGAGGACGCCTGTGGTGGAAGAGGAGCCGGAGCCCTTTTCCCTGGGCTTATAGATGATGGCGGTGATCTTGAGGGGTTCCGCGTTCTCATAGACGTCCATCATGTAGTCGTCATCTTTGGACATGTCCTCGTAGATCTCATATTCTTCGTTGTATTTGTACTTGAGTGAAGGATCGATGAGCTTGAGTTCTTTGCCGAGCAGCTCATCGTAAGAGATCGTCATCGGCTCGTTGTGCACGGTGATCTCCTCGCCCATGTAGAGATCCTTCATGATGTCCTGCAATTCTTTGACAGAGCGGAAGCCCAGCGAATACAGGAGCAGGTCGGAGATCTGGTTGGGGTCTTGCACGGAAATGGCAAGTTCGTTATATTTTTCCGGCCATTTGCCGTAGGCGATCGTGTACTCGTTTCTCATGCGATCCGGTTCGATCATCTCCGAGAAAGTACTCATGCCGCCGCCGGAGTTTGCCATCAGCGAGGTCATCATGCTCTGCTGCTGGTTCTGGCTGGCACTCGGATGGATCTGCGTGAGCGTATCTGACGCGTCTATGGTGTAGATCACGGGAGTGACGGAGTAGAGATACTTGATCATGCGGACGTCGTCCTGATATTCCTCAGGATGCGCGTCCAGATAATCCATGAAGCTCTTGAGGTCATTGTTGGTGATCGAGTCCGTAAAGGACGTTATATACTGCTGCTCGACCAGGTAATTGCCCTCTGCTTTCAGCTCCCTGTTGGCCTGCATGGACAAAATAGTGCTGGCCAGGTCCCCTGCTTCCGCATTGATAGTCAGCGGGTAGCTGTTCATGGTCTCTTCCTGGATCTGGTCGATGTAATTCTTGAATCCGGTGGAGAGCGCCAGGAT
>CACZXG010000073.1:19370-21307 GCA_902785055.1 uncultured Lachnospiraceae bacterium
AAAGGAGGTCAGGAAAGTCCTTCCCTTCTTGGTCATAAGGTTGTTCAGGCTCAGCCCGAAGGAGGTCGCAAGGCTCATGGAAGCCTTTCCGAGGTTCTTGTGAACTGCGGGCTCCTCGCTGTCGATCTGCAGGGGATTGGTGTCATCCGTGATTTGCCCGTCCTTAAGACGGACAATGCGGTTGGCGTACTCCTCGGCGAGTTCCGGGTTGTGGGTGACCATGACGACCAAGCGGTCGTTGGCCACTTCCTTGAGAAGGTCCATGACCTGAACAGATGTCTTGGTGTCCAGAGCTCCGGTGGGCTCGTCGGCCAGGAGGATCTTGGGATCGTTTACCAGGGCGCGCGCGATGGCTACGCGCTGCATCTGTCCGCCGGACATCTGGTTGGGCTTCTTGTGGGACTGCTCCCTGAGGCCGACTTTTTCCAAGGCGTCCAGAGCCATCTTCCTGCGCTTGTCGGCGGAGACGCCGCCGATAGTCAGTGCCAGCTCGACGTTCTGCAGGACAGTCTGGTGGGGGATCAGGTTGTAGGACTGGAAGACAAAGCCGACCGAGTGGTTGCGGTAGGAGTCCCAGTCGCGGTCCTTGTATTTTTTGCTCGATACGCCGTTGATGATCAGATCACCGGTGTCATAGCGGTCCAAGCCGCCTATGATATTGAGGAGGGTGGTCTTGCCCGAACCGCTCGGTCCGAGGATCGCGACGAATTCGTTGTCCCGAAGGTTCAGCGAGACGTCGTCGAGGGCGATCTGCTCGTACCCTCCGGTGTTGTATTTCTTCCTTATATTCTTAAGCTGCAGCATGTTGCCTCCACATGTTGACAATAATGAGCTGTTTCGTTAAATTCTGTATATCAAATGATACAAATTGTCTTGTCTGCTAATCCTACAAAGGGATCGGTATAAAATCAAGAACGCAGTTCAAAATGAAACAAAAGGGGGCAAAATTGTCTTATGCAGACCGGCAGATATTATGTTGTGGATCAAATTGAACAGGCCTTTTACGATCTCATGAAGGAGAAAGATTATACTAATATTACTGTAACTGACATTATCAAAAGAGCGCAAGTCTCAAGGGCTTCCTTTTACCGGCATTTTAACTATATGCAGAACAACGGCAGTCTCACCAAGGATATGTCCCCGGAGAAGAAATACCGGCTCTACGCGAGAAGCGGTGTGATCAACAGTATTTTGATGAAATGGCTCGCGGACGGCAAGGAAGAGTCTGTGGAGGAGATCGTCAACCAAATCCTTCGCTTTATCATGCTCTTTTGACTTAGTCGGAAAATGTGGTATAATATAGATTCGGTGTACAATATTTCACCTAAAACAATAATGTAATTATCCGGAAAGGCAAACAATATGAAGTCAAAAAGACTGTTTATTATTATCGCAGTGCTTCTCGTCAGCATTTTCGGTGTAAGCCCGGCAGCTCTGATGCGCGTTCAGGCTGCAGAATCCGAAAAAGCCGTGGGAGCCGGCGCAATGGCTGCCAAAGCTGAAAATGCCGATCAGAGAGAATACTCGGACACAGAGCTGTGCAGCATGGCGAAGTACTTTTACATGCGCACGAGCGAGAGCCGCGCATATCCGATACAAGTGCAGATCGAGGAGCAGAAGGACGGCACTCGTCTGATCAGTTTGTGGGAGCAGAAGCCCGCTATGAAGCAGGAAGAGAAGCAGGAACTGGAGCTGGAGGAACTGACCGGGGTCGCCGGAGGCGCCCAGGTGGAGGTCAACAACACGGTGAAGGACAACAAGCACGATGTGAACATCGGCAGTGTCTTTCCGCCCTTGATGCGCTCGATAAGCTCGTTAGCCTCCTCAACGATAGTAAGGTCAGCAGTTACGTCCATGTTGAAGCACTGAACATCGCCGAGGCCCTTGATAGCAGAAACCATCTTGCCCTCAACGTTTGTGCCGATAGGATTGCCGAA
>CACZXG010000074.1 GCA_902785055.1 uncultured Lachnospiraceae bacterium
CCACCGAGATCTACACCGTCTTCGTCATAGAGGTGGATCTCCGCGTTTGTACTGATGGAATTCTCCACGCCCGAGACATCCACAGTGACGCCGGCGCTCTTTACTCTCTCGACTTCAGAGGCCGGGCCCTTCACACGCACCTGGTTCTGTTCCATCGTGATATTTCCGATCTGGTAGCCATCCGCCACGTTTCCGGTGACTGACGCTTCGATCGTAAAGCTCGCCTGCTCCTCATTTTCTATACTCAGGAGCACGCTCCTGGAGGATCCGACGATACTCGTAATGCTGTCGCTGTACTTGTTAGTGGTCAGGACGATCGGAACAGTATTGTCCGCAGTTATATCCTCCACATCCGCCGTGGCGACTATGTTCTCGGATCCCAGCGAATCGACGACCGATCTGGGTGCGGTCACAGTTACGACCGGGATCGTGTCACTGTCATTGAGAACGATGCAGACTTTGCCGTCCTGGGTCACCGCATCTGTGTGAAGAAGCTTGACAGGAACATTGTTCACGGTCAGGACCGTCTCCGGATCCTGGTAATTGGTCACGAAAAACCACAGGCATGTCGCAAGAACGAGGGATATGAATTTGAGTCCCCAGTTATGGAAGATTCTCAGGATCTGCATCTTTATTCTTTTCTTTTCCCTTTCGAGAGAGAAGTCTTGCATATCTGGCCTCCTGGACCTCCTTGTTCTGCAGTGTCACCAGTCTTTCTCTGAGCATTTCCTCAGTGACGCTTCGTGTAAGCGCCCCTCGGTACGCCAGAGAGATCTCGCCGGTCTCCTCCGATACGATGATCGTGAGGGAATCCGTCACCTCGGATATACCTACGCCTGCTCTGTGTCTTGTTCCCAGGTTCTTATCCATGCGGTTCTCGGAAAGAGGCAGGTAGCAGGTCGCCGCGATGACTCTGTTCTTGCGGATGATCACCGCTCCGTCGTGAAGCGGCGTATTCTTTTCAAAAATATTGATGAGCAGCTGGCTTGTTACCAGCGCGTCCATGTCAATTCCCGTACGGGCGTATTCCTGGAGTGGAGTTGTCTGTTCAATGACGATCAGCGCGCCGGTGTTAACCTTTGACATCTGAAGAGAGGCTCTGACGATCTCATTGATCGTCTTGTCGGAAAATCTCCCCTCCGGCGTTCTGGTATAGTCCACATTAAATAAAGAACTGAGGAAATTGGTCTGCCCCAGTTCTTCCATAGCACTGCGCAGCTCCGGCTGTAATAGGATCACGACGGCTGTTACGGCCAGTCCCGTGACATGCTGCACGATCCACAGGATCGTGCTCATGTTGAATACCGCCGCGATCGCCACAAAAGCGCCTATGACAAGCAGTCCCTTCAAAAGGGACCACGCGCGGGTATTCTTGATCCACAGCAGAATATGATAGATCAGAAAAGCGAGAATCAGTATCTCGACAATATCTGTCAAGCGCAAGTTCGGCATATGAATTTGATTCAGATAATTTTGAAGTATCGTCCAAAAACGCTGCATCTTCTACTTCTTCCGTCCTGTATGTATAGCCCTTCCGTCTTCGGCGGGTCTCCTGCCGTTATTCTTCCGATTCCGCGCTCTTTCCGCCGAGGCGCTTGGCCATCTGATCTCGAAAGCTCAAACTGCCGCTCTCGGATGTGCTGAAGGTCTTGACTGTGCGCAGGGAATCCGAAACCGTCACTTTCGGAACCGCCTTGACATAGTAGTAGTAATCGTCGTCTTCAAACTGTACGCTCTCGATCCTCGTGTAATCCACCATAAAGCAGAAGAACTCCACCAGCAGTTCCACCAGAATGGAGAGGAATACTCCTATAAAGACCTTGGTCAGATCGATATTGGTGTCATACTGCATGTCACCGAACAGAAGTACAAAGAGTTCGATCACAGTACCGACAATAATAGCGATCGTCCATGAATGCGCTGTCTCCAGGCGTCTGATAAAATATACCACGATCGCAGCCGCGGCAAAGGCCGCCGCCATGATCCACATAGCTCTGTTCTGAAGAAGCGCGTCGATAATGTTCCTGAAATTGTCCACCGTCGCAGGGCCGATCTCACTGTTGCCGAGAACTGCCTTGTTCTGCTCCACATAGGTCAGATACTTGGTGATGATCACGCCGAAAGCGACGCCTACAGCGCTGCCGGGCGTAAAGAGAAGGCCTGCCACGATCGGGACAGCGTACTCAATGCGGCATGTAAATGCCAGCGGCAGAAGGAGGATAATGCCCGTATCCTTGGGTGAGAACCGGAAATACAGCAGGAACATCAGAAGGAAGATCACTGCTGCAACGATCATCGTCTCCAATGACAGTGTATACAGATGTGCCAGGACCAGCACCATCAGAATACCGGCGATGAAGTTGACCGGTACCAGGGAGCAGATCAGGGCGATGATGACGCCGAGAAGCTTATTGGTCAGTCCGGCATTGAATCCGATGTGGTTGTCGATCTCAAGGATCAGCAGAAAGGCCACGCAGAACTTCAGCGCGGGTATGATGATGTACTCATACTGCCCATAGGCCTCGATTATCTTCTTTCTTATCTCAAATACGGTTGTCAGCATGTTTATCTTCCTTTTCGTAGCTTTCCTTCAGGTGGTTCAGTCTCCTGTTATATCTCTCAATCCTGCTCCGGGTGGCGTTGTATCTCCAGAAATAAACGAAAAACGAAACAGCGAGGAAAAAGATCATAAATGCGGCGTAAAGCGTCAGGAACGTCTTTACCAGACCTCCGAGTTCATTCTCAAAGAGCCGGAGCATCAGCGTGTCGTAATAATAACAGCAGTATACGAACACAATCAAAAGGCAGGCAATCGTACCGCTTACGAAAGAACCTACCATATGGCCGACAATATAATCATTCTTAAAGTAACCATTCATCTTGTCGTCCGCAACTCCCTGCCCTTCCTCGTAAATGGCAAGTCTGGTCATCGTGCGGACCCTGTCTTTATTGATCATAAACTGTTCTCTCCGATCGCGAGCGTCAGAAAACTGACTTCTTTTGCCCCGGCTTCCAGCAGGGCTCCGGCACATGCGTCGATCGTTGCGCCGGTGGTGTAGATATCATCAATGAGCATAATCGACTTTAATCTTACACTATTTCCATATGCATGGAAAGCCTTTTTCAAATTTTTCTGACGCTCCGAAGCGCTCATAGTACGCATCGCCTGCGTGTCTTTGGACCTCGCCAGAACGTCTTCCGCGACCGGGATTCCCGATTTTTCTGCCAGTTTCCGTGCCAGGATGGCCGCCTGGTTATACCCTCTTTTCCTCATTCTCTGCGCCGAACAGGGGACCGGCACCAGGATCTGCGGGGCGTGGCTGCCGCCCAGCTGCTCCAAAAAGGCGTCCAGCGTGCGGGCCATTTCCCGCCCGTAATAGTCGGCGTATTCCCTGCGGCCCTCATATTTGAACCGGTACAGCGAGCCCGAGATGCTCCTGTAGCGGAAGGACGCCGCCCCTCTGTAATAGATATGCCTGTTCCGTCTGCAGTCGGAGCAGTACTCCTCTTCCGGCTCCACGGGCTTTCCGCACCTGCAGCAGGCATTTGCGCCCACAGGCCGGGGAACTTGTGCGCAGTCCCTGCAGATCAGGGCCCCGTATGGCTTAACGGGTCTGTCACAGACCGGGCATCTCCTTGGAAACCAGAGATCCATCACCGGTGTCGGTGACTCCAAATATCTCATGTATCCTCTCCTTTAGTCCCGTATATCGTCTGTTCTCCCTGACATTGGCCGTCATCGATGCCACCGTCTGCCTGCTCCCCAGGATCATGACGCAGTCCCGCGCTCTGGTCACCGCCGTATAGAGAAGATTTCTGCTGAACAGTCCCGAAGGGCCGCTCAGAAGCGGCAGGATCACAGCCGGGTACTCCGATCCCTGGGATTTGTGCACAGTGACCGCATAGGCCGGCTCGAGGTCATCGAGCTCGGAGAACGGATACTCCACCAGTTTCTCCTCGTCAAAACATACCGTTACGATCTCCGCGTCGTTATCTATATTTTGAATAATGCCCGCGTCTCCGTTGAAGACGCCTGTCCCGCTGTCGATCTTAAGGCCGTAATTGCCGCGGATCTCCCACTCGATCTGGTAATTATTGCGGGTCTGCATGACTTTGTCTCCCTCGCGGAAGATCACGTCCTGCCTCTGCACCTCTCTCTTGTTCTTCGCGGGCGGATTGAGGACGCTCTGCAGCACCTCGTTCAGGCGGTTGACGCCCAAAGGACCCTTGCGCATGGGCGTCAGCACCTGGATCTCGCCGATGTCGCAGTGCAGGTACCCCGGCAGCTTGTCCCTCATCAGTTCCACCGTGTGCTTGTAGATGACCGGCGCGCTGTCCCTTTCGAGGAAGAAGAAATCGCGGCTCTTATTGCTCATCTGAGGCATCTCGCCGTTCAGGATCCTGTGGGCGTTGGTCACGATATCGCTCTCCATGGCCTGCCGGAAGATCTTGCGCAGCATGACCGTTCTGAAGACCCCTGAAGAGATCAGATCCTGCAGGACTTTGCCCGGGCCTACGCTCGGCAGCTGGTTCACATCCCCAACCAGGATCAGCCTGGTCCCGGGCATGACCGCCTTGAGGAGCGAACAGAACAGGTGCATATCAACCATCGACATCTCATCGATGATGATGGCGTCCGCTTCGAGCGGATTGTCGCTTCCTTTTTCAAAATAGGAATATCCCCCGCTTCCTCTCCCGGCAAAGCCCGGATCCGGCGCAAACGCGTCTTCTCCCTCTTCCCGCACCGTGCGGACACCCAGAAGGCGGTGGATCGTCATAGCTTCGTTTCCCGTGGCTTCCGTCATCCTCTTCGCGGCGCGCCCGGTGGGCGCAGCCAGAAGGAACTCCAGGTTTTCCTTCCTGAAATAGCGGATGATCGTATTGATCGTCGTGGTCTTTCCGGTTCCCGGTCCGCCCGAGATGATGAGTATTGCGTGTTCAGCTGCCATGAGAACAGCCTTGCGCTGCAGCTGGTCAAGCTCCAGATTTTCTTCTTTTTCCAGCTCTGCCAGGACTGTCTCCGGATCTCTCGCCCCGTGGTGAACGGGCTCCGCCTCCAGATCCGCCAGCATCCTGGCGATCTGCTGTTCTTCACGCCAGGCGGCGTTGGAGTAGATCTGGACTTCGCCCTTCTTCCTGCATATTCTGACCTGCCTCTCGACGACGAGATTGTCAAGCTGCAGACCGATAAGTTCATCGGGCACCTTCAGAAGTTCCGCAGCCCTGCTCATGAGGATCTCCCTCGGCAGGTAACTGCTGCCCTCGGACAGAGTCATGGACAGCGTGTAAAGGATCCCGCTCCGGATCCGGAACTCGGACTGCGTGCTGATCCCGACCCTGGCAGCGATCTCGTCCGCTGTAGCGAAACCGATGCCGTAGATATCCTCTGCCAGCTGGTAGGGGTTCTCCCTGAGCACCTCGTACATCCTCGCGCCGTAGGTCTTCCAAATCTTGAGGGCCACTCTGTTGGTCACGCCGTACTGCTGCAGGAACAGCATAGCATCTCTGAGTTCTCTCTTTTCAGCCATATAAGCGGCTATTTCCCTCGCCTTGCGCTCGCTGATCCCCTTGATCTCGGCGAGCCGCTCCGGCTCTTCGTCCATGATCCGAAGAGTATCGTCGCCGAATCTTTTCACGATCCTTGCCGCAAGCGCCTGTCCGATGCCCTTTACCGCTCCCGAGGCAAGGTACCGCAGCATAGCCTGGGAATTCTCCGGCGGGATCACGCGATAAGTATCCACCTTAAACTGTTCGCCGTATACGGCGTGCTGCACCTTCTCTCCTGACACGATACAGCTCTCGCCCTCGCTGATGGCAGGCGGAAAGCCGGTACATGTCACGAGTCCGTCCTCGCACTGCACCTCGAACACGGTATATGTATTCTCTTCATTTCTGTAGATGATGTGCTCTACATATCCCTTAAATTCTTCCATTCCGCCTTTTGTTTCCCCATACAGTCTTGCTGCGGCATGTCTCACAGACGCCTTGATCAGGTTCTCAACGGTCTCTGCGCGCCCTGTCTCTCTCCAACATCTTGTTCACATAGTAACCGGTATAGGAAGAGTGTACCTTGGCAACTTCCTCAGGTGTTCCCGTGGCGACAACAGTGCCGCCTCCGTCTCCTCCCTCGGGTCCCATGTCGATTATGTAGTCCGCCGTCTTGATCACATCCAGGTTGTGCTCGATGACGACCACCGTGTTGCCGCCCTCCACCAGCTGGTGAAGGATCACATTGAGCTTGGCGACGTCCTCGAAATGAAGTCCCGTCGTCGGCTCGTCCAGAATATAGATCGTCTTTCCGGTGCTCTTCCTGGACAGTTCCGTCGCGAGCTTGATCCTCTGAGCCTCGCCTCCCGACAGCTCTGTGGAAGGCTGTCCCAGCTTGACATAGCCAAGTCCTACATCGTAGAGTGTCTGGATTTTGCGCCTTATAGAGGGCACATTCTCGAAGAAAGTGACAGCCTCCTCGACAGTCATATCCAAAACATCGTAAATATTCTTGCCCTTGTAGCGAACTTCCAGCGTCTCGCGGTTGTAGCGCTTGCCATGGCAGACCTCGCAGGGCACGTAGACATCCGGCAGGAAGTGCATCTCGATCTTGATAATGCCGTCTCCCCCGCAGGCCTCGCACCTGCCTCCCTTGACGTTGAAAGAAAATCTTCCCTTGCTGTATCCCTTTGCCTTGGCGTCAGGCGTTCCCGCGAACAGAGCGCGGATCATATCAAAGACGCCTGTATAAGTCGCCGGGTTGGACCTGGGGGTCCTTCCGATGGGTGACTGATCGATGGCGATGACCTTGTCCAGATTCTCCAGTCCGTCGATCCCGTCGTGGTCTCCCGCGATAGTCCTGGCGCGATTAAGAGATTTGGCCAGATGCTTGTAAAGGATCTCGTTGACCAGCGAGCTCTTGCCCGAGCCCGAGACGCCGGTGACAACCGTCATGATCCCCAGCGGGATCTCCACGTCGATATCCTTGAGATTGTTGACGCGCGCGCCGCGCACTTTGATCCAGCCCGTAGGCTTCCTGCGGTCATCCGGTACCGGAATAGCCTTCTTCCCGCTCAGGTACTGACCTGTGATGGACTCCGGAACCGCCATGATCTCCTCTGCGGTGCCCTGCGCCACTACTTTGCCGCCGTGAGAGCCCGCACCCGGTCCGATATCCACGATATAATCAGCCGCCAGCATGGTGTCCTCGTCGTGTTCTACCACGATGACCGTATTCCACAGATCTCTCAGGTTCTTGAGAGTCCGCAGGAGCTTGTCGTTGTCTCTCTGGTGCAGGCCGATACTGGGCTCGTCCAAAATATAGCACACTCCGACCAGTCCCGATCCGATCTGGGTCGCCAGCCTGATTCTCTGGGCCTCTCCGCCGGACAGCGTCGCCGTTGCCCTGGCCAGTGTCAGATAGTCCAGCCCCACGTCGATCAGAAAGCCCACTCTGGCCCTGATCTCCTTGAGGACCTGATGGCCGATCTTCTGCTGGGTAGACGTCAGTTCCAGATTGTCCAGGAAATCCTGCAGCGTCCGGATGGACATACAGGTAAGATCATAGATATCGATGCCCCCGACCGTTACCGCCAGGGATTCCTTGCGCAGGCGCTTCCCTCCACATGTCCCGCACGGCGTAATGCGCATGAAGGACTCGTACTCCGCCTTCATCGCGTCGGAAGCCGTCTCGCGGTAGCGCTGCTCAGTGTTCCTGATCAGTCCGTCGAAAGTAACGGGATACACTCCCTTTCCTCTCTGCCCCTCGTAGTAGACGTCGACGCTCTGGTCAGTGCCGTACATCAGCATCTTCTTCACTTCGGGCTTAAGGTCCTTATACGGCGTATCCAGGCTGAAGCCGAATTTCTGCGACAGAGCCACCAGGATCGCGTTGGCAAAACTCCCCTTGTTCATGCATGACTGCCAGCCGAGCACAGCGATCGCGCCCTCATTGATGGACCTCGTCTCATCCGGAATGATCAGCTCGGGGGCAAACTCCATCCGGTAACCGAGACCCGCGCAGACCGGGCAGGCTCCGAAAGGGTTGTTGAAGGAGAAGCTTCTGGGCTCGATCTCCTGCACGCTGATGCCGCAGTCCGGGCAGGCAAAACTTTGGGAGAACTGCATCATTTCTCCGTCCACAACATCCACCTGCAGAAGGCCGTCCGCCAGCTGCAGCGCGTTCTCCACGGAATCCGTCAGTCTCCTCTCAATGCCTTCCTTGACCACAAGGCGGTCGACAATCACCTCGATATTGTGCTTGATATTCTTCTCCAGCTTGATGTCCTCGGACACGTCATAGAGATTCCCGTCGATGCGCAGGCGCACATAACCGGCCTTTCTCGCCCGGTCGATGACCTTCTGGTGCTCGCCCTTTCTGCCGCGGACCACCGGCGCAAGGATCTGGATCCTTGTGCGCTCGGGCAGTTCCATGATGCGGTCCACCATCTGGTCCACTGTCTGCCTTGCGATCTCCCTGCCGCAGTTCGGGCAGTGAGGAATGCCGATCCTGGCGTACAGCAGGCGGAAATAGTCATAGATCTCCGTCACAGTTCCCACTGTAGACCTGGGGTTTCTGTTAGTCGACTTCTGGTCTATGGAGATCGCAGGGGAAAGTCCCTCGATCTTCTCCACGTCCGGTTTCTCCATCTGTCCCAGGAACTGCCTCGCATAGGAAGACAGAGACTCCATATATCTTCTCTGCCCCTCGGCGTAGATCGTGTCAAAAGCCAGCGACGACTTGCCCGATCCCGAAAGTCCTGTCAGTACAACCAGCTCATTGCGGGGGATCTCCAGCGTCAGGTTCTTGAGATTGTGCTCGTTAGCGCCCCTGATGCGGATGCAGTCTTCCTTATTAATGATGCTCCTTCTCTTGGCATCGCGCTCTCTCTGGATCCCGGCCAGTCGTTCCCCCTCTTCGAGGGCGGGCCAGTAATCCGGTTTTTTCATCTTCACAGCCATTTGCGTTTCTTATCCGTTTCTATGATAAATCACTGTTAATCGATCAATATTTTGACAATAGTCACTTGCCGCCGGTCAGCTCCAGCTCATTTTTGACAAGTCTGTCACTTGCCTCCGGTCAGTTCCAGCTCATGCTTCTTGAGCTCCAGCATCTGGTCACGCAGTTCTGCCGCCGCCTCGAAGTTGAGGTCCGCCGCCGCCCTGCGCATCTTCTTCTCAACTTCCGCGATCAGCTTACGCAGTTCGCCCAGGTTCATGGACTCCGGATCCTTCTCGAAGCGCGCCTGCTCCTTCGTGATCTCCTTGGAGATCGAGATCAGGTCGCGCACCGCCTTGCGGATCGTCTGCGGCGTGATGCCGTGCTCCTCGTTGTACTTCATCTGCACTTTCCTGCGGCGCTCGGTCTCGTCGATCGCCTTGCGCATCGAATCCGTCATATTGTCGGCGTACATGACCACATGTCCGTCCGCGTTTCTCGCCGCGCGCCCGATGGTCTGCACAAGCGAAGTCTCGGACCTCAGGAACCCTTCCTTGTCCGCATCCAGTATCGCCACCAGCGCGATCTCCGGGATATCCAGACCCTCTCTGAGAAGGTTGATGCCCACCAGCACGTCGAAAACGTCCAGTCTCATGTCCCTGATGATCTGGGAGCGCTCCAGCGTATCGATGTCCGAGTGCAGGTACTTGACGCGGATGCCCGCGCCCGCCAGATAGTCCGTCAGATCCTCCGCCATCTTCTTGGTCAAAGTAGTGACGAGCACCTTGTTCCCGTCCTTCACAGTCTTCCTGATCTCTCCGATCAGATCGTCGATCTGCCCGTGCACAGGCCTCACGTCGATCCTGGGATCAAGCAGCCCTGTCGGCCGAATGATCTGCTCGGTCCGCATCAGCTCGTGCGCTTCCTCATAAGGGCCCGGCGTCGCGCTCACGAACATCATCTGGTCTATGTGACTCTCAAACTCCTCAAAGTTGAGCGGCCTGTTGTCCAAGGCTGACGGCAGGCGGAATCCGTACTCCACCAGCGTTTCCTTCCTGGATCGGTCTCCGTGGTACATCGCACCGATCTGCGGGATCGTCATGTGGGACTCATCCACAATTATCAGCAGGTCTTCCGGGAAGAAATCCATCAGCGTCAGCGGCGGCTCCCCCGGCTTGCCAAAATTCAGATGCCTCGAATAGTTCTCGATCCCGCTGCAGAATCCCGTCTCCCTCATCATCTCGACGTCAAAGTTTGTCCTCTCGGAGATTCTCTGTGCCTCAATGAGCTTGTCCTGAGACTTAAAATACTTCACCTGTTCCCGCATCTCGGCCTCAATGTTCTCACAGGCCCTGTTGATCTTCTCCTGGGGCACCACATAGTGGGAAGCAGGCCAGATCATCACATGGTTCAGGCTCGCGTGCACCCTTCCGGTCAGCTGCTCTACCTCACAGATCCTGTCGATCTCATCGCCAAACCACTCTACGCGGATCAGATACTCGCCGCCCTGGGCCGGATAGATCTCCACCGTATCCCCTCTGACTCTGAAATTGCAGCGCTCCAGAGACAGATCATTCCTCGTATACTGGATCGCGATGAGATCCCTGATCACCTCATCCCGGTCCTTCTCCATCCCGGGCCGCAGTGAGATCGACATCCCCTTGAACTCATCCGGGCTTCCCAGTCCGTAAATGCAGGACACACTGGCCACGACCACAACGTCCCGCCTCTCCGCCAGCGATGCCGTCGCCGACAGCCTCAGCTTGTCGATCTCATCGTTGATCATAGAGTCCTTGGCAATATAAGTATCGCTGGAAGGTATATAAGCCTCCGGCTGATAATAATCATAATAAGAGACAAAATACTCCACGGCGTTTTCCGGAAAGAATTCCTTCATTTCACCGTAGAGCTGTCCGGCAAGCGTCTTGTTATGCGAAATGATCAATGTCGGCCTGTTCAGGGCCTGGATCACATTGGCCATCGTAAATGTCTTGCCGGATCCGGTCACACCCAGCAGGGTCTGGAACTGATTTCCTTCCTTAAACCCTCTCACCAGGTCCTCAATGGCCTGGGGCTGGTCGCCCGTAGGCTGGTATTCAGAATGCAGTACAAAATGATCCATGGAAATAGGTACCTTTCACTGGATTTCACTGGTTTTCAGTAGCATTTCTCTGGCCGGCGGCCTGTTTTGTGCTAGTCAGGCTACACTACTACTTGTTTCATGCCTCATGCTGCTCACTCTTTTTCATTTCGATGAGTCTGATGAGGCTATTAATGAAGTATATCACATGATTTTTATAAAGAACAGATGATTTTTAGAACGAATGTTCTTGATTTGTTTGTGATTTTTGGTCCCTTTGGGTTCCCGGATAGTTTCGGATGATTCGCCGATTGAGTGCTGGTCAACTGCAGACGTTTCGGCGACGTTTTAGTCATCAGAACGGCGCCGGATCGGCGCCAGACACATATTTCTTACTTCACAGACGTTTTGACGCCGTTTTAGCATTCAGAACGGCGCCGGATCGGCGCCAGGCACACATTTCTTACTTCACAGACGTTTCGGCGACGTTTTAGTCATCAGAACGGCGCCAGATCGGCGCCAGGCTAAAAAACAACAAAAAAAGCTGTGACACAACACACAGTTCATGCCACAGCCCCAAGCTAGTATTATTTTCTTCTCGGCCCGCCTGAATTTTGAACCTGCCTTCTTGTCTCGGTGGTGCGCACAAAGCGGTCATCATGCCGCGAAAGACGCAGGGCACCATCGTCCGAGACGTAGGCGCCGGCAGAATGGCTTTTGGCGACCGGTTTCATGCTGCCGTTCATCACTGCGCCGGTTATGGCCGCCACAATGAAGGCAACTGCAGCGCTGATCAAGAGACTGTCGCCCTGCTGCTTGAGTATCAAAAAGTGCATGAGGGCAAAGACTGCCGCAAATACTCCGACTACCCAGGCAGCAAGCTTGGGCTTGGAAACCGGCAGGTCGCCGATCATCTTGCCGCTCTGGCCGTTCATGGCAAAGAGGTATGTTTTGCCCTGCCAGTTGGAGCTCAGGAGCCATACAGGGAGCATTCCGTATTCCGTCTTTGCGGGGGTGATCTTCTCGCTCTGCTGTCGGACATTGACGCTGTCGTAGTTTTTGACCGAACCCCGGAGCGCGGTGCGGAAAGAACCGACTGCTCTGTCATCTGCCCGCTTGCGGCACTCTTGTTTTGAGACGTCGTATTTGTTGGCCAGGTAGCCGGGCATGTATTCCATGCCGAAGGGCCGCATTTCCTTGTAGTTGAAGGGCTCGATGGAGTCCATCAGGTCGTCGGGCATCTTTGTTGAAGCATCGACGGGGATCTTGCTGAAACTCATCGTGCCTTCTCTGTACACATCGTAGTGCTCCTGCCTGACGATCTCTTCATTTCCGGCGCGGCGCCGGTCTTCTTTGATGGCCTCGTACTGCGCGCGGCCCGCCACTTCGCCGGAGAACATCCAGAAAGGCACATAAACTCCCTTGATCTCCTCGATGTGGTTATCGGAGGCGAAAGATCCGGGAAGAAGAAGTCTTCCTTTGTAATATTCTTTGAAGGAGTTGACTGCCTGCTTTTTATCAACTTTAAAGGGGATCACATAGTCAGGGCGGTCCATGCCGGCAAACTTCCCGGGAATGACCGAAGGATTTCCGCAGTAGGGGCAGCTCGTCGCCGCAGTAGTCTCGTCACAGATCAGTTCCGCGCCGCAGGTCGTGCAGTTGTAGGCGCGCATGTGTGCTGCGTCGCTCCCCCAGCCGGAAGCAGCATCCGAACCGCCGGCAGTACCGGCAGCCTTCGCCGCAGCCGCAGCCGCCGCTTCAGCCTCGTCCGCCTTCTTGTGTGCCTCAGCATCTGCTGCCGCGGCACTCTTGTTCTTGTCCGCGTAGAGCGCTTCTATCTCCTGCGTGGTGTAAGTGCTGCCGCAGTATTCGCATTTCAGCTTGCCAATCTTCCCGTCAAAACTCAGAGGCCCCGTACAGGCCGGGCACTGGTAAACAGTGATCTTTTCTGCCATATTCATTCTCCCTTCTGCCGCTGGTTTCCTGCAAAATACGCCAAATCAAAGAAGGGGGCGCACAGCAATCGCTGTACGCCCGCCGTAAACATCAATTCTTCAAACCGAAGAGGCCGGCTCAGGGCTTGGGAGTTCCGCACTCGCCGCAGAACTTGCCGGTGTTGCCTTCCTTGCCGCACTTAGGGCACTTCCAGCCGCCCTCCGCACTCGAAGCAGAACTTGCCTTTGTTGCCTTCTGTACCGCACTTAGGGCACTTCCAGCCTTCCGCGGGCTTGGGAGTTCCGCACTCGCCGCAGAACTTGCCTTTGTTGCCTTCCTTGCCGCACTTAGGGCACTTCCAGCCGCCTGCTGCCTGCATCTTGGCCGCCTGCTGCTGCTGACCCATAGCATACAGGGAAGCTGCATCTGTTCCGCCGCCTGCCGCCTGCTGTGCCATATTCATTCCGAAGAAGCCCATAGCCGCCCCGTTGGGGTTCTTGGCAGCATCCATTATAGCCTGCGCCTCTGCATTGACCTTCATGGCTCCTGCCATGCTGCCGTCTCTGAAGACTGCGGTCTTCTGCAGTTCCTTGATCATCTTCTCGTCTTCCTCAGAAGCCTTGAGGCTGCTGATGCCGAAAGCGGTG
>CACZXG010000075.1 GCA_902785055.1 uncultured Lachnospiraceae bacterium
AGCTTATGATGATCGCGATCCCGATCCTGATCAAATACCTGACCAAGAACGCTTCATCAGGCGACGGCGCGCATTCTCTTTTAGGAGCTCTTGCCCAGCACAACAACAAAGAGGATATGGGCATTCAGCTTAAGGACGCCGATGAGAAAGACGGCCACAAGATCATTGGCCACATCCTTGGCAAGAAGGAAGAAACTGTCACACAGAACCTCTCTGCCCAGTCCGGTCTGACCCAGGACCAGGTCAATCAGATCCTGGCGATCATGGCACCCGCGATCCTCAGCGGCGTTTCCGAGGCGGCAGCTGATCAGAAGCCCTCTGCCCAGTCCGCAGTTCCCGGCATCTTCAGCGCTCTTCTGGGATCAGGAGCCCAGGTCCAGGCCGAGGAGAAGGATGACGCCATCAACGGCACGGCGCTTCTTCAGGCACTGCTGAATGCAAGGAAGTAAGCAGGGGACAATAAGATGAATAATAAGATGTTCTGGATCCTGATCGGATTCATCCTGATCATGCAGATACCCCTCTTTCTTATGACACACTGAAAAAAGGGGCAGGAGTATATGTAAAAAATAAGACCGGTCAGCGGCAATTTTAATGCCGCAGGCCGGTCTTTTTCGATTCTTCAGATCATTTACACGATCACGTCAAATTTCTCAATATCGTGGAAAGCCGCGCTGCCGCCTTCAGCGAAGAAGCGGACGTCGATATCCTCGGGATCGGGGTATACATTCGCGGTCATCACGTGTCTGCCGCCTTCAATGAATACTTCCAGCGAGCTGACGTCGAGCAGCATCTCCAGCTCGATGGATTCCGGGGAGTCAATGTCCAGTTTGCGGACATTCACGTTGTCCTCACTGCCAGTGAAAGGAATGCCGGACTTACTGCGGTCGATGGCAAGTATGCCTTCTTCCTTGTCAAAATATACTACTGTTTCATGTGTCTCTCCCGCGAAGAGTTTGACGCCTGCGCGGGCAGCGGTGCCGGGCTCCAGAGTCAGGCGGATCCTTGTGACTGTGCCGCTGATGCCTTTGACGGATACTTCACTGTCGGTGATGGAGAGGGACTTGCAGGCGACCCTGTTTTGGCAGAACCTGTCGAGTTCCCTGGCCGGTTTCTGGATCAGCCATTCTCCGTCTATGCTCAGTTCTCTGGGGAAAGAATAGGTCCCTGCCCAGCCTTCCTCCTGCGTGGGATAGTTGCGGTCCCACATTTCTTTCCAGGCGATCATGATATCGCGGCCGTCGGGCATATGCAGGCTCTGGGCCGCATAGAAGTCGAAACCGTTGTCGAGTTCGCCGATCTTGGTGAGGTGGAAGCGGCCTGTCTCAAAGTCCAGATCACCAAGAAGGTAGAGCCCTGAGTGGACGTTTTGGTAGTGATTGTCCATCTGAGGCAGGTTCTGGGGACTGGTGAGTATGACCTCCTGCCCGTCGAGCACCAGATAGTCCGGACATTCATAGACGCCGTTGAGGTTGTAGAAGTCTTCTTCGAATTCCGGCTGTCTGTGGAGAAGATGTCCCACATATTCCCACTTCATCAGGTCGCGGCTCCTGCACAGAATGAGGTTTCCGAAACCTGCGTCCGCAGGCTCTATGCCAAAGACATCGTCCAGAGAAGGAGACTGCCCTTTGTGACTGACGCCCACATGCTGAGCTCCGTCCACCTCTGCGTAGCGCAGTGAGGAAGAGGGGGCGTGCCTGTCCCATTTTCTGGTGCGCTCATCGAGTTCTTCCTTGCTGGCTTTAAGATCGATCACGCGCGCGCCGGCGATGAAGTAGTACCAGTCGTCCTTCTTGAAGAGGCGGGGATCCCTGAAATCCAGGGGGGACACTTCTTTGCTGAGCATGTCAGCGGTCAGAATGGGATTGGATTCATCTTTGGTAAATGTGACTCCGCCGTCCTCAGACACTGCCATGCACTGTCTCTGCAGCGTAGGCTGCGCGGCGGTGTACATCAGGTACAGTTTGCCGTCCTTCGCAATAGTGGAACCGGAGCAGCAGCCGCAGATGACCTCATAGTCCCGGTCCGGGACAAGAGCGACCGGGAGCACATCCCAGTGCACGAAATCCTCGGTGGTGAAATGGCCCCAGTGCATGGTGCCCCACGCGGGCTTGTGGGGATAATGTTGGAAGAAAAGGTGCGCTTTGCCGTTATAATAGATGGTTCCGTTAGGATCATTGGACCAGCCTGAGGGAACGGAAGCATGATAATGGGGTCTGTAACTCTTTTTCATAATTCCTCCTGTTTGAGAGAATCAGTAAGCCGGAATCTCCGGAAACGTCAATAGTGGATCACATTCTCTTCACTCCGGATCCTCGCGAGCACCGGAGCCGCCTCCGGGCTTTCAAAATAGCGGAGCGTGCTGTCAGGTACCAGATCGCGGAGCGCGTCGAAACGCCCTTCTTTGAGAAACTGTCTTACGGTGGAGGCGCTTATAGCCTGTCCGCCGGAAGCGGATTCGGCAGGGGCTTCCTTGCGAGGCACAACAACACAGGCGACGCCCGCCTTGGGCAGTTCTTCCTGCATGATTCTGTTGTAGATGCCGGTCACAAGGCTTGTGGGCTCTTCGCCGACGTAGCGGACGCCGATGTTCAGGGCTGCCGCTATTTTGGCAAAGACCTGCAGATCCAGGAAAGCGTGGCTCTCGATGACCGCAGTCTCATCCTTCTGGAAATAGCTCGGGAAGGTGGCGCTGCTGATGACATAGGGGCCGCTCTCGTGATAAATAAGGTTGGGAAGGTGGGCGGTGCCCTCCATGATCAGGCGCTTGCGGACTGCGAAAGGCACCAGGGAAGCATCCTCGCTGACCATAAAGAGGTGCACAAGGTCGTTCTCGGCACATGCCTTCTCCACAAGGTAGAGGTGGCCGTTTGTGAACGGATTGGCGTTCATGACCAGCGCTGCAGTGCGGGGAGCGGCGGGTGTCGATGCGCCTTTGGAGGCAAGAGCCTTGTCGGTCTCGCGCTTCAGGCCGTCCAGATAGTCAGCGAAGCCGGTGCGCCTGTTCTCCATGAAGACGATGCGGCCCTCAATGCGGACGATCTCGTGGAACCCGAGGTCTCCGAAAAATTTGGCGGAATCGCACTTCGTGTAGAGAAACAGATGCATGTTGCCGCGGCTGTACTGGTAGGAGATCAGATGCGAGACGATCGCGTTCATCAGGCCTTCGCCCTGATGGGCGCTGCTGACTGCCATACAGCGCAGTGTGTTGCCGAAGCAGCTGCCGGTAGCAATGATGTTCATATCGTCATCGTACATGCCGCATGTGTAATCAAGGTTTCCATCTCTGCGAATGCCCTCAGCCAGGAGCAGTTTGTCGATCTGGTCGTTGGAGTATCGGTCTGTGGGATAAATCTGGGAAATTCCGTATTCGGACATGATCTTGATCCTTTCGTGCGAAATAAGTTCTGCACTTATAGAATACCATAAAGCCTCTGTTAATGCCTTATAAGAAAGAAAAGTATGAAATAATCGGGGGATGCGGTATTATTAAATATAGGTTTTGTAATACTTGGCCGGAGAGGAAATATTGTGTCATATGAATGAGATGAGAACGAGCCGGGATGGAGAAGCCGCTGCCTGCTCCGGGATCCTTATCCGCGAGGCCTCTGTGGAGGACGCGGCCAGGCTTCTTGAGATATATGCTTACTATGTGGAGAAAACCGCCATCACTTTCGAGTACGATGTGCCGTCTCTTGAGGAGTTCAGGGGCAGGATCCGGCATATAAAGGAGCGCTATCCCTATCTGGTGATCGAGAGGGACGGTGTGATCGAAGGATACGCCTATGCCGGTGTCTTCAAGGACAGGGCGGCTTACGACCGGTCCTGCGAGATGACGATCTATCTGGACCGCGAAGCGGTCGGAGAAGGCCTGGGAAGGAAGCTCTACGAGGCCCTTGAGGAAGCGCTGAAGGCGCAGGGGATCCTTAATCTCTACGCCTGCATCGGATATCCGGATGAGGCGGACGAATATTTGGACTACAACAGCGCGCAGTTTCACGAACATCTGGGATACAGAACGGTCGGCACCTTCCATCAGTGCGGATACAAGTTCGGACGGTGGTACAGCATGATCTGGATGGAGAAAATGATCGGTGAACACAAATGACGCAGGCCGGGGAAATGAGCAGAATGAGTGAAATGGAAAGACTGAAAACGATCATAGAGCGCCTCCGCGCCAAAGACGGATGCCCCTGGGACAGCACGCAGACCCATGAGAGCATCAAGGCGATGTGTATCGAGGAGGCGGCGGAGGTCGTGTGCGGGATCAATATTTTGACAGCTACGGGCGACCCTGAGAATTTGAGGGAGGAACTGGGAGACCTGCTCTTTCAGGTGATCTTCCACGCGAGCCTTGCGGAGGAAGAGGGACTCTTTACGCTGGAGGATGTGGCCAGGACTGCTGCGGACAAGATGGTGCGCAGGCACCCGCATATCTTCGGCGGGGCAAAATACAGCTCGGAAGCGGAAAAGGACGCCGCCTGGGAGGAGATCAAGCGGGCGGAAAAAGAAGGCCGGGAATGGCAGGAACCGTATCTGGCGGCAGCCATGGAAGAGGCAAAGGAACTGATCGACGTCGCCGAGAGGCGTAAAGGATTTAGAAAGGATTAACCGGGGACGACCGGCGAGATTAAGAAAGGGGTACAAAATGGCAGAAAACACAAATTTGAAGGACTATGAACTGGCTCTGAACGCAGTGCGCGAGCGCACAGACTTTGTGCCGAAGGTAGGTATCGTGCTTGGATCCGGCCTCGGCGGACTGGCGGATGACATCGAAGTTGTGACCAGAATTCCCTATTCCGAACTCGAGGGATTCCCTCGCTCGACAGTGGAAGGCCACAAGGGAGAGTACATCTTCGGCTATATCGATTCGATCCCGGTGGTCCTGATGAACGGCCGAGTGCATTTCTATGAGGGCTATCCCATGCAGAAAGTAGTGCTGCCAGTGCGTGTCATGGCGCTTTTGGGTGTAGACGTGATCATCCTGACCAATGCTGCAGGAGGCCTCAACAAGAATTTCCATCCCGGCACACTGATGTGCATCAACGACCAGAACACGGCATTTGTGCCTTCGCCGCTGATCGGCCCCAATGACGACAGACTGGGCGTCCGCTTCCCCGATGTGAGCGCGATCTATGACAAAGACCTGCAGGAGCTTTTGCACAAGACAGCGGATGACCTCGGCATTGAGCTTGAGGACGGCGTCTATCTTCAGATCACAGGTCCCGCCTATGAGACGCCCAACGAGGTCGCGATGTACGCGATGCTCGGCGCGGACGCGGTAGGAATGAGCACGGGCTGCGAGGGCGTTGCGCTCAAGCACATGGGAATGCGGATCATGGGCATCACCTGCATAACGGACATGGCCATCGTAAACACGACCTTCGAGACTTCCCATGAGGAGATTCAGAAGGTGGCAAACCGCGCCGGCAAAGAGCTTCAGAGACTTGTAAAGGAAGTCGTCAGGAGAATCTGAAGATGTGCGGCAGGTACTTCTGGAATGACGACGCGGAGGACGCGTTTCTCGAGGACTTCCCCGACCTGGCTGGCGAGGTCATGAGGCTCCGGGCAGGGGACTATACGCCCGGAATGAGCGCGGCGGCGATTGCCGCGGAGATCGGAAGCGGCGTACGTATGGAACCTCTATTATGGGGATTTCCGGGATTTGACAAAGGAAAGCTCCTGATCAATGCGCGCTCGGAGAGCGTAAAGGACCGGCCTACATTTGCAGACAGCTTTGCCGGGCGGCGCTGCGCGCTGCCGGCAGCGGGCTTCTACGAATGGGACAAAAAGAAAGAAAAAGTGATCTTCACGCTTCCTGACCGGCCGATCCTCTATCTGGCGGGGATCTTCCGGCCTTACGGCGAGGAGAAGAGGTTTGTCGTGCTGACCAGGGAGGCGAACGCCTCCATGGAGCCGGTGCACGACCGGATGCCGCTCATCCTTACCGGGGATGAAGTGCTTCCCTGGGTGAGTGACGCGGCAAAGGCCGGCGATATTTTGACAAAGGAGCTGCCTATGCTGAAGGCGGAGAGGCCTTACGAGCAGATAAGTTTTGATTTTTAAGAGGGATTTCGCTGAAACTCAAGGCTGTTGTATTAAGCGTGAAGGATTAAGGCGTGTCCAGCACAAAATCTCCATCCTTTTCGGCTTGCCGTCAAATCGGATGTAGCGCAAAATGCTTGTCTGGCACAAACTCTACATCCATCTCCAGCTTGTTGCCAAATCGGATGTAGCTCGAAATGTCAGTTCAACTGAATTTCTACATCTATTCCAGTTTTTCATCATATCCGATGTATCTCGAAAAGCTTGCCTTGCTTGATTTTTACATCCAAATCGGGTCCTTGGCTGAATCCGATGTAGAGCAAGCTAATAAACGCCAAAACAGGCTACATCCACATATGGCTTCTAACTGAATCCGATGGTGCACCCGGCAAGAAACACCAAAACAGGCTACATCCACATATGGCTTCTAGCTGAATCCGATGGTGCACCCGGCAAGAAACGCCAAAAAGGGCTACATCCAAATATGGCCGTAAGTCGAATCCGATGTAGAACAAGCAACCCCTCAGGCTGATCCTCAAGCCGGATACACAGATTTATATCAAATTGAGATCACACAAAGACCGGACTCCAGTGAGTCCGGTCTTTGCTGTAAAAATCAGGTATGCAACTGACTAAAAAGCGAAGGCACATCTTTTTTACCACCCTTTACAAATGAATCATATAGTGCTATATTCTTACTACGACAGATATACTACGACAGACGTTGTAACGACTGGCGATGCATCGACAGTCATTACATGGCAAGCAGGAAAGGAGGAGGGCAATTGATCACGATCAGCAGCGATGTGATTCGCGGATATAATGATACGATTATTTTATACCTTCTTTTGGACAAGCCTTCCTATGGTTATGAGATCTCCAGGATGATCCGGCAGCTATCCGACGGGAAGTACGTGATCAAGGAGACGACGCTCTACTCGGCCTTTACGCGCATGGAGAAGAATGGCTATATCATCTCCTTCAGCCGCAGCGCGGAGAACGGAAAGAGGCGCACTTATTACAGCATAACCGACGCGGGAAGAGAGTATTACAGAGAGAAATGCGAGGAGTGGAATCTGACCAAGGAAGTAATTGAGCATTTTATCTCTCTGTCAGGGACGCGTGCGCTGCCCGACAGCGGCGCCAGGTAGAAAGGAGACATCATGGAAACGATCAGGAACTATCTGAATACAATGTTTGCAGGTTTGCCTGATACGCCGGAAGTCCGTAAAGCTTACGAAGAGCTTGCAGCGATGATGGAAGACAAATATACAGAATTGATCGAGGAAGGCTGCGGCGAGAATGAGGCAGTCGGCACTGTGATCTCGGAATTCGGAAACCTCGAGGAGCTGGCGCAGACTCTCGGTATTGAGGAATACATGGGAGAAGCCGGCAGAAGCTCCGCTCAGCAGAGTTTCGCGCAGCATGATCAGGAGAATTTCACAGAGGATCCTGTACCGGAACAATACGGCGATTTCAGAGTGATCTCCGCCGAGGAAGTTTGCGATTATCTGGGGGTCGGGAACTTTGCGGCGCTGCTGAAGTGCTTCGGGATCTTTTTGTGCATCACATCGGTGATCGGACCGATCCTGCTGGATATCCCCGGGTATAACTGGTTCATCGGAGCGCTGTCCTCTTTTGGAACGGCACTCTTCTTTGTCTTTATTGCAGCGTCTGTCGCCTGCTTTTTGATCTCCGGCGCTTATAAAAAGCCCTGGAAGTTTATTGGCAGCGAGCCCCTCGAGCTCGATCATGAGGCGGAGGAAATCGTGGCGGACCAGGAGAGGATTGCCGAAAATGAGAGTACTAAGCAGAGGATCACAGGCATTGTGCTGATCATTCTCAGCTTTGTTCCGGCAGTTCTGTTCGGAGACAATTTCGGGCCGTCGCTGATGTTTGTTTTTGTCGGGGCAGGCGTCTTCCTGCTTGTCTACAACAGTTCGAGAAAGAGCCTGTTCCGGAGGATCAGACTCTCGCAGGAGCGGGCGGCCAGGGCAAGAAGCGCGAACCGCGCAGCATATACCGGTACGTTTGACAGCCGCTCGAATGCCGGTGATGCAGGCTATGGCGGCGCAACCGGCGGCCGGCGTTATGTGAGCACCGGCAGAAAGAACCCTAAGGAAAAAAAAGAGAAGTTTTACTACAAAGATAATAACCTCCGCACCCTGATGCCGATCTATTGGGAGATCGTGACATGCCTTTACTTCGGAATCAGCTTTGTGACAGGGCTTTGGGGCATTTCCTGGCTGATCTGGATCGCCGCGGGAGCTGTCAAAAAAGTGATTGAAAGCCGGTACGGCGAGCCCGTATACTGAGGAGTAGGTTAAGAAGGAGGTTTTTATGACGCCGATCGTAATTCCTTCCTATGAGCCGGACGAGAGACTGCTGCAGCTTTTGGAGACGCTTAAGGCGGGCAGACAGGGACCGGTGGTGATCGTTGATGACGGGAGCGGAGCTGCCTATAAGGATATTTTCGAGCGGGCAGGCGCCTATGTGGATGTGCTGGGCGGCGCTGTCCTGACACACGAAGTCAATCGCGGCAAGGGGCGCGCCCTCAAGACCGCATTTGCCTTTATTCTGAAGAAATATCCGGAGGCGATCGGCTGTGTCACTGCCGATTCCGACGGACAGCACACAGCGGAGTGCATTGAGAAGGTCAGTAAGACACTGAAAGATCACCCGGACAGCCTGGTGCTTGGCGTGCGGCGCTTTGACGGGGAAGATGTGCCCTGGCGCAGCAGAATGGGAAACGGCATCACTGAGCGGGTCTTTGCTTATGTCGCCGGTGTCCATGTGACCGACACGCAGACCGGCCTGCGGGGCATTCCCCGGACTTTTATGAAGGAACTTCTGGATGTTCCGGGCGAGCGTTTCGAATTCGAGACGCAGATGCTGCTTGAGAGCGCCGGCAATTACCCCATTATCGAGGTGCCGATCCGGACGATCTATGACTCTAAGGAGAACCATCAGACACACTTCAACACCCTCACAGATTCTGTCAAAATATACCGGATCCTGGGAAAGAAGTTTATGAAGTATGTTTTCTCCTCCTTTTCTTCCTGCGTGCTGGACCTCGTGCTGTTCACGATTTTTTGCAGCATGTTTAAGGGCAGGACCGGAAGTTACATAGCGGTCTCGACGGTGCTGGCGCGTGTGATCTCCGCAGCCTGCAACTATGCTCTGAACTACAAAATAGTGTTCGAGAGCAGAAAGAAAGTGCACACCTCCGGCGTCAGGTATTTTATTCTGGCGCTTGTTCAGATGGGGCTGAGTGCTCTTCTGGTGACGGGGGGATGCAGCCTGTTTACGGCTGCGCCTGAAGTGGCAGTGAAGGCTATAGTTGACAGTGTCCTGTTTTTCATCAGTTATGCAGTTCAGCAGAGATATGTTTTCTGAGAAGAAGCCCCGGGGATATGGTTTCGTGTAAGATTACCAATCCTCCGGGGCTGAATTTGTATAAAACGGCAAAACGATAAAAAGTAGTTGTTAATTGATTGACAGACAGGAGGAAAAGAGGTATTGTTAACATACAACGTAGGATGTACTACGTAACACAAATAATGCACGCGGGCAAGGGACTGTTGTAACACTGTGATTGCGGGACCGGATCGTGATATTCATAATAAGCTATCAAGGAGATCATGATCCTTCCGGGAAATATCGCAGTACGCGCAAACGTACTGCGATATTTTGTCTTCGAACCAAAGTGGAAGATGCGTAGATCAGAGGGGTACGCCCCCGGCTTATTACGGAGGAAACAGATCTATGAAATGGAAACGAGCGATTTTTTGGCAGATGGCTGTGACCGTGCTGCTCTTTAGTCTTGCGGTGACAGGCTGCGGAACGGGAGGAAGTACACCTTCCGACAGCCAGACGGAGTACGTGATCCGACTGGGACACAGCGACACGGAGGAAAATCTCATCAATGTCTCCCTGCAGCATTATGCGGATTATGTGAAGGAGAATACTCAGGGGCGCGTCGTCATCCGGCTCTATCCCAATGAAGAGCTGGGAGACAACACAGATATGGCGCAGCAGCTCGTGACCGGGCATCTGGACGCAATGATGATGCCTCAGGGTGTTGAGGCGACTTACGCTCCCAAAATAGCGACCCTGGGACTTCCGTTCCTGTTTACGAGTTACCGGCAGGCCTGGGCAGTTGTGGACGACGCGGAGATCGCGAAGGGCCTGACCGAAGGGCTGGGCGACTACAACATGATCCAGCTGGCCTTTTGGGAAAACGGTATGCGCCAGATCACCAACAGCGTTCGTGAAATCTCAACGCCGGCAGATGTGTCCGGACTTCGAATGAGGATCCCCGACGACAAAATGACAGAGGCGATCTTCAGAGCCCTGGGTGCAAGAACCACAGTCTTTTCCTGGAACAGAACCTATGATGCTCTGAAGCAGGGCACCTTCGACGGTGAGGAGAACCCGATCGCCAACATCTACGCCAATAAGATCAATGAGGTAAACCGGTACCTCACGATCACAAATCACAAATATGAGACCAAGAATCTGGTCTTTTCACAGAGCACATGGAAGAAATTGCCGAAGGACGTGCAGCAGGTCCTGCTCGAAGGCGCCGCGATCTACGGAAAAGAGCACCGGGAAACGGTCGCTGCGCAGCAGGACAAACAGCTCGAAGAGCTGAAAGAATCGGGAATGATCGTAAATGAATCTCCGGATATCGATGCTTTTAAAGTGGCGACACGCGGCGTGTATACGGACTTTGAACTTCAGAATGAGTGGACCTCTAACCTTGTTGCCAGGATCCGTAAAGTGATCTCACAGAACTGACAGACGATTAGTACAAAAGGAGAAATGAAATGTTTGAAGCTATTTTGAAAGATTTCGCCTGGGCGAGTATGTTGCTGCTTATTGGTCTGTTCTTAAGATCCAGAGTCAAAGTATTCCAGAAGCTTTTTATCCCTGTTGCCGTTATCGCCGGCCTCGTGGGTCTGGTACTGGGATCGGAGATACTCGGAAAGTTCTGCCCCGTCTATATTCACTGGTCCGACAACGTCAGCAGCTTCGCGAACCCCCTTCTCGCGATCCTGTTCGTGACACAGTTCATCTCGCTGACATTTAACACCAAAATGATCAAAAAGTGCTCGCTGATGTTCTGTATCTCCGCCTGTGTTATCGGAGTACAGGTTCTCTCCGCGATGGGACTCGGCAGGATTTTCGGACTGCCGGACGGAGCCGCACTCCTGCCTTTCGGCGCCTTCTACGGCGCTCACGGCATCCCGCAGGTCATCGCCGGTATCTACGATACGCTGGGCTACTGGAATTACGACGAGGCGTCAGCCTTCGGTACAACCTACGCCACGATCGGTATGCTCTTTGGTATCATCGTCGGTATCGTTATCCTGAACATAGGCATCCGCAGGGGATGGGTCTCCGCAGAGAAGTCCGGCAATCTCAGCGATGAGGACTACACCGGCATTCTCAAAAAAGAGCACTGCGCGAAGTTCATGAAGGCCTACACTTCTGACATCGCTTTTGATCCGCTGACAATGCACTTCGCGATCGTCATGGCCATCATGATCGTAGCCTACGGACTTCTGGAAGTGCTTCACAAGATCCCCCTGTTCTCCGGATTCGCGATCTACGTCCCGGCGATCATTGTCTCCCTTGTGGCGGGCATTATCCTTCGCAAGACGCCTCTGGGCGATTTTCTCGACAGCGAATCCCTGGCTCACATCGGCTCCCTGGCACTGGAATACCTGATCGTCACAGCCATTGCGACCATGAAACTCGATGTCATCATGAACAACGCCGGGGCGATCCTCACGATCTCTCTCGTCGGTCTTGCCCTGACGACCATTGTCCTCATGACGCTCCCCCGCCTCTGGCTCAAAGAGCACTGGCTCGAGAACGCCATGGTCATGTTCGGATCCTGGACAGGTTCCACAGCGACCGGCATGATGCTCCTTCGCATCGCGGATCCCGAACTGGAGACCGACGCGGGCCCGAACCTGATCACAGCTACGCCTCTGTGGCAGATCAGTACGCAGAACTTCTTCCTCACCATCGCGCCTTACTTCATCGTCACTGCGATCGGTTTCAGAAATCTCGCTCTGGGTACGGCAGGTATGCTGCTGGCAGCTCTGGTACTGGGGTTTGTGATCGGTAGAAAATAAGCACTTTCTGAAAAAATGAGGGGCTGCCGCAAAAGCGGCAGCCCTTTATGTCTGTTTGTGATTCAGTCCTCGGCTGTCGGGAATTTCACGGGATCCGTGTTTTCCTCCCACATGCGCCGCATATCAGCTTCACACTCAGCGTCAGCCACAGCGCCTTTGAAATAGGTATAGCGGTCGGTCTCTGTGATCTTGCGGATCAGTTTGCAGGGATTTCCCGCGGCAATGTACCAGGAGGGGATGTCTTTGGTGACAACGCTTCCAGCGCCGATCACGACGTTATCGCCGATATGGACGCCGGGCAGGATGACGGTATTTCCGCCGATCCAGACGTTATTGCCGATCGTGATGTCGATACCATACTCATAGGTCGTATTTCGTGCGGCGGGATGAACCGGGTGACCTGCCGTATAGATGGCGACGTTGGGGGCGATCTGACAGTTGTCGCCGATCACTACTTTGCCCACGTCGATGATCGTGCAGTTGTAGTTGCAGAAGAGATTCTTGCCGACTTCAATGTTGAAGCCATAGTCACAGTAGAAAGGCGGATTGATAAAGGCGCCCTCCGACTTGCCGAGCAGTTCCTTTACGACAGCGCTGATGCCCTCGAAATCAGCGCGGTCCATCGTGTTGAGCTTCTGGGTGAGACGCCGGGCGCGCTTTTGCTGTTCAAAGACGGATTCATCGGAAATGTACAGAATTCCCTTATCTCTGCGTTCGATATTGTTCATGGGATACCCTCCTTAAGTTTGCTCTTCTTATTATATCCGCAAATGGCAAAATATTGTATGGAAGGAGCGCGAATTGGCTGCCGATTCAGGCGTAAAACACCACAAAATGCTATAATCTGAGTATAGCCGACAGATTATTGCAGAATGCAGGGGAA
>CACZXG010000076.1 GCA_902785055.1 uncultured Lachnospiraceae bacterium
GACTTTGCCGGAATATGCAGGATCATAGAGAACAGAACAGGCATACCGGCATTTTATATTCCGACTAACGGAATGCACGACTATGTGAGCGGTGCGGGCCTTGCTTTTGAAAAACTCGCAGAAAAGCTGTTCGGAGATTCCGGGCGTAAGATCGCGGAAACCGGAGAAAATATCGGAGGAGAGCGGAGCCTCAATATCCTCGGAATGACACCTCTTGACTATGCTGCTGAGAGCAGCGTGTATTCGCTTCGCGGAATCCTGGAAAAGGAAGGCTGGAGAATCACATCTGTGTGGGCTATGGGGGATTCCCTGGAGGAACTGTCAAAGGCCGGCGAGTCTTCGGTCAATCTGGTGGTATCCGCTTCAGGCCTTAGAACGGCACAATACCTGAAGAAAAGGTTCGGCACGCCATGGGTCGCAGGTGTTCCGCTGGGAAGCATGCGCAGATGCGTGACAAGAGCGCTGGAGAAGGCAGCTGACAGCGGTGAATGCTGTACTGCTTATAAAAACGAAGGTCAAATATGTAAAGAAAAACCCCGGATCATCGTGATCGGTGAGCCGGTCCTGTCATGCAGTATCGCGCAGGATTACGAAGACAGAGGTTTCAGAACCTGCGTGATCGCAGCAACCGAAGAGAGCGGGAAGCTGATCAGGCCTGGGGATAAGATCTGCCGGGGAGAAGAGGAAGTCGAAGAAACTCTGGAGCAGCTCTGCGCGGAGGATACTCTTGTGATCGCGGACCCGTTCTACCGCTATGTGATCCCGGAAGGGACCGCAATGGATCCAGTGCCGCATCTGGCATTTTCGGGCCGTATTTACAGGAGCAGTTTCAGAGATCCTTTCATCAGCACATATGAGGGAAAAGGAGGCAGCGATGAGCCTTAACAGCACGCCTTCGGGCGAGAGAGTGCACATAGGATTCTTCGGCAGGAGAAATGCCGGTAAGTCCAGTATTGTGAACGCAGTGACCAATCAGGAGATTTCTGTAGTCTCAGACGTCCGGGGAACGACAACTGACCCGGTCATCAAGTCTATGGAACTGCTGCCCCTGGGACCGGTGGTGATCATAGACACGCCGGGATTTGACGATGAGGGCGCGCTCGGAGAGAAAAGAGTGCAGCGGGCGAAAAGAGTGCTGAACCGCGCTGACCTCGCTGTACTGGTCATTGACGCGCAGACTGGCGCCGCGGAGGCGGACCGGGAACTTATTGCTCTTTTCAAAGAAAAAGAAATTCCCTTTATCGTGGTCTTAAACAAATCTGACCTCGTAGATAAAAATGCTGATGAAAAGGTTGAAAAGCAGATTCCCGGGATCAGTAATACACAGATCCTGTATGTCAGCGCTTTGACCGGAGAAGGTATTAATGAGCTCAAGGACAACATTGCCGCCCTTGGCAGAGAGAGTATTGTGGAGAGGCCGCTGATCGGAGATCTTATCGAACCTTCCGAAGCAGTCATTCTGGTGATTCCCATCGATAAAGCTGCTCCAAAAGGGAGACTGATCCTTCCCCAGCAAATGATGATCCGGGGGATCCTCGATGCGGACGGCATCCCCATCTGCGTCAAACAGGACCGTCTGGGTGAACTTCTGAAGAAAATGGAACTTGGAGGCGCACAGACGAAACCGGGCCTTGTCATTACGGACAGCCAGGTCTTCGGAGAGGTCGCCAAAACAGTGCCGGCGGACATTCCGCTCACTTCCTTCTCAATCCTTATGGCCAGATATAAAGGGTTTCTGGATTCCGCACTGGCAGGCGTCAAAAAGATCGATGACCTGAAGAACGGGGATGTGATCCTGATCTCCGAGGGCTGTACGCACCACAGACAGTGCGGAGACATCGGTACAGAGAAGATTCCTGCCTGGATCAGAAAGAAGACCGGCGCGGACATCCGCTTTGAGACTTCGTCAGGAACAGGATTTCCCGAGGATCTTAGCAGATACGCGCTGATCATTCATTGCGGCGCCTGTATGCTTAACGACAGAGAGGTGAGGTGGCGCATGAAGTGTGCGGCAGACCAGGGAATTGCTTTTACCAATTACGGAACTGCGATCGCCTATATGAGAGGGATCCTTGAGAGAAGTACGGAAATAGTGCGAAATGAATAAACTGACAAGAACGGAGGAGCTGGTCGGGCTCCTGGAAAAAGAACAGACACTCACAGACAGTGAATTCTATGAGCTTTTCGATATTTTGGCAGATTCGTGCAGGGACGGAGCGGACAGGTGTGTGCAGATCCGTGAAGAGATCCCGGCCGCCAGGTGCACGCGGGAAGAAGCGCTTCTTTATGCTGCGGCCCGAAGAGCCAGGGAGAAGTATTACGGCAGCGACGTCTATCTTCGGGGACTCATTGAGTTCACAAACTACTGCAGGAACGACTGCAAATACTGCGGGATCCGAAGGAGCAACCGGAATGTACAGCGCTACAGACTGACTCCGGAACAGATCCTTCAATGCTGTGAGCAGGGATACTCCCTCGGCTTTCGGACCTTTGTGCTGCAGGGAGGAGAAGACCTGTACTTCACGGATGAGATGATCTGCGGGATAGTGGCTGCCATAAAAGAGCGGTATCCCGACTGTGCCGTGACTTTGTCTATTGGAGAAAAGAGCAGAGATTCCTATAAGGCCTATTATGACGCGGGCGCGGACCGTTACCTTCTGAGGCAGGAGACTTCAGATCCGGAGCATTATCGATATCTCCATCCTAAGGAACTGAGTATCGAAAACAGAAAGAGGTGCCTTTCCGATCTCAAAGACATCGGTTACCAGGTGGGCTGCGGGATCATGGTGGGCTCCCCCGGACAGACCTTAGACCATATAATCCAGGATCTGCGCTATATGAAAGAGTTCCGGCCGCATATGATCGGGATCGGTCCCTTTATCCCCCACAAGGATACGCCCTTCGCGGGAGAGAAGGCGGGAAGTCTCTATGACACACTTCACCTTCTCGCGGTGATCAGGCTCATGCTGCCTGATGTGCTCCTTCCCGCGACGACAGCGCTGGGGACTATTCACCCCGCAGGAAGAGAGCTGGGATTTCTGGCAGGAGCCAACGTGATCATGCCCAATCTCTCTCCGGGAGATGTGCGGAAGAAATACCTTCTGTACGATGGCAAAATATGCACTGAGGACGAGGCGGCCGCCTGCGGCAGATGCATTGAACTGAGAGTACGCAAAGCGGGCTGCAAAGTAGTGTACAGCAGAGGTGATTTTGCGGGATTTAAGGTCCGCAGTTGAAAAAAAGAACGATTGCATTGAACGTGAAAAACGGAGCGGAGGACATAAAATGGAATACAGGATCGAACATGACTCAATGGGCGAGATGAAGGTGCCTGCGGACTGCTATTGGGGCGCCCAGACACAGAGAAGTTATCAGAATTTCCGTATCGGGACAGAGAAGATGCCTGCAGAGATCATCAGCGCTTTCGCGGTTCTCAAAAGAGCGGCGGCTATGGCCAACTGCAGGCTCGGGAAACTTGATGAGAAGAGATGCGGACTGATCGCGGAAGTGTGCACTGAAATCGCGGAAGGAAAACTGAGCGGCGAGTTCCCTCTGGCAGTGTGGCAGACCGGAAGCGGCACACAGTCTAATATGAACGTCAATGAAGTCATTGCCAACAGAGGAAACACCATTGCCGGCGAAAAGCTCCTGCACCCCAACGACACTGTTAATATGTCCCAGAGCTCAAACGACACATTCCCCACGGCTATGCACATTGCAGCTGTAACCGCTCTGGAATATCAGCTCATCCCTGCCCTGGATTCGATGATCAGTGAGATGAAGAGGTTGGAGAAGGAGAACGAAGGAATTGTCAAGAGCGGACGAACACATCTGCAGGACGCAGTTCCCATCGCTTTCTCCCAGGAGATCAGCGGCTGGAGAGCAATGCTTGAAAAGTGCCGGGAAATGATCCGGGATTCTGAAAAGGGACTAAAGGAACTGGCCCTTGGAGGAACCGCGGTCGGCACCGGACTAAACGCCCCCAAGGGATTTGCAGAGGAAGCTGCTGCTGCCGTGTCAGAACTTACAGGTTTTGATTTCAAAACCGAGGATAACAAATTCCACGCCTTGTCTTCCAAGGATGCTGTAGTCTTTTCCCACGGCGCCCTAAAAGCGCTGGCTGCCGATCTGATGAAAATAGCGAACGACGTGAGATGGCTTGCAAGCGGTCCGCGATGCGGAATCGGGGAGATCTTCATTCCGGAGAACGAGCCCGGCAGCTCTATAATGCCCGGCAAGGTCAATCCAACACAGTGCGAAGCTGTGACAATGGTCGCCGTGCAGGTGATGGGAAATGATACCGCCATCGGAATTGCTGCCTCGCAGGGCAATTTCCAGCTCAATGTGTTCATGCCTGTCATTATATATAATTATCTGCAGTCAGTAAGGCTGCTGGCAGATGTACTGGATTCCTTCCGGACAAACTGCGTGTGCGGGATCAGGGCAAACAGAGAGAAGATGAGCCACAATCTCTACAATTCTCTGATGCTTGTGACGGCTCTTAATCCCTATATCGGCTATGAGAACGCGGCGAAGACTGCCAAGCTGGCTTATAAAGAGAATATTTCTCTCAAAGAGGCATGTGTAAAACTGGGATTCCTCACTCCGGAGAGATTTGACGAGGTATTTCATCCGGAACAGATGATCTGAACAGACGAAAAAGTTATTTTGGCGTCAGGGCGTTTTATTTGTTGTCATCCAATTTGAAGTAGGGTAAAATACCGTGGGGATATTTGTGGGAACAAAGGAGGAATACCATGTCCTGGGAGAATAAAGTCAGAAAGGTTGTGCCTTATACAGCAGGCGAACAGCCCAAGGAGAAGAACATAATAAAACTCAACACCAATGAATGCCCCTATCCTCCGGCGCCCGGTGTCAGAAAAGCGATGGAGGAACTCATGCTGCGTACAGATGACCTTCGCCTGTATCCGGATATGAATGCCGCAGCGCTTACGGATGCCCTGGCCGCTTTTTACGGAATCGACAGCAGAAGGATCTTCGTGGGAGTAGGTTCCGACGATGTACTCGCCCTGTGCTTTTTGGCATTTTTCAGCAGCGGTGACCCGATTCTGTTTCCGGCTATAACCTACAGTTTCTATCCTGTATGGGCGGATCTTTACGGTATTCCCTATAAGCCGATCCCCCTCACAGAGGAAATGAATATCGACCCTTACGAGTTTATGCCCGGACTTACGGGAGTTAAGAACGGCGGGATCATATTCCCCAACCCCAATGCGCCCACAGGTGTTGAAGAGTCCCTGGCCACAATAGAGCGGATCGTAAAGGCCAACCCCGACAGCGTAGTCATTGTTGACGAAGCTTACATTGATTTCGGAGGAAGCAGCGCGCTGCCCCTTACAGAAAAATATGATAATCTCCTGATCGTCCAGACTTTCTCCAAGTCCCGCGCTATGGCAGGACTCAGGATAGGGTTCGCCATGGGAAGCGAGAAGCTGATCGGATACCTCAAGGATATCAAGTTCTCCTTCAACTCTTATACCATGAACCTCCCCTCCATTATGCTGGGAAAGGCCGCAGTGGAAGACAGGGAATATTTTGAGTCGACTACGGTCAAAATAGTCAGGACCAGAGAGCGCTTCAAGGAAGATCTCAGGAAGATGGGATTCAGCTTCCCGGATTCAAAAGCCAACTTCGTGTTTGCGAGTCATCCCGATTTCTCCGGAGACTATCTGTTTACGGAGCTGAGAAAGAAGAATATTGTTGTTCGTCACTGGAATTCACCCGCTATCAAAGAGTATTTGAGAATAACGATCGGCACGGACGAGCAGATGGACGCAGTGACATCGGCGCTTCGTGAGATCACCGGGCGCGGGTAATCGGATCATTTAAAGGAATTAAGGTAAATTATAATATGGAGAGTTTAGCAGCCTGGTTTGCAGCACACCTTGGTCAGTATATTTCAGCAAAGGCGGTTGTATTTATTGTATCCCTGATGCCTATCCTCGAATGCAGGGGAGGGCTTATAGTTGCGTCACTTCTTGGCGTCGATATCGTGGAAGCCATACCGATCTGTGTGATCGGAAACTTCCTGCCGATCCCGTTCATACTTCTTTTTATCAAGAGAATCTTCAAATGGCTTGAAAAATTCGGACCTACGGGAAAAGTGGTCCATAAACTGGAGAGCAGAGCCATGAACAAGAGCGATGCCCTTGAAAAAGGAGAGTTCTTAGGACTCATGCTCTTTGTCGGAATTCCGCTCCCGGGCACGGGAGGATGGACAGGGTCTCTCATCGCGGCGCTTTTGGACGTCGATTTTAAAAAGGCGCTGGTTGCCGAGATTCTTGGAATACTGATCGCTACTGTGATCATGTCCATTGTTTCTTACGGACTTCTCGCACGGGTCGTCTGACAGATTTAAGATCCCTGACAAGCGATTTTGTGCCGGATCAGTGAGTTAGAAGGTCAAAAAAATGTACGAAAGTTATAGAAGTTTTGCTTCTGTCTATGATGAATTTATGGACGGGACTGATTATCAGAAGACTGCTGACCAGATCCAGGACATGATCACAAGATTCGGCGTGTCCAAGCCGTCTCAGAAGAGAACAGGCGCCAGCGAGGCCCAGGATGTTCTGCTGGCTGCAGAAAAGAATCTTGTGGTTGACCTTGGATGCGGAACAGGGAAACTCACGGAGATCCTGGCTGACAGGGGATACGACGTCATGGGGATCGACCTGTCTGAAGAGATGCTGGGAATAGCCCTTGAGAGAAGGGACAGTCTCAGTCACAGAACCCTCTATCTTTGTCAGGACATGAGGGAGTTCGAACTCTACGGAACTGCCGGAACCTTTGTCAGCGTGGGGGACAGCGTCAATTACCTGCTCACGGATGAGGATATGATAAAGCTCTTTGAGAGAGTGAATACGTTTCTCTTTCCCGGCGGGATCTTTGTGTTTGATTTCAAGACGCTGCATCTGTATAAAGATGTGATCGGCGACAGTACCATCGCGGAGGACAGAGAAGACTGCTCTTTCATCTGGGAGAACTGGTTCGACGACGAGACCCGCATCAATGAATATGATCTCTCTCTTTTTATAAAGGAGACCGGCGCGGGAGAGGATGAAAACGTCTTCCGCAAGTATCAGGAGATCCACCGCCAACGCGGCTATACGCTTGAGGATATGAAGCATTTTGCCGAGAAAGCGGGATTGGCCTGGATCGCGGAGATGGACAGCGACACCATGGGGCCTGCAAGTGAAGAGAGCGAGAGGATCCTGTGCGTAGTGCGGGAAAAAGGAAAAAAACTTCCTCATTTCATGAGAAAATAAAAAAGCGGATCTGTTAACCGCTGCAGAGTTTATAAAAAGAGGTTCTTATGATCATCAAGTTCACGAAAATGGAAGGCTGCGGCAACGACTATGTCTATATAAACGGCATTTCCCAGACCATTCCCGAAGAAATAAAGCCCGAGCTTGTCAGAAAAATGAGCGACAGGCATTTCGGCATAGGCGGAGACGGCGTGATCTTCATTAACAGCTCAGAGATCGCTGATTTTGAGATGGAAATGTACAACGCCGACGGCAGCCGCGGAGAAATGTGCGGAAACGGGATCCGCTGCGTAGGAAAATTTGTGTATGACTACGGTCTGACGGATCAGACTCAGATTACTGTGGAGAGTTTTAAAAAGATCAAATATCTCACCCTTTATCCGGAAGACGGATTTGTAAAGCGGGTCAGAGTCAATATGGGACCGGCCATCTTAGAGGCTTCCGAAATCCCTGTGCTCTATTCGGAGGATGAGGGGAAAGCCCTGACATTGGAGGACGGGAGTGAGATCCGCTGCGCGGTCGTCGACGCGCCCCTTGAGATCGGTGATGAGATCAAAAGAGTTACCTGCGTATCAATGGGGAATCCGCACGCTGTACTGTTTGTGGACAATACAGAGGACCTGCCGCTCACCGCGATCGGCCCTTCATATGAAAACCACAGACGTTTTCCGAACAGGATCAATACGGAATTCGTCCAGGTCATTGATGAAGGGCATGTCAGGATGAGAGTGTGGGAGAGAGGTTCGGGAGAGACACTGGCCTGCGGCACGGGATGCTGTGCTACGGGCGTAGCCTGTGTACTTAACGGGAAAACCCGCGAGCGCATCATCGTGGATGTGCTTGGCGGAAGCCTCGAGATCGAGTGGGACAAAAAATGCAACAATGTCTGGATGACGGGACCTGCCAGGACTGTGTTCGAGGGATCCGCCGATACAACTGCATTGCTGAAAGATTAATACTAAGAAAGGTGGTATTCAAATGGGTATTTTACAACAGTGGAGAGATAAAGCTTACAATGAGAAAGCTAATAAGGGCGATCTTCAGAGAATGTGGGCTGACTATTTTGCCAAAGAAAAGAGCATTTACGCGGAGATCCTCAAAAATCCCGATGAGGTGGTGACCGGTACAGTCAGTGAACTCGCAGAGAAATTTGACGTAGACCTCATGACAATGACAGGTTTCCTGGACGGGATCAACGATTCCCTCAAGGAGCCCAATCCTATTGAGGAAATGGATGAGAATACAGTCGTAAACCTCGGATTTGACAAGGAACTTCTCTACAAGAACATGGTAGCGGCCGGCGCCGACTGGCTCTATGACCTTGAGGAGTGGGAGCCCATTTTTGACGAGGAAAAGAGAAAAGAACTGTACAAGGAGCAGAAGGAGAGCGGTACTGTCAGAAAGCCCGCCAAGATCTATCCCAACGATCCCTGCCCCTGCGGATCCGGCAAAAAATACAAAAAGTGCCACGGCAGAAACCGCTGATCCCGAATCGATAAAGAAAGAAAAAAAGGCTGTCGCAGACGCGGCAGCCTTTTTATTGTTCTAGTGATATTGAGTTTGCGGTCAGCAGCAGAAGAACCTTCCGCCGCAGAAAAGATTGAGAAACATGTTGAGCAGGCAGAGCCTCAGGCACCAGCCGCCGCTGTCATAAGGCTGGACGTAGTTGGCCTGACGCTGCTGATACATGTTGCTCCCTCTTCTGAGCTGAGTGACCAGATTCTGGTAGGAGTAGTTGTTCGGCTCCATTTCAGCAGCGATCGTAGCGTATTCCAGAGCCTGGGCATGATTACCGAGTCCGGCGTTTGCGATGGCGCTGTAGTAGTACCAAAGAGCGCTGTGGTCCTCAACATTGCTAAGGACATTGAGAGCTTCATTGTAACGCCTTGCGTTAATATAACTGGCCGCGGCGTTCATATATCTCTGATAATCGCTGCTCATTGCCTGATTATACTGCTGCTGATACTGACCGCCGTACGCGCCCGCGAAGAAATCGTTAAAGAAATCTTCCCAGCTGGTATAGAACTGGCCGTTGTAGCCCTGACCATTAGCGTAGGTAGTGTTGCTTCCTGTATTTGTATTTCCATAACTCTGGCTGCCGGCGGACGCGTAAGGATGCTGCCGCTCGTAGATGATCTGCTGATATGCTTCCTGAACAAGCTTGAACATCTCCTCAGCCTTATCTTTGTTGGGATTGTTGATATTGGCATCCGGGTGATACTTCTTACTCAGATTCCGGTATGCTTTCTTGATCTCATCGTCTGAGGCGTCTCTCTCGACGCCGAGAACTTTATACGGATCACTCATCTTGTGCGGTCCTTTCCGTGGATTCGCCGGAGTTTTCCGTCACTCCGGTGCGTTTCCTGAATACTTCTTCAAATTTACACCATATTCCACAATACAATATATTTCGAAGGATATCAACATTTTCTACGACAGGAAGTGTCTCAAATGCGCCTGTGCAGTCCGAGAGAGTCATGGTCAGAACACCGCGGACATAGTCGTCGAGATGTGGTTTATCTTTCATGCCCAGAAGAGGGTTAAAACTTCCGTTCTTTTCATCTTTCTCCAGGTCGTCGTATGCGTCCAGAATGTAGATGAATTTGCCCAAATGGAAGCCGACTCTCCTGAGCGCAGGACTCCATGTATCCTTCCTGCAGTCGAACACCTCTGCAAGCAGATCTCCGAAAATACTGCCGGCCCTGTCCAGAAGAACTGCCGGGGTCAGTCCGGGTTCCTCCCCGTTTCGAGCTTTTTTTTCAAGTTCATTGAGCTCAGAGAGTTTCTCCCGGATCACTGCAGCTTTTTCCGGATACAGCGAACAGGCCTTATCACTTTTATTCTTTAACAGAGCGGCGAACATTCTCTTCTTGGGATCTTTTTCATCATTCCAGTCATCCAGACAGGAATAGTAGGAGAGAATGATATTTACGTCTGCCGCGTATCGCGTATATTCATTCTGCCTCGCCGCGT
This sequence comes from uncultured Lachnospiraceae bacterium, assembly GCA_902785055.1. Classification (GTDB taxonomy): domain Bacteria; phylum Bacillota; class Clostridia; order Lachnospirales; family Lachnospiraceae; genus CAG-791. Next base: position 10,260 of record CACZXG010000076.1, read on the forward strand.
GCTTTTCCACCGGGTGGACAGCGCAGCGGATGTCCCGCTTCAAGTCTGCCGGTTCATACAGGCTTGTCAGAAGAAGCGCGAGAAAAACTGTGTCATAGCTAAGCGTCAGTCTTCCGGCCTGCCCGTAGTGCTCCTTGAGATCCATGCACATTCCGCAGTAATAGGAGCGGTACAGGTTGAACTCGCGGATCTTAAGATCCTGTTCGCTGACGATAACATATCCGAACATATAGGGATCCTTTCTGTTAATCATTTATGAAGGATATTATAAACAGAAGATAATGATTTTACAAAGAAAAACGGCCGGTGGACCGGCCGCTTAAGTCAGCTTTTCTTGTGGAACTCGTATCCGCATTTGGGGCATCTCACCATGATATGTCCCTTCCCCCGGGGGATGCGGATCTTCTGGTTGCATCTGGGGCATTTGTAGATGTGGTAATCCTTCATCTGCGACATGTTGCTGCCAAAATCGGAGAAGCGCCCCAAAAGCTTATCCCTGATCTGAAGAAACTTCTGGTTCTCTTCGTATCTCTTGGGAATATTTCTGGAGAACATTCTCCAGTAAAGGATGACGAGGATCACAAGGGTGATCGTTCCGGAAAGCGGGATCCTTATGAACATTCCCAGGATTATGATCGCCAGAAGAACTATGGAGAGGAAGCGGGAAAGGCTGTCCACACCATATCTTCCCTGCATAAATTTGGAAAAACGATATCTTAATTCATTAAACATAAGTATTATCACGTTCCTTTATCAAAAGGTTTGCCATTCGTATTAATTGTAGATAATAGAATAGCGAATGCAAGAAAGAAAAGGAAAAAAGAGTATTAAAAATTAATAAACGGATATCCGCTCAGAATGCGCATTCAGAGGAACAATCCCGTCAAAAATACTGTCGCGCAGCAGGATACCGCCACAAAGAACAGGTCCCCGTTAAACCACGCGGCCAGAAGTCCCACGACCAGTGCCGCGATCCCGGACCAGATGTTGTCCGTCGCTGTGACGATTGCGGGAAAGGTCATAACGGCGAGCGTGACATAAGGCACATAGTAGAGGAAAGAGCGGAGCCAGCGGTTCGTGATCTCTTTTCTGAAAACTAGAAAGGGAAGCATTCTGATACAGTATACTGTCAGGCACATGATCAGAAGCGAAGGATAAATTCCCGGATTCATATTGACCTCCTTATTCAATAGGGTGGATGAAGGCCGCGGCTCCCGCGATCAGGAGCGTGAGGATGATCACCTTAAAGCCGCCCGAAATTTCCCTTAACAGGGGCAGGACTGAAAACAGGCCGCTTGCCGCCATGGAGATGACCACGAGACCTGCGATAAACCTGTCTTTTCTCGAGGGAGGGATGATGATCGCCAGGAACATGCCGTAGAGCGAGACGCTCAGCGCGTTAACCGCCCATGCGGGCATTATGTTTCCCAAGAGTACGCCCAGAACCGTACCGGTGGTCCATCCGGCCACAGAGATAATTGTCATGCCGTAGGAGTATCTGGGGTCCAGCCATCCCTGAACAGCAGAGGAGAGTCCGAATATCTCGTCTGTGATGCAGTAGGGCAGCAGAAAACGGTGATAAAAGGGCAGATCCGGGCTGAGCTTCTGGGAGAGGGAACAGCTCATAAGGAAATACCGGAGATTGACCACGATACAGGTGGTGATCATCTCGAAGACACCCGCGGAGGACCCGATCAGGACGATCGCGGCGTACTCCCCGGCCGAAGCCACCATGCCCAGTGACATAAGGCCCGCCTGCAGCGCGTTCATTCCAACGCCTCTTGCTGTGATCCCCAGAGCAAAAGATACGGCGAAATATCCCATACAGATGGGGATACCGTCGCGAAGTCCCCGCACAAACCAGGGAAGTTCATGCGCTGAGACTTTATTTTCTGTTGAATTTTTGGAGGTTTCTGTCATAGTAACTCACAATTTATGGTACAATTGTTTACGTTGCGAATATGTATTATATCATTATCAGAAGAATTCTGCACCGCAGATTATTCAGTTTTGCACAAAATGATGCCAAAACAGGAAAAGAGCGATGCCGGAAAAGAAGGAGGAGACTATGCTGCCCGAAGATCCCGATATGCTCGCCAGCTTTCTCAATATGAAGCTAAGAGACCATTATCCGACTCTGGATGCTCTCTGCGAAGACCTGGAGCTCGACAAAGAAGAGATCACAAAAAAGCTCAAAGAAGCGGATTACGACTATATCCCCGCGCGCAATCAGTTCCTTTGACCGTTAAAGAGGCCTCTGTCCTCACACTGGAATTGACAAAACAGTGTGACGCGGTATATTTTGTTCATAATGCGTAAAATGCGGAGCTGCCGTGTTTTACATGTTTAACTATACAGACAACCAAGGAGAAGAGAACATGCGAAAGATGCTCGCCAAGACTTATGATCCTCAGGGAATCGAGGACCGGATCTATAAAAACTGGGAGGATAAGAAGTACTTCCACGCTGAAGTGGACCACACGAAGACCCCCTTCACGATCGTAATCCCCCCGCCGAATATCACGGGACAGCTCCACATGGGCCACGCCCTGGACAATACGATGCAGGACATTCTGATCCGCTGGAAACGCATGCAGGGATTCAATACCCTCTGGC
>CACZXG010000077.1 GCA_902785055.1 uncultured Lachnospiraceae bacterium
TATGAAGCACATTCAGACACTGAATACCCGTGATATGGCTAAGAGCGCTCAGAACGGCGGCTGCGGCGAGTGCCAGACTTCCTGCCAGAGCGCATGCAAGACCAGCTGCGGAATTGCAAACCAGGCTTGTGAGAACAAGGAAGGCAAGTAATCTACACGAAACTTACGGGAAACATCCGCGGGGAAGGCCGGAGTGCGTGAGCACTCCGGCCATTGTTGTGCGCGGCCGTTCTGTATGTCAACACACAAAAAGAAAAGGAAAGATCAGATGATCCATCAATATAAACTCAACGGATACAATATAGTACTGGACGTATTCAGCGGCAGTGTCCATATTACTGACGACGCGGCATATGACGCGATCAGATACCTGGAGGAGGGAAAGTCACGGGAACAGGCAGAGACTCTTTTGAGGGAACAGTATTCTGACCGGGGCATTACGGAGGAAGATATCGCGGATATCTTCTCCGATATAGAAGAACTTCGGGAAAACGGCAAGCTCTTTACCGAAGATATATACAAGGATCATAACTATGACATGAAACAGAAGAATACTGTCATAAAAGCGCTCTGTCTTCTTGTCGCCCACACCTGCAACCTGAACTGCGAGTACTGCTTCGCGTCGCAGGGTAAATTTCAAGGCTCGTCAGGGCTTATGAGCTTTGAGACCGGCAAAAGAGCGCTGGATTTTCTGGTGGAGAATTCGGGATTCAGAAAGAACCTGGAAGTGGACTTTTTTGGCGGAGAGCCGCTGATGAATTTCGAGGTCTGCAAGCAGCTGGTCGCTTACGCCAGAAGTATTGAGAAAGAGAAGAAAAAGAACTTCCGCTTCACACTGACGACAAACGGTGTGGGCATCACCGATGAAGTGATCGAGTGGGCCAACAGGGAATGCCACAACGTGGTTCTGAGCCTGGACGGAAGAAAAGAAGTTAACGACAGGTTCAGAGTCGACTACAAGGGAAGAGGAAGCTACGACCGGATAGTTCCGCTCTTTAAGAAATTCGCGGATTCCAGAGGGCAGAAGGGCTATTATATGCGCGGTACATACACGCATTTTAATACAGATTTTACCAATGATATCTTCCATATGGCGGATGACCTGGGATTTACGGAATTGTCCATGGAACCGGTTGTCACTTCTCCCGACAGTCCCAGCGCGCTGACGAAGGAGGATCTTCCTGTCCTCTTCGAACAGTACGAGATCCTGACCAAAGATATGCTTCGCAGAGAGCGTGAGGGAAAGCCGATCACATTCTATCATTATATGATCGATCTCGAGCACGGCCCCTGCATTTACAAGAGGATATCAGGCTGCGGATCGGGCACTGAGTATATGGCTGTCACTGCATGGGGAGACCTTTATCCCTGCCACCAGTTTGTGGGAGATCCTGATTACAAACTCGGGGATATCTGGTCGGGCGTCACTAACCATGAGAAACAGGACGAGTTTAAGTACTGCAACGTTTACTCCCACGCCGAGTGTCAGAACTGCTGGGCGAAACTCTACTGTTCCGGCGGCTGCGCGGCAAACGCGTATCATACCACCGGCAGGATCAGCGGAGTCTACGAGTACGGCTGCGAACTCTTTAAAAAGAGGATCGAATGCGCGCTGATGCTCAAGGCTGCGACCGCTCTTTTAAAGGGAGAAGAGTGATGATCCGCTGATCACGCTGATGGAAAAGATCAAAGATAGGGGAACTCTTTGCGGAGATTGCTGATACCCGTAATATAATTGAGATCGACATCATAGTAACGGGCCAGCCGGATCAGAATATCCAAAGGGACCCTCGCGCTTCCGGTCTCATAGTCGCAGTAAGTCCTGGGAGGGATTTGGATCGCAATAGCGACGTCTTTCTGGGAGAGGTGATTCTGTGCACGGAGTTTCTTGATTCTGGATTTACATGTGACACGCATAGAAATGATCCTTTCGAAAAGGCATCCGGAGATGCTCCAGGGTTAAGATGTGATGCGGCTGAACCGCAAATGTAATTATAGTATACTTCCGGATTTATTTGGTAAAAAAAGATTGTCCGGAGAGAGAGTTGGTCAAGTTTTAGGACAATACAGGGACGAACAGTAATGGATGAAAGAGAAGTATTGAGGGGGAGGATCCGCGACCTCTGGAACAGGACACGGGAAGGAGAGTATCTCAACCACACGGGATTTCTTCCGCTCGATCTGCAGTCCTATGCGCGCCGGCTGATCCGCGAGGACAAAATACCGGAGCGTTCAGGATCGGGTCCCTTTTGCATGTTCAGCGGCGGATTCGAGGAGGCGGACAGGAAGATGATCCTTTTTGTCCCATCGTATATGAATGAAGAAGATGTGAAAGCCGAACTGGCGAAGGGAGAAGGTGCCTTTACCTGTGTAAGGATCGCCGCTGTCAGATCAGGCTTTTCTGCCCCTCCTGACCACAGGGATTATCTTGGGAGCCTGATGAACCTGGGGATTACCCGGGAGCAGATCGGCGACATCATCTGCAGGGAAGACGAAGCTTTCGTATTTGCGGTGAAAGAGACGGCTCCGTTTATATGCGGAGAACTGACCAGAGTCAGACATACCACCGTGACAGCAGAAATAAAGGCTCCTTCGGAGTGCCCATGCGAGGTTCAGACCAGAAGAGAGAGCGGAAGCGTTTCCTCCGAGAGAGTGGACTGCCTCGCCGCGCATGTGTTCCATCTCTCCAGATCCCAGGCTTTACGCCTGATCGAGCAGGAGAAGGTATTTGCTGATGGACGTATCATCACGTCAGCATCCTACACACCCTCCCCCGGAGAGCGGATTTCCGTGAGAGGATACGGGAAATTCCGCTATCTGGGAACTGACAAAAAGACCCGAAAGGGAAGGCTCATCGCCAGTTACGAGAGGTACATCTGAATAGACAGAAGCAGAAAAATCAGCTAGAATAAATGAGGCGGGAGCGATGACGCGACCGGCTTCATGAATCATTTTATCAGTTTTTACCTATAACAGGAGCGTAAGGTTATGAATTTGGAAGAAGCCAGACAGAAACTGGAAGAGTACGGACAGCTTCATGTTCTTGATTATTACGAGGAGCTTACAGATGAACAGAAGGAAGCTCTTCTTGCGCAGATCGATGAGACTGATTTCTCGGTGATCCGTTATGCGGAGAATCCCCACGGCAACCAGGTCAGAGGAAAGATCACTCCTCTTGGCGCGATGGAGATCCCGGAAATTGAGAAAAACAGAGAGCACTTTACCGAGGTGGGCCTGAAGGCGCTGCGTGAGCAGAAGATCGGCGCAGTGCTGCTCGCTGGCGGAATGGGTACGAGACTTGGATCCGACGATCCCAAATGCATGTATAATATCGGCATCACGAAGCCGGTCTACATTATGCAGCGTCTGATCGAGAACCTGATGGACGTAGTGAGGGCAGCCGGAGTGCCGGTACCGCTCTTTATCATGACCAGCGACAAGAACCATGAGAAGACTGTGGGCTTCATGGAAGAGATGGACTATTTTGGCTATGACAAAGATATGGTCCGTTTTTTCAGGCAGGATATGGCCCCCGCTGTCGATTACAACGGAAAGGTCTATATGGAAACCAAGTATCGGATCGCAACTTCGCCCAACGGAAACGGCGGGTGGTTCCTGTCCATGATGAAATCGGGCGTTCTCGACAGAGCCAAGGAGCTGGGCGTTGAGTGGCTCAATATTTTCGCCGTAGACAATGTCCTGCAGAGAATCTCAGATCCCTGTTTCGTCGGAGCTACTCTGGAGAGCGGGTGTGCGACGGGTGCCAAGGTCGTGCGCAAGGTCACGCCGGACGAGAAAGTCGGAGCTCTGTGCCTCGAAGACGGAAAGCCTTCTATCGTCGAGTATTATGACATGACTCCGGAACTGCTTGAAGCTAAGGATGAGAAGGGACAGCCCGCGTACAATTTCGGTGTCATTCTCAACTACCTGTTCAGAGAGAAGGATCTCGAGCGGATCGTCAACGACGTTCTTCCCGTCCACGTCGTGGAGAAGAAGATCCCTTATATGGACAAGGACGGCAATGAAGTCAAACCCGAGGAGCCGAACGGCTATAAATTTGAGCAGCTCGCCGTGGATCTTGTAAGGGAACTGGATACCTGCCTTCCCTATGAAGTTCTTCGCGAGAAGGAATTCGCGCCGATCAAGAATAAGACGGGCATAGATTCCGTTGAATCAGCGAGAGCGCTCTGCCTGGCGGATGGAATCGAACTGTAACCGATAAAGGAGAGATATGTTCAGACTTTGGGTCAAAGTATGGAAAGACAATCATCTGATTCACGACACGGTAGTGGAGGACGACCGGCGCGACACGAGAACGCATAAGGTCCTGCAGGGGCTGGAAGAAGGCTGCCGGAGATTTGACCTGGCGGTGCCGATCTGGCTGGATTCGTCGATCCGCGATTTTAAGAGACACGCCAGATGCAGATTTACGCAGGATGCTTTCATCGAAGAGATTGACTTTGACTACCTTGAGATCTGGGTAATAGAAGAAGACATGTATTATTGAACTGACAAACCGGATGACCGCAGCTGCGGTTTTCCGGTTTTCACTTTTTTTTCACTTTTTTTCCCGTGAATCGTCACAGTTTATCACAGTTTCAACACAATTGATCCTTATACTTGCAATATCGAAAATAAGAATGACTCAATCATATCATTTATGAAAGGCAGGTTTATATAAGATGAGTGACGAAAGATGGAACACGGAGGCCTCTGATAATCAGTTCACGGGAGAACCTTCCGGAGCAGAAGACAAGGGTATTATTGACAGTACAGCGGAAGTGATCGGCGAGGCGGAGAGCACTTCAGCGGAATCCGTACATGAATATGAGCATAAATCTGAAGGAACAGCGGCATATGAGAATTATTCCCAGAATGCGTCCGCTGACGGCACATATTCACATGCTGATCCGGGATCCGCGACAGGCAACGGAAGTTACAACTATGAGAGTTCTACCCATGAGTACTATCAGGGCGGAAATTACGGCTCCTCAATGGGCGGCGGCAGCAACGGCGGATCAAATGGCAGAGGAAAGGGCTTCCTTGTCGTAGTACTGGCGATCGTTTTTGGCGCATGCGTCGGGGCAGGCTTTTGGGGCGTACACCGTTATCTCGGCAATAAAGGGCTTACGGCCGGTGCAGCGATCACTGAATCCGCGGAGAACAAGGATTCTTCTCTGACAGGCGGAAAGAACGCGGAGGAAGAGAAGAAAGAAGAGAAACAGGAAGCTGCCGTGGAAGATAAGCAGGATGAAGCGGCAGCGGCCACAGAATCGGCAAATCCGGTACAGCAGCAGGATTCCGGAAAGAATGGCAGCGAAGGAATCCAAAATGAAGCAGGCCTGATCATTGCCGAGTCGGAAACACCTGAAACAGAGCTCACTAAGGTAGTAGATAAAGTGATGCCCTCGATCGTTTCCGTTTACAATGATTTTACCGAGGAAGTTCAGAATTTCTACGGTCAGACCTTTACCAGACAGGGTGAGTCCACCGGTTCCGGTATTATCATCGGAAAGACTGACAGTGAGCTTCTTATTGTGACCAACAACCACGTAGTGGAAGGGGCAGATCATCTCAGAGTTCTGTTCATCGACCAGGAGACTTGCGACGCGGAGATCAAAGGAACAGATCCCAGCAATGACCTGGCTGTGATCGCTGTTTCCCTTTCCAATATCAAGGACACGACCCGGGACCAGATCAAAGTGGCGACACTTGGTAATTCTGACAGCCTCAAGATCGGTGAAGATGTTATTGCGATTGGCAACGCTCTCGGCTATGGACAGTCTGTGACAACCGGTATTGTCAGTGCCAACAACAGAGAGATCAACGATGAAACCATCACCGGCACATTTATTCAGACCGATGCAGCGATCAACCCCGGAAATTCCGGCGGCGCGCTTGTCAACATCAACGGTTATGTGATCGGCATCAACTCCAGTAAGATCGGCGGAAACGCAGTGGAAGGCATGGGATTTGCGATCCCGATCTCCAGAGCGATCCCGATCATTGAAGAACTCATGAGCCACGAGACACTTTCCAAAGTCGATGAGAGCGAGCAGGGAACGATCGGTATCAGCGGAGCAACCGTAACATCTGACGTTGCCAAAGCATACAAAATGCCCCAGGGCGTCTATGTGGCACAGATCATTGAGAATGGCGGAGCAGCCGGCTCAGATCTGCGCGAAGGCGATATCATCACTGCGATCGACGGCCAGATTATCACAAGTATGGAAGAACTGCAGAAGCGGCTTCAGTATTACAAGGCCGGAACGGAAGTGACCCTGACAGTCCAGAGACAGGATGGAAAGGGATCTTATGCAGAGGCAACCGTAAAGGTGACGCTCGGAACCAGAGAGTCCCTTCAGAGTGCAAATTCCCAGAATGACCAGCCTCAGCAGGAGGACCAGCCCCAGCAGGGAAATCAGCCCCAGCAGGGAAATCAGCCCCAGCAGGGTGGACAGAGCGACCAGAACGGTTATAATAGTCAGAGCGAACCCGATTCACAGATGGAGCAGGATATCGCAGATCTGTTCCGTCAGTTCGGATTCTCCTTTGGATATTAAATCGATACTGATACAGAGAAATGAGGAAACTATATGGCAAACAATACAAATGGACATGACGGCAGTTCAGGGGAGTTCTGCTTCATGTGCGGGCGCTCGGACAAGCAGGCCGGCAAAATGGTCTACCTGCCGGGCGGACTCAAAGTCTGTCAGGACTGTATGCAGAAGACACTGGATATGGCAAGTACCATGGACTTTTCGAGCCTGATGGGCAATCCTTTCCTGCGGTCAATGACTCCGAATGAACCTAAAAAGGATATTGAGCCGGAGAAAAAGAAGGATCAGATAATAGAAGAAGAGAAGAAGGAAGAACCGGTTTCCGGCGAAATCGTAAAGAGTGAAGAGCCGGAGAAACCGGAAACAGTACAGGATCAGGACGATGAGGAGGATGCCGGGACATCCCAGGGCGGCGGAGACGGCCGCAGGCCCTCCATCAGTTTCCTGAATCTTGGAGATCTGTTCGGAGGCGGTCTCGGAGGCCGGCAGCAGCCCAAAGTCAAGAAGAAAAAGAAGGACGGCCCCAAACCCGTATTCTCTATCGACAATATACCCGCTCCGCACAAGATCAAGGAAGAACTCGATAAATACGTGATCGGCCAGGAACGCGCCAAAAAAGTGATCTCCGTGGCTGCATACAACCACTATAAGCGTGTAAGAACAGGGACGATGGACGACATAGAGATCGAGAAGTCCAATATTCTTCTGCTGGGTCCCACCGGCTGCGGCAAGACCTATATCGTGAAGACACTTGCACAGCTTTTGGATGTGCCGCTTGCGATCGCAGACGCGACGTCCCTTACTGAGGCGGGCTATATCGGAGACGACATCGAGAGCGTCATCTCCAAACTGCTCGCTGCGGCGGACAATGACGTGGAGAAGACGGAAAAAGGTATCGTCTTTATCGATGAGATCGACAAGATCGCCAAGAAGAAGAACGTCAATTCAAGGGATGTGAGCGGCGAGTCCGTACAGCAGGGACTGCTCAAACTCCTCGAGGGAGCTGATGTTGAAGTGCCGGTGGGAGCCAACAGCAAGAACGCGATGGTCCCGCTGACAACGATCAATACAAGAAACATCCTGTTCATCTGCGGCGGCGCTTTCCCGGACCTGGAGCGCATTATCCGTGAGAGGCTCACCAGACAGACCTCTATTGGTTTTGCTGCCGAGATCCGGGACAAATACGACAACGAGAAGAATATCCTGAACTATGTGACCAATGAGGACCTTCGCAAGTTCGGTATGATCCCTGAGTTCATCGGAAGACTTCCCGTCGTATGCCCCCTGCAGGGACTCGATACCGAGATGCTGGTCAAGATCCTCAAAGAGCCCAAGAACGCGATCCTCAAGCAGTACCAGAAGCTGCTGGCCCTGGATGAGGTCCAGCTGGAGTTTGAAGATGACGCGCTGACCGCGATCGCGGAAAAGGCTTTGGAAAAGGATACGGGAGCGAGAGCGCTGAGGTCTATCATTGAGGAATTCATGCTGGATATTATGTATGAGATCCCCAAGGATGAAAATATCGGCAAGGTGACCATCACCCGAGCCTACGTAGAAGGCAAGGGAGGACCGATGATCGAGATCCGCTCCGTAGTGGCGGACAAGAGCAGACAGGCCCTGCTTCCCGACAAAGAGAGCAGCAATACTGATAACGACAACAAGGGATGAAAAGAGGTGCGGGAAGATGAGCAGGATCAAATACAGCACAACAGAACTGATCGGAGGGACGCCGCTCCTGTCTCTGAGAAACTACCAGAAGAAAAAAGGTGTGACCGGAGCTGAGATCGTCGCCAAACTGGAATTTCTTAACCCCGCCGGAAGCGCCAAGGACAGAGTTGCGCTGGGAATGATCGAGGACGCTGAGAAGAAGGGACTTATAGGGCCCGGAGCAACGATCATCGAACCCACCAGCGGAAATACAGGAATTGGCCTTGCCTGCGTAGCAGCGGCCAAGGGATATAAGACGATCCTCACACTGCCCGATACGATGAGCGTTGAGAGAAGAACTCTCCTGAAAGCATACGGGGCAGAGATCGTACTCTCGGAGGGCGCTCTGGGAATGGAAGGCGCGATCCGGAAAGCAGAGGAGCTCAGGGACTCTATACCGGGTTCGGTGATCCTCGGACAGTTCGACAATCCCGCTAATCCGCAGGCCCATTACGATACGACCGGACCGGAGATCTGGGAAGATACAGACGGAAATCTCGATATTTTCGTGGCCACTGTGGGAACAGGCGGAACACTTACAGGCACGGCAAAATATCTCAGGGAGAAAAATCCTGCGATCAAGGTAGTGGCAGTGGAACCCGAAGGCTCTGCGGTGCTCTCCGGAAAGAAACCCGGCCCTCACAAGCTTCAGGGAATCGGGGCGGGATTTATACCCTCTATCCTGGATACGAAGATCTATGATGAGGTAATTGCTGTACCGGATGACGCGGCGTTTGAAGAGGGAAGAGCTCTGGCACATGCGGAGGGAATCCTTACGGGCATTTCCTCGGGAGCTGCTCTCTGGGCTGCCCTTCAGGTGGCATCGAGACCGGAAAACGAGGGAAAGAGAATCGTCGTCCTTCTTCCGGATTCCGGAGACAGATACCTTTCGACACCGCTTTACAGCTGATTATATTTTGACCATTAAAAAACGGACTCCTGAGGAGTCCGTTTTTTGCTGCGTTATTGATCAGAAAGCGGTGTTGGCCATCAGATCTTTGTAAAAGGCCGCTTCGGCGGCGTGCGTGTAACTGCTCACCCACAGACTTGCGACACCAAGCGAGATCAGACTTAGAACATACAGCGGGATAAAACTGATATAGAGGCCAAACAAACGCGAGAGATGTCCGTTGATCAGCTTTGTGCCGCCCCGGATCAGTTCGCCGGCATTGTAGTCGGGAAAATCGAGAAACAGGTAAGTGCATATCGCATACCGGATACGGATTGCAATAGTTCCCAGGAAACCGGCACCGATCAGAAAAATGGTTATTGCGGTGTATGCGGGTACATTATGCCCGGATGCAAATGACGCAAACAGAATGTAAGGCATCATGCACAAAAGCTCGAGAGCAGCTATGAAAGCGCTGATCGTCACAGCGGCATCGGAGTTATTGCGAAATGCATAGAACAGGTCGCTCACTTTGGCTTTCTGCCGGAACTGCAGTTTGAGAAAGATACAGGACAGCCCGATTCGCAGCATGTTGGCGCAGGTATTGATCACAAAAAAGACGACGAGGGAGAACAGGAGCGAGATGAGCAGCGATTTTGTGTTGAAGCCGGCGATCATCTCCGACAGGAGCATCGTGGAGAGTGTATAAAAAAATATCGCGGCCACTGCGGTGGTAAGATTTCCCAGAAGGGATTCCCGGGCATCGGCTTTCAGATTTTTATTAGCTTTAAATGAAGACATATTAACCTCAATTATTAAGGATCATAAATTGCCGGGAGCAAAATTCTGCAGCCCTATCTGGTTGAGCAGATCCTCAAAAGTGATTCCGTACGTCTGATACAGGATCTTGCTGAATTGTTCCTGCAGCACCGGATCGTGAAGTACACGAAAGAAGTAAAAGGCAGAAGACACGATCAGAGCAGTATTGAACGCTAATGCGACGGACGCGATAATTACCGCGGTCCTGCTGCGCTGAGGAAAACTGTGTCTGGCACCTTTGGAAATAATGGCGAGCATGATCGACACGGATCCGAAAATATACGGTAATAGCACCGGAAAAGTAAGTGTTGAGAAAATAGCAAGAACAGCCAGACTCATAGAAGTCCGCGTCAGCCTTTCTCTGGGAGACTGCATCATTTTCCTTATCCCCTGTTTTTTGAATATTCTAAGTATGAGTATACAGAGTGTCTTTGTAAATGTAAAACTTCGATCAGTCAAGATCAATAAAAATTTTGAACAATTGAGATGCATTGTAGTGATTATTCAGATTGACAGAATGGGAAAGTAGGGATATGATATGCAAAAGTATGAGGCAAGTCTTCATATTATGAAATAATTCAATATTCTTTCTCTTATTCAGAGTGGTGGAGGTACATAGGACCTGCGAAGCCACGGCAACCCCTGCGGGATCTTCTGATCCGGACGCAGGTAGGTGCCCAACCTGAGCGAGAGACCCGTATGGGGCGATCGAACAATAAGGGATTTGTGTGATAATGAAACGAATCCGTGTGCCGACGCCCGCGGATTTTTATTTTTGTCCAAATTCATTTTATTTCCAGATAATCAAATTAAGGAGGATTACTTGAGCAAATTTATCTTTACTTCCGAATCAGTCACAGAAGGACACCCCGACAAAGTATGCGATATGATCTCTGACGCGATCCTTGACGCGTGTATGGAGCAGGATCCTATGAGCAGAGTGGCGTGCGAGACAACTGCCTGCACAGGATTTGTGCTGATCTGCGGAGAGATCACAACAAAAGCAAAAGTTGATTACGAAAAGATCGCGAGAGATACGATCCGCGAAATCGGCTACACGGATCCGTCTCTGGAATTTGACGATGAAACAAGTACGGTGCTTGTGAGGCTTGACGAGCAGTCCGCTGACATCGCCATGGGTGTTGACAGAGCACTCGAAGCCAGAGAAAACAGGATGACAGAAGCGCAGCTCGAAGCGATCGGAGCAGGAGATCAGGGAATGATGTTCGGCTATGCTTCCAACGAGACTGACAGCTATATGCCTTACCCGATCGACCTTGCTCACAAACTGTCAAAAAAGTTGACAGAAGTAAGAAAGAACGGAACTCTTCCTTATCTTAGACCCGACGGAAAGACTCAGGTCTCCGTAGAGTATGACAAGAACGGCAAGCCCTGCAGACTCGAAGCAGTGGTCCTCTCCACACAGCATACAAAGGATGTGAGTCAGGAACAGATTCACAGAGATATCCGCAAGTACGTGTTTGATGAGATCATCCCTGTTGAAATGATCGATGAGAACACCAAGTTCTTCATCAATCCCACAGGCAGATTCGTCATCGGCGGTCCCACAGGTGATGCAGGTCTCACCGGCCGTAAGATCATTGTCGACACCTACGGCGGAATGGCCCGCCACGGCGGCGGTGCCTTCTCCGGAAAGGACTGCACAAAGGTAGACAGAAGCGCAGCTTACGCAGCCAGATACGTTGCCAAGAATCTGGTCGCAGCAGGATTTGCGGACAGACTTGAGATTCAGCTCTCTTATGCGATCGGTGTAGCTAAGCCTACTTCTATCCTGGTGGACACTTTCGGTACCGGCCATGTCTCTGACGGAAAGATCGAGGAAGTCATCCGCGAGCACTTCGACCTGCGCCCTGCAGGCATCATCAAAATGCTGGATCTTCGCAGACCGATCTACAAGCAGACAGCTTCCTACGGACACTTCGGCAGACTGGATCTGGACCTTCCCTGGGAGAGACTGGACAAGGTGGAAGAGCTGACCGCAGATCTCGAAGCAGTTCTCGAGTAATCGTGGTCTGGCAATTATACTAATTAGAGTGCTTTCCGGTAAAAAGCTTCCTGGTCGATGGGATTCCATCCTCCGGGAAGCTTTTCAGGTGTTCTGATTCGGGTGGGCGTCCCATTTCTTGCCGGGTGCACCATCGGATTCGGCTTAAACCGAGGATGGATGTATGATTTTTAAGCGATGTTTGCCGGGTGCACCATCGGATCTGGTCGAAGCCGAGAATGGATGTATGATTTTTAGGCGTTGTTTGCCTGGTGCACCATCGAATCTGGTCGAAGCCGAAAATGGATGTATGATTTTTAAGCGATGTTTGCCAGGTGCACCATCGGATTCGGCTTAAGCCGAGGATGGATGTATGATTAGTGCCAAGTAAATTTTCAGGCTCCATCCGATCAGACGACATGCTGAAATAGATGGAAAGCGTTTGTTTAAACTACTACCTATAGATAGGACAAACCACCTTTTAGTTTTAATGGGTCTGATATATGGCTGTACCATGATCATGACATCCGGTTTTTACTTTAATGTCATAATGAAGTTTAGCTGTACCTAAAGCAGCTATAAAAGATATTTTAAAAAAGATTAAAAATGAGCATTGACAATGAAGTAACGTTCTGATAATATATCATTTGTTCGCGCGAGAACATCGAGTGCGGACCAAGACAAAAGGTGCTGCGCCACCGTTTTGGAGAGGTAGCGAAGTGGTCATAACGCGGCGGTCTTGAAAACCGTTTGTCCTCACGGGCACATGGGTTCGAATCCC
>CACZXG010000078.1 GCA_902785055.1 uncultured Lachnospiraceae bacterium
GCCTCATAGACATAATCCTTACTCAGAGACAGCTCTGTCATGAGAAGGTGCAGAAGCTGTTCGTCGATCCCCTTTTCAACTTCAAGACGGATCGCTTCTCCTCTCTGACGCTTTTTGAGCTGCTTCTGTATCTCCTTGAGAAGATCTTCCGCCTCGTCTTCCGCTATCTCCAGATCCGCGCTCCTCATGATCCTGTAGGGACCGGAACACTTGATCTCATAATTTACGAACAGCCTGGGCAGGAATCTGCGGATGATATCTTCGAGCAGCACAAGTCTTCCGGGCTCGCCTTCAAGCCTGGGAAGCACAAGGATCCTGGGCAGGACGCCGGGTACCTGCACAGTGGCGAATTCGTATTTTTCCTTGCTCCCTTTACCGGACTTTTTCGATTTTTTGCCGGAACTGAGAATTCCGGGAGAAGAAGTCTCTTTTCTGGTCAGAAGGGCCCCGATATTGAGGCTTTTGTTGCGGATCAGAGGGAATGGCCTTGAACTGTCAACAGCCATAGGAGTGAGTACGGGAAAAACGTTTGCCGCGAAATAGTCCTCCACAAATCTCAGATCAGGTTTGCTGAGCTTGTCAAGGTCGCGCACTATGCTGATATTCTGCTCTTCAAGGGCAGGAAGGAGCTGCCTGTTCAGAGTCCAGTACTGCTGCTGCATAAAAGTATGGGTAGCTTCAAGAACTGCGGCCAGCTGTTCAGACGCCGTCATACCGGCTATATCCTTCTTCTTGTATCCGGCATGCACCATATCCCGGAGAGAAGCCACCCTTACCATGAAGAATTCATCCAGGTTCGAAGCGGTGATACTCAGGAACTTGAGCCTCTCGAGCAGAGGGTTCTCTTTGTTGCGCGCTTCGCTCAGGCACCTTCTGTCAAATTCGATCCAGCTGAGTTCTCTGTTTATGTAATACTGCGGGTTTCTGAAATCCATAATTTCTGTCGCCATTTATTCTTCCCTCCTTCCCGATCAGAATTCGCGCTGCCTGATCACCGGCCTCACGCTGAAAACATCTTCGAAAAAGCGCGCCCGGTTGTCGAACAGTCCTTTTTCCAGTGCGATATCCTTCTTGGTGCTGACAATGATCTGCAGTTCACCTTCCCGGAGCCGGATCTTTATGTCCGTAAATTTCTTCTTGTGCGACCTGTCAAGGCCGTTGGCGAGGCGCAGGACCGCAGTCAGCTTGGTGACTGTCAGATAGTCCTCCATACTGAGCCGTCCCCGCATTCCGCTCTCCTCATAGAAATCATACTTCCTGTGGTTGTAGCGGACAACGTTCGCTACGATCTCCCGCTCTCTTCCCGACAGGCCGATGATCTCCGTGGACATGATGATGTTATAAGAGCAGTCCGACAGATTCTGAAGGCTTATGTACTTGCCGCAGTCATGCAGAATTGCGCAGAGCCTCAGAAGAAGTCGTTCTCTGGCTCCCATTCCGTGGATCCGCTTCATACTGTCAAAAATCTGAAGGGCTATGAGTTCCAGCGTCTTGGCGCGGTCCTCGCTTCCCTTATACCGTTTGGACGTCTGCATCGCGCAGGTGAGAATATCCTGCTCGAAGTCGTGTTCGGGTTTAATGTATCTTTTGGCGACGGCGTAGTCATAAACCATGCCGTCACAGAGCGTAACATCGGGGATCCAGATAATATCAGCCTTCATAGTCTTGGCTATGCACCTGGTTATGATAGAGCTGATCTTGAGAAGCGGGATCTTTTCGTCAGAGATCCCCAGCCTTGTGGAGAGATCAAAAGCGTTGTAATCCCTTAAACCGTCAATAAACGCGCTGAGCGCCGCTGTGTCAAAAAACTCTGCCTGGCCTCTTGCGCCCGGGATCATGCGGCCGGCGCCGGAGAAATTCTTTCCGTTTCGGGAGGCGTCGGAGAGATAGTCGTCGATGACAACGATCTGCTTGATATCACGGTCCTTGAGATAGAGCTTCTTGAACACATTTAACTGCGTATTGACGAGTTCTTCGATCAGGGACTCGTTCTGAACAGATCTCGCACCGACTCTGGCCAGCTGTTCCCGAAGGCGCAGAACGCCCAGCCGCAGGTTCTGCGTAGCGCTGAGCTTATCCTTTTCAAAAAGGGAGATCTGAATGCTGCCGCCGCCGATATCTACGATCGCTGTCGACTGCTCCAGAAAGCGGTTGAAGACTTCTCCTTTGGACGCTACGGACTTATAGTCCATGAACCTCTGCTCAGTGTTCTCGAGAATATCGATATGGATCCCTGTCTCCTGCTCGATCTGGGCAAGGACCATATTTGAATTCCTCATCTCCCTGAAAGCGCTGGTCCCGTAGGCTCTGTAAGCTTCAACGCCATAGTTCTTCATGATCTCGCCCGATTCGATGAGGATCCTCTTGAGCTCGGCAAGATGAGCCCTGGACACTTTTCCGGTGTGATAAGTGTCCGTACCGATATCCACCATATGCCTGATACTGTCGATCTGTCTGATCCCGCTCTTTTTTGACAGTTCAAAGATCTTCATCTCATAGACATAACTGCCCACATCGATCGCGCCGAATAAATGCACTGCCATGTTTTATGTACCCCTTGTGCTATTTAGTGATTTATAATGGCTGTTCCAGGCGGAACTGCCCTTCTTATCCATTATAACAAGATAACTTCCCTTCATCCATCAGATATGAAGGGAAGTTATCTTGATTTTTACAGTGCTTCGTTCATTTTGAGAAGCTTGGCAGCCTGGTCCGCGGCGATCAGGCTGTCGATGATCTCATCCAGATCCCCGTTCATGATCGAGTCGATCCTGTATAGTGTGAGCTTGATCCTGTGGTCAGTGACGCGCCCCTGCGGGAAATTATATGTCCTGATCTTTTCAGAGCGGTCTCCGGTGCCGATCTGGCTCCTGCGCAGGTCGGCTTCTTCGTCATGTCTTTTCTGCAGCTCAAGGTCATAGAGCTTGGAGCGCAGAAGAGCCCAGGCTTTGGCTTTGTTCTGAAGCTGGGATTTTTCGGTCTGGCTGTAGATGACGATCCCAGTGGGATAGTGAGTCAGTCTTACTGCCGAGTCCGTGGTGTTGACGCACTGGCCGCCGTTTCCGGAAGCCCGCATGACATCGATCCTTACGTCTTTTTCGGGAATATCGATGACGATATCCTCATCCGCTTCGGGCATAACAGCGACAGTAATGGTAGAGGTGTGGATCCTTCCGCCGGACTCAGTCGCGGGTACCCGCTGAACCCGGTGAACTCCGCTCTCATATTTCATCCTGGAATAAGCGCCCTGGCCTTTGATCATGAAGCTGACGGATTTCATGCCGCCTATTCCGATCTCTTCATACTCTAGAAGCTCTGATCTCCAGCCGCGTCCTTCGGCGTAATGGACATACATTCTGTATATTTCCGCGGCGAACAGTGCTGCCTCATCGCCGCCGGCTCCTGCCCGGATCTCTACAATGACGTTTTTATCGTCATTGGGATCTTTGGGAAGCAGCAGTATTTTGATATGTTCCTCAAGCTCGGCAATCCTGCCGCGCGCCGCGGCAAGTTCCTCCTTGGCCAGTTCCCTCATCTCCTCGTCGGTCTCTTCTTCCAGCATGATAAGGGAATCGTCAGCCGCCCTGCGGCAGTCCCTGTACTCCCCATAGGCCTCCACCAGAGGAGCCAGATCGCTCTGTTCCTTCATGAGTTTCCTGAATCTGGACTGATTGGAAGCGATATCGGGGCTTGCAAGTTCTCTCTGGATATCTTCGTAGCGCAGCATGACGCTGTCAAGTTTGTCAAACATGGTACTCTCCGTCTTATTTCTGGTGAATGCTTTTGATCCCGCACACAATGCGGTCATTTCCACCGTAGTCCTTTATAGTCCTGATTTCATAGTAGCCTGCGTCCTCCATGAGGGCGCTGACCTGTTCTGCCTGGTCGTAACCGATCTCAAGAAAGAGCATTCCGCCCGTGACCAGATGGTCTGCCGCGCCCGGAATGATCCTTCTGTAGAAGTCCAGTCCGTCTTCTCCTCCGTCAAGCGCCATCCTGGGCTCGTGGATCCGGACTTCTGGCGCCAGTTCCCCGATCGTCTCCCGCCTTATATAAGGGGGATTGGAGACAATGATATCAAATCTCTCTCCGGGCTTAAGCGCTTCAAAGAGATCTCCGGTGCGCCAGTCGCTCCGGTCTGAAAGTCCGAGTCTGCAGGCATTTTTACGCGCGGCAGCGACCGCGTCCTCAGAGAGATCCGTACCGACGCCGGTGGATCCGTTGGAATAATGAAGGAGACTTAGCAGTATGCAGCCGCTTCCGGTGCAAAGGTCAAGGATCCTGTCGCCGTCGCAGACCTCCCTCATGACCTCCTCCACAAGATTTTCAGTGTCCTGTTCAGGGATCAGCACATCGCTGCTGACTCCGAATTCAAGTCCCATAAAATCCCATTTTCCGAGAATATATGCCAGCGGCTCTCTGGTACATCTGCGTTCGATCAGAGTTTTGTAAAGCTCTGCTTCAGGCCCCGATACAGATCTGTCTCCATCGAGCAGCAGTGTCTGAAGTGATGTTCCGCATACATGCTCAAGAAGAAGCCGCGCATCAAGCTGCGCCTCCCTCTCTTCTTCAAGGACGGCTGATAACGCTGCAGCGCCCTCGCTGTATAATGCTCTGTATGTGAATTCTTCTGTATTAACAGGTTTTTGCAAGATCTCCTCCTAAGGTCATGACTGCAGGTTCTCCAAGCTGTACCCGAATTCCTGAACCAGGTAGTTCTTCCAGTCGAATACCGCTTCTACTGAAGCAATACCTACGCGGATCATATCGTCATCGGGCTCCTTGGTCGTCATGAGCTGCATCCACAGGCCCGGTTTGGAGATGAGCTGAATGAGCGGATTGCTGCTGGTGCCCGCAAGGCGGATGATCTCATAGGATACACCGGAGATCACGGGGATCAGAAGGATCCTGAGCACCACTCTCATCAGATGGCTGTCTGTCCTGATAAAGAAAAACAGAATGATACTCACAAGCATTACAAACATCGTAAAACTGCTTCCGCAGCGTTTGTGCAGCCTCGTGCTCTTTCTGGCGTTCTCAACCGTGAGAGGGAGCCCGCTCTCGAGACAGTTAATACATTTGTGCTCAGCTCCGTGATACTGATAGAGCCGCCGGATATCCTTCATGGCCGTGATCGCATAGATATAGATCACAAAGATCAGGATCCTGAAGAAGCCTTCTATCACTACAAGAAGTCCCGAATTTCCGATCATGCCGGCAAGAAATGAAGCCGCCGCATAGGGAAGAAGGATAAAGAGACCGACCGCAATGATCAGGGATCCCGCAAAGATAAGGGTTGTGATCAGCTTCTCTTTGGGGGAGTCGGGATCTGTACTGTCTTCGGGATCGTACATGGACGCGGAATAATCCGTAACTCTAAGTCCAAGGACCAGAGAGTCGATGAGGACAAAAAAACCGCGGATGATAGGGATCTTTCTGACGGGTGTTCCGGACAGGATCCCCTCGTATTTCTCTTTTTTGACAACGATCTCCCCGTCCTCTTTTCTGACAGCCACAGCGTAATCGCTGCCGTTTTTCATCATGACTCCCTCGAGGACTGCCTGGCCGCCGATCCCGCTGTAGCACTGTTCCCCTGTCTTTTCTTTACTCAAATTTTTCCTCCTTGCGACTGTATACTGCCAAAACATACCGTATACGTCTGTAAATCAAAAAACAAGGCAGAGTATACTCCGCCTTGTCTTTCTTAGTCACTGCAATTGTCTTAGTTGTTGTAGCCGTACTTCTTATTGAACTTATCAATACGTCCCTTAGCAGCGGCAGTCTTCTGTGTGCCTGTGTAGAAAGAGTGGCACTTGGAGCAGACTTCGACGTGGATCTCAGGCTTTGTGGAACCGGTAACGAATGTGTTGCCGCAGTTGCATGTCACAGTTGCCTGATAATACTTGGGCTGAATAGAAGCTTTCATGATTTTCCTCCTTACCTGAGCACCCGGGCCCGAAAGCCACCGGAGTAACGGTGCTCTGTATGATTAAATTATCTGAACGCTGAACTGTTTCCAGAACAGCTCTCAAATTATATCACGACAGCAGAAGACATGCAAGTTATAGTTTGAATTTTGTTTCCTTAAGTCTGAATCCCCAATAACCGAAAGCGGCCAGGCTGCCGACCGCAAAAAAAGTGAGCCATGCCGGACTTGACAGGACTCTGCCCCATTCTGCAGCGGATGCCGCCAGTACGCATAGATTACAGGTACTGTGAAGCAAAAAAGGGATCTCGAAACGTAATGTGAGTTCATACGAGAGAGCAAATATCATCCCCATGACAAATCCGTATAAAGCCTGAGGTATATTTTCGTGAGCGGCGGCGAACAAAAGGGATGAGAAAAGGGCAGACATCAATGGTGTAAAGCCTCTTCTGAGCCTGTGCCATACGATCCCCCGAAACAGGAGCTCCTCGATAAAAGGCGTCAGGATCCCGTAGACCGCGGCTCCTAAAGGAACGGCATAAGCATTGAGGCTTACGGAAGCATCTCCCGACCATTTTCCGAGCAAAAGATTGAGAAATGCGCAAAGACAGATCGTGCCGAAAGGGAGAAGTCCGATCAGGGTTGCTTTGTCTTTTCTATTATTGATCCAGGAACGGGAACTTCTCCGCCTGGTGAGCATGACCTCCCTTCTGCCCTCTTTAAGGATCGGAAGAGCCGCTGCAGCACAAGAGATCCCTATGATCATTATGTCGGCGAGATCGCTCCATACCTCATAGTAGAGTGTCATATCCGCGGAAGCAGAGAGAAGCGCAGACTCTAAAAGCCTGCAGAGTATCGCTCTTACAGTGATAAAAAGGACCATATAGAACAGAAAAGGCCGCACTGCGTACCACCCGATCTCAAGCCGTTCTCGATTCATACAGGATCCGTTCTCCTTCCCCTCAGGAAAAAACTAAACAGCCCGGCGGAAAAGATCCGCCGGGCTGTCTGTGGCTGGTCAAATTCCAGTCATTCACGCATTATTCAGATCACATCCGATCAGCGAAGCATTGCGCCGCCGATGACCATCATCTGAACTTCACTGGTTCCTTCATAGATCTCAGTGATCTTGGCATCTCTCATCATGCGCTCGATGGGATACTCACGTGTGTAGCCGTAGCCGCCGAACAGCTGCAGGCATCTGCGTGTGACGTCGGAAGCGTTAGCTGCAGCAACAAGCTTAGCCTCAGCTGCAAGAACTGTGTAAGGCTTGCCTTCGTCAACAGCGTTAGCTGCGCGATAGACCAGCATCTTAGCTGCTTCGGTATTGGCTTTCATCTTAGCAAGCTCGAACTGTGTGTTCTGGAACTTGGCGATCGGACGGCCAAACTGAACTCTCTGCTTGACGTACTCAACAGTGACGTCGATAGCGCCTTCAGCAATACCCAGAGCCTGAGCAGCGATACCGATACGGCCGCCGTCCAGAGTCATCATAGCAACCTTGAAGCCCTTGTTGACTTCGCCGAGGAGGTTTTCCTTCGGAACCTTGACGTTCTCAAATACGAGCTCGCAGGTGCTGGATCCGCGGATACCCATCTTCTTCTCGTGGGAGCCGATGCTGAATCCTTCCATCCCCTTCTCCATGATCAGAGCGGTGATGCCCTTGTTGCCGAGAGACTTGTCAGTCATACCGAAAACTACGAAAATGTCTGCATAGCCTGCGTTTGTGATGAAGATCTTGGAGCCGTTTACCAGATAATAGTCGCCCTTGTCCTCAAAAACAGTCTTCTGGCCGGCTGCGTCTGTACCTGCGTTGGGCTCAGTCAGACCGAAAGCGCCGAGCTTCTCGCCGGAAAGCAGCTGAGGAAGATATTTCTGCTTCTGCTCTTCTGTACCGAACTTGTAGATCGGCCATGCGCAGAGGGATGTGTGTGCAGAAATGCCTACTGCTGTGGAAGCGCAAACCTTGGAAACTTCTTCGATGCACTGAGCATAGGAGAGCTCGTCAAGACCGGCTCCGCCGTATTCCTCGGGGAAAGGAATGCCCATAAGTCCCATTTCAGCTGCCTGCTTGAATGTCTCTACGGGGAATTTCTCCTCCTCGTCGATCTCTGCAGCGATGGGAGCGCAGACGCCTGTTGCAAAATCACGATACAGGCCCAGCATCTCTTCATGGATCTCGTCGTTAAAAAAGTTCATTGTAACCTCCTTTGATATTTAGCTACATGCAGCGTTTTTTTGATAAAAAATAAACGAGTAATTCTTATCACAAAATATTATACCATTGAACGTACTCATTTTCTACAGAATTAGGCAATTTATTAACAATCTTCCTGCAGAAAACATATTCTTTTTACAGCACGATCGTCTTCCTGAGCGAAACGGAAAAGATGAGTTTTTCTTTCACTTTTTTCCCTGTGATCTGCGTAAGGGCCCTCTCATAGAGGTCCAGCTGCACCTGATAGCGTTCGATCAGGTCGTGCTCTTTTTCCACGGCGTCCGTCTTGTAGTCCACAAGCACCAGCTCTCCGTTTTCTTCAAAAAAGGCATCGATGATACCCTGCACAAGCACGGTCTCTTCTTCGGGGAACTCCGGATTAACCCGATCCGCTTCGATCCCGAGGACGAAAGGCTGCTCTCTGTGCAGTTCTCCTCTTAAGAAAGCCGCTGCCATTCGGCGCGCAAGGCCGCTGTGAAGAAAGGCCATGATTCCGGTGACCGGAAGCGGCTGCGCATAGGAAGGCGGTATTTTGCCGGATGCGGCAAGTTCCGATCTCCAGTCATCGAGCTGTTCCCTCGTGACGGAGGCGGGATCCGCGAATTTACCATAATCAAACAGTTCAAGGATCCTGTGCACGGCCGTTCCGTATTCGGTGCCGGTGAATGCGCTGCGGTCTGCGCCGGAAGCATCCTCTCCTGCTTCTTTGCTTTCTCCTTCGGCGAAAGAAGCGATGACGGGCGAGGGCCTGTTCTCAGGAAACAGCTCGAAGACCTCTTCTCCCTCTTCCTTCATGGAGGCCATCTTAAGTTCAGAGACAGATGTCTTGGTATAGAGGCCTTTGAGGTTCTCATGGGCATATCTTCGGGAATAGATCTTTTCGAGTTCTCTTTGAAGAGCCGGATCAGGAAGCGGGGCTCCGCCGATCTCTCCGAATCTGTCGATCTCCTGGAGGCGCAGTCCGTACCCTTTCTGCTGCTCCATTTCCCGGAGGATCAGGTCTTTACATTCCACGATATTGACCGCAAAGCACTCGGGGTGCTCCGCAGTACATACTGCGTACCATATCAGTTCAAGAAAACTATCGGATTCGGACAAAAGAGGTATGGGAAGCTTTTCGCCGGGCGGAAGGCATACGGGCAGCCTTTTCTCCAGCTCTTCGAGCTTTTTTTTCGCGTTCTTTAAAAAGCCTGTAATGATCAGCTTTTCTTTGGCCCTGGTCATGGCAACATAAAGAACTCTCAGCTCTTCTCCCAGGCTCTCTCTACGGATCTTGTCCGCGATCGCTTCCTTGCGCACCGTGCTGTATTTTGACCGGGCGGAAGGATCCCAGTAGTCCATGCCTATGCCCCAGTCGTTGTCGCAGATGAGACTCCCTCTGGTATCGTGGGTCTTATAGCTGTGCTGCTTGCCGGTTCCGGCCACGATGCAGACCGGGAACTCCAGGCCCTTGCTCTTGTGGATACTCATGATCCTGACGACATCCGCGTTTTTGTCAAGAGTATTGGCTTCGCCGTAGTCGACTTCCCTGTGGTGGACCTGATCGATATATCGGACGAAATCAAAGAGCCCGCGCAGCCCCATTGAATCGAAAGAGGCCGCCTGAGCCAGAAGGAGCTGCAGATTCGCGCTTCTCTGTTCTCCGCCGGGAAGAGCCCTGCACCACTCTTCATATCCTGTCTGCGAGATCAGCTGCGTCAGAAGTTCCCTGATCGTGAGATAGGTCACCCTGTCTCTCCAGCCGCCGATAAACTGTATAAACTTCTGACATTTTTCGGAGAGAAAAGACCCGTTCCCGGAAGCGTCCTGCGCTTTAGTCAAAAGGCAGTCGTATAGGCAATTCTCCTTTTTTTCTCCGGCTAGCCGGATCTGCGCGATCTCCTCTTCGCTGAAATCTCCCCAATAGCCGCGAAGAGCGCCGTAGAGAGGGATGTCCTGCCTGGGATTATCCAGGACGCGGACAAATTCAAGGATGCCCCTGATCTCCGAAGACGAGAAATACCCTGTTTTCGACTCGATGTAATAGGGGATTCCCTGTCTCTCGAATACTTCCCTGAATTCTTCGTTCCATCCGGAACCGCTGCGAAGGAGCACGACAATATCCCCGTACCTGCAGGGCCTCAGGTTCCCATCCTCTGCTTTCACGGGAAGAACATTCACCAGTTCCCTGATCCTGCCCGCTGCGGCAATGGCTTCTTTCTGGCGGTCGCTGAGCTCCGCGATCTCATCGGGCACAAGAGCGGCTTCATCTTTGTCAGGTCCCGCCACCAGAAGGATCTCTGTTTTATAGGTATCCGGATCTTGTGCAGCCGGATAAGAGGCGCCGGTCTTAAGAGAGACTTCATCGTCATACCCGACTCCGCCGATCTCTTTGCGCATGATCCGGAAGAAGACTTCGTTTACACTTTCCAGCACTTCCGCTCTGCTGCGGAAATTACTGTCAAGGTCGATCCTCTCCTTCTCCGCGTCGAACTTTCTGTAAGCATCCAGTTTCTCCATGAAGATCTCGGGTCTTGCAAGCCGGAATTTGTAGATAGACTGTTTGACATCTCCCACCATAAACCGGTTGTAGGCGCCTTCATCCT
Source organism: uncultured Lachnospiraceae bacterium (assembly GCA_902785055.1). Taxonomy (GTDB): domain Bacteria; phylum Bacillota; class Clostridia; order Lachnospirales; family Lachnospiraceae; genus CAG-791. The sequence goes on from CACZXG010000078.1 coordinate 10,730, forward strand.
CGGTGGAGATCATCCGAAGGAGTACTTCCTGCACTTCATTGCTGTCCTGATACTCATCGATCAGTATTTCGTCAAAATACTGCCGGTACGCCATTGCAGCCCTGCCGGGGCGGTACACACCGTCCTCTCCCCTGACTGTGAGGATCTTAAGTGCCAGATGCTCAAGATCCACGAAATCGATGACATTCTTTTCCTTTTTCACTTCGGCAAAATAGTGCAGGAAACCTATGGTCAGATCCGAGACAGCCTGCGCAGCCTCTCTCATAAGCCCCATTCTCTCAAGAATAAGGCCGGTTTCGGCGCTCTTGTACTTTTTGCGAAGTCCTGCCACGTCATCCTTGGCACTGTTGCGAAGCGCCATGGCCGTTTCTTTTTTGGCGGGATCCACTCCGGGGTACTTCTTGGGAGTAAACCTCGGAAGGCTTTCGAATTCCATATTAAGGACCTCGATGATCTTCTCCCAGAGATCCCTCATCTCACCGGGCTCCCTCCTGCCGGCCTCCTCTGCTCCCGGTACATCTCCGAGGGTACTGAGCATATGCAGCTCTTTTTTTACCAGCGGAATATAGAGATCCGGGCCGTCAGGCAGAGAGCAGAAATCAAGAAGCTGCTCATATTGGCGCTTCAGATCCGTGATCTTCTCCGCGGCCATGAGAATGATGAACTGCATCCATGCGGAGCCGAACAGTTTCTCTTCGCTCTCCACCGTGTAATCAGACGCGCGCTCCCGCAGCCACTCCTCAGGATCGGGATGGCTTACGGCCTGTTTGTACAGATCTTCAAGGATCACCTCCAGTTCCCTGTCTCCCGCTCCGCGGCAGAAATAGTCCGCGCAGATCTTAAGCGAAGGGTCGCCTGAGGCATACCCTTCCTCGAGAAAATCGTCCATCGCGTCCTTTCTCATAAGATCGCTTTCCGTCTGGTCCATCTGGCGAAATCCCGGGTCCATATCGATGTCGCTGAAGTTGTTTCTGAGAAGGAAAGTAAAGAAACTGTCCATCGTTGTGATCTGGGCGTTGTGAAGGAGAGTCTCCTGCCTCTGCAGATGGGTATTTTCCGGCTCCTGCTCTATTTTGGCGGAGATAGCGGCTCCGATCCTCTCCCTCATCTGCGCTGCAGCCGCTTTGGTAAAGGTGACCACTAAAAGCCTGTCGATGTCTGTCGGATCATCGCCTTCACTGATCATTCTGACGATCCTCTCAACGAGCACCGCCGTTTTTCCGCTTCCTGCCGCGGCTGAAACCAGTATATTATGCTTTCTCGCCTGCAGAACCCTGGTCTGCTGTTCTGTAAATTCAATAGCCATAAGATTCTCCGTCACTTTCTGTAATTGTAGCCCTCAATGGAGAGGTCAAAACCGCAGACGCTCCTGTAAGGACAATAATCGCAGGCTGTTCTGTCATTTTTCCAGGCAGCCGGATTAGCTTCCGCCTTACCGTCCAGTATATCTTCCGCAAGGCGGCAGACTACATCCGTGAACGTAAACCGCCGTATATGGTGCCTGCCTCATGGATGCAGCTTGACAAGATTCCGCTCAACGTAAACCAGAAGGTTGACAGAAGGGCCCTGCCGCCGGCAACCCCCAGCGCCATGGACGACTACGTTGCCCCCGCTACAGATACGGAGAAGACCCTCTGCACCATTTTTGCCGATGTCCTTGGCGTTGAGAAAGTGGGCGCAACGGATTCTTTCTTCGACCTTGGAGGAAGTTCCCTCATGGTCACAAACGTAATGGTGAACGCAGAGAAGAAAGGCCTTCGCTTTGCCTATTCCGATGTATTCTCCCATCCATCGGCCCGTGCCCTTGCTAAATTCCTTGGCGGAGATGAGGCTCCATCAGGAGAAGACAGTAACATTACTGAATACGATTATTCCGCCATCGACGCCCTCCTGAAGAAGAACAGCCTTGAATCTTTTGCCAAAGGAGTGCGCATTGGCCTTGGAAAGAACATCCTCCTTACCGGTGCAACCGGATTCCTTGGGGTGCACGTCCTGAAGGAGCTTATAGAGAGC
>CACZXG010000079.1 GCA_902785055.1 uncultured Lachnospiraceae bacterium
GCTTGCGGATTTCCTTGAGGCGCAGAACGAGAACCGCGGCACCGGCGACCGTCCGATGGGCGGCGGCACACGTGCCTATCAGATGGCTCTCTATGTCTGCTTCGAGAGCGGCGTGCAGATGCTGGCCGACAGCCCCACACGCTATCTGCGCGAGGCAGAGTGCACGGAGTACATCGCCGCAGTGCCCACCACGTGGGACGAGACCCGCGTCCTCGCAGCTAAGGCCGGCGACCACTACGTCGTGGCCAAGCGCAAGGGCACGAAGTGGTTTATCGGAGCCATCACGGGCGACAAGCAGCAGGACCTGGACATCTCGCTCGACTTCCTGTCGAAGTCCGGCCACATGACCGCCTTCCAGGACGGACGCAACGCCCACCGTATCGCCGTAGACTACAAGCGCACCGAGCAGAACGTCACTCCGCAGACCCGCCTCCACCTTCACCTCGTGCGCAACGGCGGCTGGTGTGCCGTCGTTGAATAGTACGGCAACGAAGAAACCTCAGCAAAACCAAGAGGATGTGTCCCCGCCAACCACATTTACAAGGACAAAGATCATATCGTGGAGAAGATCACTGACTAAAAAACGGAGTGTGACGACATGAGAGACACAGTCAATGAATGCATTAAGTATATTCGCAAGATCACGGATTTCGTACCGGACGTCGCTATGATACTGGGCTCGGGGCTGGGAGGATATACAAGACAGATGGAAGAGGTCATCTGTTCCATACCTTACAGCCGGATCCCGGGATTTCCGGTCTCAACCGTTTCAGGACACGCCGGAAAGTTTGTCATGGGATATTTAAAGGGTGTTCCTGTCATCTTTATGGACGGAAGAGTTCATTACTATGAGGGCTATGCACCTGAAGACGTTGTGCTTCCTGTCCGCGTCATGCGCGCTATGGGAGCCAAAGTCCTCTTTCTGACCAACGCAGCCGGCGGCATCAATGAAGAATACACGCCCGGCTCTCTGGTAGTCCTCAGAGATCATGTCTCTCTCTATGTGCCCAATCCCCTCATTGGAAAGAATGATCCCGATGAAGGAGTCCGCTTCCCGGACATGACAGAAGTTTATGACAGAGCACTTCGAAGGATCATCACTAACTGCGCTTCAGCGAAAGATATCCCCGTGAGCGAGGGTGTTTACTGCCAGCTCTCGGGTCCTTCCTATGAGACTCCCTTTGAGATCATGATCCTTAGCCGGCTCGGTGTTGATCTTGTCGGAATGAGCACAGTGATGGAGGCGATCACAGGCCGTCATCTGGGAATGAAAGTCTGCGGGATCTCTCTGGTGACCAATATGGCGGCAGGCATTAACACGGAGCCTCTTAGCCATGATGAAGTAAAGAAAGCCGGTAAAGATTCTTCGGAATATTTTGCTGCCCTGGTTACAGATTCACTCTGTGCCATAAAACAGCATTTAGATGCTGAGTCACAGGAATAATCGAAAGAATAAAGGTCTATGGAAACATATCTTGTTATGATCGGCATTTTTGCCGTTTTTCTCGGAATCTCCGCCGTGATCGGTTTCCGCGACAGAAAGAGATTTGATGCCAGGGAGCGCAGAAGACTCGCTGATAATTTCGGAAAACCCGGCAGCAAAGAGTATCCGGACGGAAGATATGAACAGATCCCGGGCTATTTTAAAAGACACAGACAGGACTATGAGGTCGATGACATAACCTGGAACGATCTTGATATGGACCTTCTTTATCACCGCATGGACACGACCTGCAGCGCAGCCGGGGAGGAATACCTCTACTGGCTGCTGCGCACTCCGCGCACAGACGGCGGGTCTTTCGTAAGCGATGAGGCAATACAGTGGTGGACGGCGCATGAACAGGAGCGCCTGGACGTCCAAAGGATCCTGCAGGGCCTCGGGCGCGGGTCCAAATATTCCGTCTATGACTATCTGGACCTTTTAAGCAGCCTTCCCGACAGGGGTATTGCCGCCGATCTTCCGGCCCTTATCCTGCCTGCGGTTTCCCTCGGGATCATGTTCATAAGTCCTCCCGCCGGGCTTTTATGCCTTCTCGGAAGCTTTGCGCTTAACATGATCACCTATTTCCGTGCCAAAAGATCGATCGATCCCTATCTCTTTACGTTCCGCTATGTGCTCAGGCTCCTGGATTGCGCGCGGGCTCTTCTAATAAAGGATTTACCTTTCTGTGACAAAGAGAGGGAAGAGATGGAGAAAGCCCGTAAAGCCATGGCGGGTTTTTCGATGGGAAGCGGTCTTCTTTTGAGAAACAGCGGAGGGATCGCCTCCGGCAATGTGGCGGATATAATTCTTGATTACATTTGTATCCTTTTCCACATCGATCTTCTCAAATTCGGATCGATGCTCAGAGCGCTGCGTGGGAAAGAGGAGGAAACAGACGGCCTGATCGCATCGATCGGAGCGATCGACGCCCGGATCAGCCTGGCATCCTGGAGAGAGAGTCTTCCTCAGTACTGTGTCCCCGATCTGACGGGTGACCGGTTTGAAGCCGCGGGTCTTATTCATCCGCTGCTCACTGAACCTGTTCCGAACAGTATTTCAGTTTCAAAGCCTGTTCTGCTGACCGGATCAAATGCTTCAGGAAAATCCACATTCCTCAAATCCGCGGCTCTTGCCGCAATACTGGCACAGTCAGTCAATACCGTTCCCGCTGCTTCTTACAAAAGCTGCTGCTACAGGATTTATACCTCCATGGCACTGCGGGATGATATACGAAGCGGAGAGAGCTATTTTATCGTGGAGATCCGCTCCCTCAAGAGGGTCCTGGACGCCGCATCTGTGCCGGAAAAAGTTCCTGTTCTGTGCTGTGTGGACGAAGTGCTCAGGGGCACCAATACGATCGAGAGGATCAGTGCCTCGGCGGAGATCCTGTCAAGTCTCGCCGACATGCCGATCCGCATTTTCGCGGCGACTCACGATATGGAACTGACAGAGCTGCTCGATGGCAAATATATCAATTACCATTTCTCTGAGATGCTGGATGGAGATGATGTAAAGTTTTCCTATAAACTTCTTGAAGGCCCGGCGGACAGCCGCAATGCGATCAGACTGCTGCGGGCTCTCGGGTATGATCCCGGGATCGCGGACAGGGCAGAGGAAAGAGCGAAACATTTCATGGAGACAGGCAGCTGGGAACTGTAAGACAGATCTGAAAGGAAAGGGCATCATATGCTCAAGAAAGTAAAGATTTTTTCCGACGGCGCCGCAAGAGGAAACCCCGACGGTCCGGGAGGATACGGAGCGATACTGCAGTATACGGATGCATCCGGAAACCTGCATGAAAAAGAGTTGTCTGAGGGATTTAAAAAGACGACGAACAACCAGATGGAACTGCTTGGAGTGATCTCGGCACTGGAGTGCCTTCGCGTTCCCTGTGCGGTGGACGTCTATTCCGACTCCAAATACGTCGTCAGCGCCTTTAACGAGAACTGGATCGGAAACTGGCAGAAAAACGGCTGGAAGACAGCATCCAAACAGCCTGTAAAAAACCGGGAACTATGGGAACGGCTTTTGAAAGCTATGGAGCCTCACACAGTGACATATCACTGGGTTAAAGGACATGCCGGACACCCGGAGAATGAAAGATGCGACATTCTGGCAACTACAGCTGCTGATGCAGCCGGCCGGGAGTGACCTTTACAGTTCAGCAAAGGAGATATACAATGGAGCAGCCAGTCATGATCAGATTCCGGCGCGTCAGCAGCCTGGCGCGTATCCCCACCAGAGGAAGTGTAAAAGCGGCAGGATATGACCTGTACGCAGCGCTGGATCAGCCGGTCATCATAGAGCCTCATAAAACGGTCAAAATAGACACCGGCCTTCAATTCGAGATTCCTGACGGGTATTTTGCCGCCATTTACGCCAGAAGCGGCATCGCGGCCAAAGAAGGCCTGCGCCCTGCAAACTGCACCGGCGTCTGTGACTCGGATTACAGAGGCAATTACATAGTCGCGCTTCACAATGACAGCGATACCGCAAGAACGGTAGAGCCGGGAGAGCGGATCGCGCAGATGGTAGTTATCCCTTACCTGAGCGTATGTTTTGAAGAGTCTTCGGAACTGTCCGGGACTGAGCGCGGCGAAGGCGGCTTTGGCAGTACAGGGAGAAAATGATAAGATTTCACGGGAGGAGACATAATATGAAGATCAGAACAAGATACGCCCCCAGCCCCACGGGGAGAATGCATGTAGGAAACCTCAGAACAGCGCTTTACGCCTACCTCATTGCCAAGCACGAGGACGGCGATTTTATCCTGCGCATCGAGGATACCGATCAGGGACGTTATGTGGAAGGCGCTGTAGATATCATTAAGCGCACCATGGCGGATACCGGCCTCATTGAGGACGAAGGCCCCGATAAGGACGGCGGAGTGGGCCCCTATGTGCAGAGCGAGCGCATGCAGGCCGGAATCTACGGCAAATACGCTCAGATGCTCATTGATAAGGGCGAGGCGTACAGATGCTTCTGCACACCGGAGAGACTTGCGACTCTCACTCAGGTAGTGGAAGGCAAGGAGATCAGCGTTTACGACAAACATTGTCTCCACCTGTCACAGGAGGAAATTGATAAGAATCTCGCGGAAGGCAAACCTTATGTCATCCGCCAGAATAATCCCACCGAAGGCACGACCACTTTCCACGACGAACTCTATGGCGATGTGACTGTGGACAACAAAGAACTCGATGACATGATCCTCATCAAATCTGACGGATATCCCACTTACAATTTTGCCAATGTAGTGGATGACCATCTGATGAAGATCACACACGTGGTAAGAGGCAATGAGTACATTTCTTCTTCTCCCAAGTACAACCGCCTGTATGAGGCATTTGGTTGGGAAGTGCCGAAATATATCCACTGCCCGCTGATCACGGACGAAGACCACCACAAGCTCTCCAAGAGAAGCGGTCATTCCTCCTACGAGGATCTGATCGAGCAGGGATTCCTTCCTGAAGCCGTAGTAAACTTCATCGCGCTTTTGGGATGGTCTCCCGACAGCGACAAAGAGATATTCAGTCTTAAGGAACTCGTTGAGATCTTCGACTATCACAGGATCAATAAAGCTCCCTCCGTATTCGACTACCAGAAACTTCGCTGGATGAACGGAGAATATCTCAAGGCTATGGATCCCGACAGATTCTATGATCTGGCGGAGCCGTACCTGAAAAAGGCGATCAGTAAAGACCTCGATCTTCACAAGATCGCGGAGATGGTGCGCACGAGGATCGAGATCTTCCCCGACATCGCGGAGATGGTTGACTTCTTCGAGGCCCTTCCGGATTACGATATTTCGCTCTATACGCACAAAAAGATGAAGACAAACGCGGAGTCCTCCCTCACTGTCCTCAAAGACCTGCTTCCTGTCCTTGAGGCGCAGGAGGAGTTTACGAATGACGGACTTTTCGCGGCAATGAAGTCCTATATACAGGAAAAAGGCTATAAGAACGGTTATGTCCTGTGGCCTGTCCGTATTGCGGTATCCGGAAAGCAGACAACGCCTGCGGGCGCCACTGAGATCATGGAAGTTCTCGGCAAAGAAGAGACCCTTGCCAGGATCCGCGAAGGAATCCGTAAGCTCGAGGCGTGATCGGACCACTTGCCGGAACAGAATCTTTTTTATGAATTCAAATCTTGACCCCTCCCAGAGGGAGGCAGTGTGCTGCGGCCCCGGTCCCTGCGAGATCATCGCGGGACCGGGCAGCGGCAAGACACTTGTTCTTACAGAACGTATTCTCTATCTTCTTGATCATTATAATCTGAAACCAGCCCAGATCCTTGTACTGACCTTCAGCCGCGCCGCTGCCGCGGAGATGAAGGAGCGATTTCTGAAAAGAGCAGGAGAGAACAACCGGAGCGTATGCTTCGGTACTTTTCATTCCGCTTTTTTTCATATACTCAAAGAGAGCACCCGCAGGGATTACGCGATCCTCGGACAGACTCAGAAAGAGCGGCTGATCAGCCATTTGATCTGTAATTATTATCCGGATGAGAACGATCGGCCTCAGATCGAGGAAATGGAGAAAATGCTGCGCAAGGCGCCGGCAGAAACAGCAGACCTGAGGGTATCTGCTGTAAAAAGAGACTACCGCACTTTTCTCAAAGAAAACGGATATCTGGATTTTGACGATATGATCACCAAATGCCGCCGCTTCCTTCTAAGCGATCCCGGATCCCTGCGCTTATGGCGCAGCCGTTTCCGCGCGGTACTGGTGGATGAATTTCAGGACATCAACCGGGAACAATACGAAATCCTTAAACTCCTGTCAGGTGGAGAGGGACTTTATGTAGTGGGGGATGATGATCAGAGTATATACGGCTTCAGAGGCAGCTCCCCTTCGATCATGCAGCAGTTTATGGACGATTTTCCTGCGGCCTCCAGAGTATTTCTGCGAAATAATTACAGGTGCAGCGGTTCAGTCTGCAAGACAGCCGGTCTTTTGATCCGTCAGAATAAGAACAGGATTTCCAAGGATATCATGGCAGCGCGGCCGATGCTGGACAAAACTGTTCTGCGGGGTTTCAAAGAGGACAGTGACGAATACCGCTATCTATACGATTCGATAAAAAACCTGCCGGTTGAACAGCTGGACCGCACAGCCATCATTGTCAGGACCAACACTCACGTTTCGAGGATCAGCAGTTATCTGTCTTCCCACGGTATATCCTGCCGCGGAAAAAGCGCCCCTTCGAGAGAGATCCTCAGCTCGGTCATAAGAGATCTGAAAGCTTACAACGACCTCGCCGCGGGACTAAAGTCCGGACGGATCCCCAGAAGCGCTCTGTATCGCGTGATGAACAGACCGGAGCGTTATCTGCTCAGGTCAGTTGCTGCCGGTGAATATCTCTCGCCCGGGGAGCTTCTGGAGTCCAACGGGGAAAGCAGAAAAACTTTCAATACCCTCAAAGAGCTGCTCAGGGATCTCGATATACTCGGAACACTGCTGCCGGAAGGATTTGTCAGATATCTTTCGGGGCCGATGGGATATGGCTCCTGGGCCGCAAACAGGCTGGGGGAAAGGGAAACCGTAGAAAGCGCTCTTTTGGATGTCCTTAAAGCGAGCCGCAGCGCAGGGGACATGGAGACCCTGTTCGAAAAGCTCAGGCGCTTTCCGGACCGAATGAGCGGAAATGCTCCGCGTGGTGTGAGGATCATGACAATGCACGCCTGCAAAGGACTGGAGTTTGACAGAGTCTACCTGCCGGCCCTCAATGAAGGGATCATTCCCGGAAGAAGATGCCGGGAAACGGAGGATTTCGAGGAAGAGAGGCGGCTTCTCTATGTGGCGATGACAAGGGCCCGGGATCACCTTGAACTTCTCTACGTCACAGGTACTGCGGACAATCCTCGCCCGCCCAGCAGATTCCTCTCTGTTTATGGGATCAGAAACTTTGTATCCTCCTAAGGAATGTGTTAAAATTAATAGATATTGGATTTCAGACCAGCAAACCGCAAGGAGGCTCAAATTGAACCAAAATATTAAGATAGAACCCGCATACTGCATGAATCCCGGCGTGACCGTGACAGAGAACGGTGTGATCGTCTCCGCCGTATTCCGTGAAAAGGAATCCTGCGGACTAATTCTTTACAGCAAAGCGGATAAGAGCGAGATCACGGTTCAGTTTACGGAGGAATACAGGTTCGGCAGTCTGTATTCCGTAAAGATCACTCCTCTGGATCCCTCCAAATGGTGCTACAGGCTTTTTTGCGGCAGCACCTTCTTTGTGGATCCCTGCTGCAGAAGTATTGAGCAGATCGAAAGCGAAGGACGAACGATCCGCGCCGGCGGTTTTTTCTACAGACCGGATGACAAGCTTCCGGCCCATGACGGAGCATGCCCCAAAAGAGCAGGAGAGACTGTAATTTACAGTCTTCATGTCCGCGGCTTTACAATGCTCGATAAGAGTATCTCAGCGCAGCCGGGCACTTTTTCCGCTGCCGCCCGGAAAGCCGGATATCTCAGAGACCTGGGGATCACTGCTGTGGAACTGATGCCGGTATATGAACTCCAGCCTGTCACAAGAGCCCAGGACGGTCCCCGCACGATGGAGGACGCCCTTGCTCTCTATCCCGTCAGCAAGCGCGGGCTTCCGGTCAGGGATCTCTCAGTCAAAAAAGTCAATTACTGGGGATATGCGCGCGGCTTTTATTACTCCCCGAATTCCTCTTACAGCTCGTCCGGATATGAAGGAGGCCCCCAGAAAGAATTCTCCGATATGATCGAGCGCTTTCATGAAGCGGGAATATCAGTCTACCTGCAGCTGTATTTCCCCTCATCTGTAAACTCACAGCAGCAGATTGAGATCGCCAGATTCTATGCCACCCACTATGGAGTGGACGGCTTCCGTCTCATGGGATCCGTTGCCGATATCAAGGTGTTTGCCGCCGACCCTATACTCTCTGACGTGCGGCTCTTTTACACTGATTTTCCGTATGAAGAGATCGGGGGAATGGATGCCGAGAACCCTGAGGCGGGCCCTGTAGACACCGGCAATCTCTTTACTCACAACAACAGGTTCTCCACATTGATCCGCCGCTTCTGTAAGAGCGACGACTATGTGATGCGGGAATTTCTGTATGAGTTTCTCAAGGTTCCTTCCGGTCATGGAAATGTCCATTACATCTGCGGAAGCGACGGCTTTACTCTCAGGGACCTTGTCTCCTACAGCGAAAGGCACAATGAAGCGAACGGAGAGGGCGGAAACGACGGAAATCCCGACAACTACAGCTGGAACTGCGGTGAAGAGGGAGACTCTGATCAGGAAGACGTACTGCGCCTCAGACGCAATCAGATCCGCAATCTCCTCACTCTGTTATTCCTTTCCCAGAGCACACCTGAGATCAACGCCGGAGATGAGAATTTCAATACACAGTTCGGAAACAATAATCCCTACTGCCAGGACAATGAGACCGGATGGACCAAGTGGGACAACGGCGAGACCGGTGAGTATTTCCGGGAATATGTAAGACGGATCATCAGGTTCAGAAATGAGCATCCTGTATTCACCGGCATCGCGCCCTTTAAGAACACGGATTATATCGGCTGCGGATACCCCGATCTGTCCCTGCACGGAGCGGAAGCGTGGAAACCGGACCTTAGTCATTTCAGCCACAGTATCGGAATCTGCCTGTGTGAAAACTATGTTCGCGGCAAGGCAAAGACTGACCTGATCTACCTCGCGATCAATATGCACTGGGAGACGCAGGAACTGGGGCTTCCGAAGCTTGCGCCCGGTCGAAGATGGAATCTTCTTGTGGATACAGCTCTCGAAGAATCATTTTTGGACAGCGAGTGTATAATGGATGACCAGCATACCGTGGAAGTTGCCCCCAGATCCATCAGGATCCTTAACACGGTCACTTCCAATAAACCGGTCAGGAACAGAAAGAAGAAAGCGAATAAGACTAAAGCCGAAGTTCCCGCCGCAGCGGATGCTGTGACTGAGAGCGTCCCGGTCAAAGAGCAGAAAGATGAAAAAGAGTAAAGAAAAGATAACGCCGGAGAAATTCATCGGCCACTTAAACACAGTGTCCAGGCACAAGTATCTGGTCATGAAAGGCTGTTTCAGTGTCGGTCTCTACAGACAGGGCCTTATGCACGATCTCTCCAAGTTTTCCCCCACCGAGTTTATGGTAGGGGCAAGATACTGGCAGGGAAACCGTTCCCCCAATAACGCGGAGAGGGAAGAGAAAGGCTACAGTGCCTCATGGCTTCATCACAAGGGCCGCAACCGCCATCACTTCGAGTACTGGGTGGACTATAACCTGCGGGGAGAACTTGGATCAGGTCCGGTCATCCCGGTCAAGATGCCGGGAAGATATGTAGTGGAAATGCTCATGGACCGCATCGCCGCCAGCAAGGTATACGCCGGCGATCAATATGACGATTCCTACCCCCTTAAATATTTTGAGCGGGGCACTCATGTGATCAGTTTTATGCATCCGGAGACTGCGGCACTGCTCCACAAGCTGCTGCTCATGCTCGCAGAGGAAGGGGAGGAGAAGACATTTGCCTATGTGCGCAGACATCTGCACAAATGAAGAGAAAAGCGCGAGGTTTCAAAAGGCTCTGGACCGGATAGTCCGCCTGGAAGAAAGGGAGCGTCATGGCATCGGCATGCAGAAGGAAAAAACTCTGCATGCCGTTCTTAAGGCATACGAGGATCCCGACGAAGACCATCACGAGATCCCCATCGAGAACTTCATCGCAGATATATACTGCGAGAAGACAGGCTCGATCACGGAGATACAGACAGCCAATTTCGGATATCTGAGAAGTAAGCTCGATGCCTTCCTCCCTCTTTACCACGTGACTGTAGTTTATCCGATCCCTGCCGTCAAATGGATCACCTGGATTGATCCGGAGACAGGGGAACTCGGAAAACGAAGCCGCTCCCCCAAAAAGGGAAGCTTTTACAGCGCCTTCCGCGAGCTCTACAAGATCTCTTCCTATCTTGACCATCCCAACCTCAGCATCAAGCTGATCCTTCTGGATATGGAAGAATACCGTCTCAAGGACGGATGGGGAAGAGACGGCAAAAGAGGATCGCACCGCTACGACCGCGTACCCACCAGGATCGTGGACGAAACCGTGATCAACGAGCCCAGGGATTACATGCAGTTCATTCCCTATGATATCCGGGAACCTTTCACAGCGAAGGAATTAGCAAAAAGCTGCGGCCAGCCAAGAGACAGTTTTTCCACTGAGGCCCTGATCCTTAGAAAAATGGGCGTAATTGTGCAGTCCGGAAAAAAAGGACGCTCCTATCTATACAGAGTGGCGGAGGATCCGGAGCCGGCTCTATAATACAGAATATGAGGAAACAATATGCACGACACACAATTTGAAAAAGAGATCGCCGCGATCGACCTGATGGGTCCCGAGCCCTCCGACGAGCGCAGCCGCGAACTCTACTATATAGCCAGACTCAGAAAACTGATCCGGGAAAGGTCAGAGGCGGCGGGAAGACCGCTGACCGCATGCACGGTCACCTTCGGATGCCAGATGAACGCGAGAGACTCCGAAAAGCTCATCGGCATTCTTATTGGGGCAGGTTTTGAGCCGACGGAATCCGAGAATGCGGATTTTGTCATTTTTAATACCTGCACTGTCAGGGACAACGCTGACCAGAGGACCTTCGGGCACCTTGGAAGGATCAGCCATCTCAAGAAGAAGAATCCCCTCATGAAGGTTGCAGTCTGCGGCTGCATGATGCAGGAGAAGGGAAATGTCGATAAGATCAGAAAGAGTTATCCCTTTGTGGATCTGATCTTCGGGACTCACAACATTTTCCGCTTCGCCGAATATCTGTGGGAAGTTTACGACAAGGACTGCAAAGTCACACAGATTTGGGAGAAAACTGACAGTATTGTAGAAGATCTTCCTGTCGAGAGAAAATATCCTTTTAAGTCCGGCGTCAACATTATGTTCGGCTGTGATAACTTCTGCACCTACTGCATCGTTCCCTATGTAAGGGGAAGAGAGCGCAGCAGAAACCCCAGGGAGATCTTGCGGGAGTGCGAGAGCCTTGCAAAGGACGGCGTCACCGAGCTCATGCTGCTGGGACAGAACGTCAATTCCTATGGAAAAGGACTTGAGGAGCCCATCGGGTTCGCGCAGCTTCTTGACGAAGTCTGCAAAGTTGAGGGGATCCGCCGGGTCCGCTTCATGACTCCCCATCCCAAGGATTTTTCCGACGACGTGATACAGGTGATCCGGGATAATCCCAAAGCGGCCAGACACGTGCATTTTCCCCTTCAGAGCGGATCAGACAGGATCCTTAAGAAGATGAACCGCCGCTACACTAAGGAACAGTTTATTGAGCGCGCTCTTAAGATCCGCGAACAGATCCCGGATGTATCCATCACTACGGATATCATCGTAGGATTCCCCGGAGAGACCGCTCAGGACGTGGAGGATACGCTGGACGTTATAAGTCGTGTCGGTTTTGACAACGCCTATACTTTCATCTATTCCCCCAGAAGAGGAACACCTGCCGCGAAAATGCCTGATCAGGTGCCTGCCGATGTAGTCAGGGAAGGCTTTGACAAGGTACTGTCCGCCGTTCAGCAGAGTGCCCGGGAGAGATCTGCCGCTTTAGAGGGACGGATCATGGAAGGCCTTGTGGAGGAAGTCAACACCCAGAAGGAAGGGTATGTGACCTGCCGTCTGTCCAACAACATGATCGTCCATATTCCCGGAGATGCTTCTTTGATCGGGACCTATCAGCAGGTTCTCTTAGAAGAATGCAAGGGCTTTTACTATTTTGGCCGGATCGCCGGACAGAACTGATCAAAAACGCCGCGAAATGAAGGAAATGAATGAGTATTAAACTTGAAGAGCAGGACTTGTCCAAACTAAGTCCCATGATGCAGCATTACCTGCAGACCAAAAAAGAGTATCCGGGCTGTATTCTCTTTTACCGGCTGGGAGACTTTTATGAGATGTTCTTTGAGGACGCCGAGATCGTCTCAAAGGAGCTGGAGCTGACCCTGACCGGAAAAAGCTGCGGCCTTCCCGAGAGAGCACCGATGTGCGGCGTGCCTTTTCATGCCGTCGACAGCTATCTGACAAGACTCGTCGAGAAAGGCTATAAAGCCGCGATCTGCGAGCAGGT
>CACZXG010000080.1 GCA_902785055.1 uncultured Lachnospiraceae bacterium
CTCTGTACGGGCGGCATGAGTGTGGATCCGGACGACCGGACACCCGGCGCGATCGCGCGCAGCGCGCCCACAAACAGAGTTCCGAGCAGTCCCACCCAGGTCCAGCTTTTAAGTGTAACACCAAGGATCGCGCCAACAGCAAGGCCGATCACGATTCTGAGGATCAGACTGGTATCAGTATACTTCTTGACTGCATTCTTTAAAAATTCCATGATATCCCCCTTCAGACAAAAAATAATAGTGATTTCAATTATAGCATCTCTGCTTTTTATTTGTACACTGATACAGCGCGTTAATCCTCCGAAGCGTTGATCGAATTATACACCATGGAGGACAATTTCCTGATCTCCGGGATCCTTCCCCCGGCATCACTGCTCATAATGCACAGAATGTAAGTACATTCGGGCGACCACACGATCGCGGCGTCGTTGTCCACGTTATCAAGTTCACCGGTCTTATTCGCTGTTTCGACCTCCACGGGCACACCTGCGGGGATCTTCGAAGTCCTCTGCTGATCCCTGAGTGCCTCCAGGATCCTCTCCGATGCCTCTTCGCTCACATATTCTCCCTTAAGGACCTCCTCGAGCATCTTACCGCAGTCGCGGGCCGAAGTATAATTCTCTGTGCCGTTCCACTCAAGCATTCTCCGGTTCAGTTCGGTCTCTTCATATCCCTTCTCTTTGGCAAACTCGTTGATCTTATCCATCGTGCACGCACTGATCAGAGAATTTGCCGCTCCGTTATCGCTGATGGAGATCATCAGATCAGGCTTGTTGTAGTAATCATCGACATTGAGTTCTCCCTGTTCTCCGAGAGTAAAGAACTCCCCGGCTATGAACAGTTTGATCAGGCTTGCGGCTATCATTTTCTCATCATCGTTGATCCTGATAGTCTGTCCCGTATCCATGCGTCTTAGGTACAGCGACCACCTGCCACCGAGTCTGCCGATCTCCTCATTTAGTTCATCTTTGAGTTTCTTCATCTGTACGCCTGACCTTACGTACCGTTCCAGGATATGGCGCCTGACTACGGATTCGCCGGTCCGGGAAAGAATCTCTCTGAGCTCTTTTGCTGCTCTCTCAGTCTTTGAAGCCGGCACGGTATACACGGTGATCCTCTTCTCTTTCACCGCCCCTTTTTCATCACTTGACGGTTTTTCCTCATCAATCGCAGGGACGATATCCTCTTCTTCGGGCAAAGCTGTCTCTGAGGAAGACGCCGCCGAGGATCCTTCCTCAGATGATTCGCTTTCGGGCTGTGCTTCCTCCGGTGCTTCTTCCGGCAGCGCTGCCGCCTCTTCGTCGCTTTCCGCGCTTTTATCGTCGCTGAGGTCGGCCAGATAGTTTTCTATTCCCTCTGCGATCCCTTCCGCCATAAGATCCTGAAAATCAGAATCCTGCATCTTTTCGTCTTCTTCGGGATTCGTCATATATCCGAGTTCTATGATGGTGACCGGAACTGTACACCAATTGATTCCGCTCATGGTATCGGTTTCCCAGACATATTCCCTGCGGATTCCGGTCGTCTCAGTATAGGCATCAAGTACCTGCTGTGACAAACTCCTGGATTTCTCATAGAAACCGCTGTTATATGGATTGGATGAGGTCTGGCAGATCGTCATAGCGCCATTTGCCGAGGAACTCTCCGAGCCGTTGGCATGCACTCTGACAAATACATCCGCATCAGCTTCATTGGCCATCTTCGCACGCTCTGCGTTTGTGATATCCACATCGTTCGTCTCACGGATCATCAGGACTTTGTATCCCTTATCCTCCAGAATGTCTCTGAGTTTGAGACTGACATCCAGAGTCAGCTGGTATTCCGGAACACCGGTCGACCTTCCCTTTGTTCCTCCTGCCACTTTCGTCTTTGTCTGCGAAGCGCCGGGGCCGATCGGCTCCTGCCCGAAATTCCCTTTTTCCTGATGCCCCGGATCTATTGCGATCAGATATTCTGCCGCTTTCTCCTTTTCTTTTTCTTCCTGTTCTATTCTTTCAGCTTCCTCGATGATCCCGCTCAAGTCCGCATCTCCGATCGCGACAGCTGTGCTGATCATCATCGCCAGTATAAATGCTATAGGTCCTGACATTTTTGTCCTCCCGGTGCAATAGTTTCTTTCATTCGGCAATACAAGTATCTTCTTACGCTTTTTCCGTTTTGTAAAGTCAGAATGACCGTTTAGAATTTTTTTGTTTTTTGAGTTGACAAAAATTCTACTGTTTCGTATACTATAAAAGCTGACTGATGAAACAGCAAGCATATGGCGAGATAGCTCAGCTGGCTAGAGCACGCGGTTCATACCCGCGGTGTCGAGGGTTCAAGTCCCCCTCTCGCTACGAAACGGAAAACGCATATCGCGTTTTCCGTTTTTTTTGTACTCAGTATATTATTTCGGCGATGCGAAAGATATTTACAGACATCCGATTATCACCGGGTCCTCTCCGACAGGAACTGCTCCGTGGAATACGTAAATCTCTTCTCCATTATATTCATTGCGATAGGGACCGTCCGGCAGTCCGGTGTCTGCTCCGACAGGTCCTGAGCCTATCGCAAACACCCCTGTGAGTCTTTCCTGTCCGCGCGTGTAGACCGCGCGCACCACTCCTTCTCGCACTTCTTCGGCAAAAAAGCTCCCGACCGCAAGGATCTCACTCTCTTTGACTTTCTTCATCTTCACGATCACATCTGAGAGATCGGGTCCCGTCCAGTCAATGGGTTCTCTCTCAAAGATATTGGAGAAAGCCGCCGCGCTCCTCTCCTGGCCGTTATAAAGAAAGCTTATTCCTTTCAGGAACATCATAAAGGCAAGCAGATGTCTGCGGTTGTAAAGATCCGGCACTAACGCCGCGGTCCTCGCCTGGTCATGATTCTCCGAGAAATGAAGCTTTATATAATTCCCCGGATAAATGCACTCCTGCATGTTTATGCGGTCCAGATACTTCTCGAGAGGGCCTTTCCCCAGCAGATAGTCCGACAATTCGTCAAACACATCATAATCATAGCAGGCATCAAAGACCTGATAGAGTTCGGAATCCGACAGACAGCTCTCACCTGCCCCTCTGATCCTGCGGACGTAATCCATTTCAACGCTCTCCGCCAGCCAGAAGGCGCCGGGGCGGGCTTCTTCTACGCTTTCCCTCGCTCTCTTCCAGAAATCCAGCGGAACAAAAGCCGCCACATCACAGCGGAAACCGTCCACATACTTTGCCCAGAAGCACAGTGTTTTGACAAGGTAGTCCCAAAGTCCCTGATTGTTAAAGTCCAGATCTACGATATCCCACCACTCCTTGACTTTAGCCTTCGGCATTCCGTTTTCATCCCTGTAGAACCACTCCGGATGCTCCGCGGATAATACGGAATCAGGGGAAGTGTGATTATAAACTACGTCGATGATGCACCTCATTCCCCGCTTATGGATCTCATCGGTCAAACGGATGAAATCCTCCATCGTGCCAAAATCCGGATTGACGGCGCGGTAGTCTGAGATCGCATAAGGAGAGCCGATGCTTCCCTTTCTTCCAATCTTCCCAATGGGATGAATGGGCATAAACCAGATGATGTCTGTTCCCAGAGACCTGATGCGGTCCAGGTCTTCTTCCACATCTTTAAAAGTGCCGTTCTTTCCGTAATCTCTTACAAAAACAGAATACAGAAGCTGATTCCTGTAACTTATATCAGTGTTTTTTGCCATGGCAGCCTCCAGCAAAATACCGCAGATCTATCGTTTCTGAAACAATTATATCACAGCACGTCCCTGTCCTTCTCCCAAGATCTTTTCCCGACAGGAGTTCTTATAAAAAAGGATGTGAATCCCGGTTAAACTTCCCGTTCATCACATCCTCATTATCACTGATCCACTGTCCGTATCGCTATCGCATACGGCTCTTTATGTCAAAAGACAGAGAACTTCTTATTTGCCGAAATATCTGTCAAGAAGGCCCTTAAAGCCCTGTCCGTGTCTTGCCTCGTCACGAGCCATCTCATGGATGCTGTCGTGAAGAGCGTCAAGGCCCATCTCTTTGCACTTCTTGGCAAAAGCGGTCTTGCCTGCGCATGCGCCGTTCTCAGCAGCAACGCGAGCCTCAAGGTTCTCCTTAGTGGAAGCGGAAACGACTTCACCGAGCATCTCTGCATAGCGGGAAGCGTGATCAGCCTCTTCGAAAGCTGCCTGGCGATAGAAAGCACCTACTTCAGGATAGCCCTGGCGGATCGCCGCTCTGGACATAGCCAGATACATACCGACCTCGGAGCACTCGCCTGCGAACTCAGCGCGCAGGAATTCCTTCATCTCCTCGTCGAGGTCAGAAGCGATGCCGATCTTGTGCTCGGAAGCCCATGTAAGCTCTACAGTCTCATCAACGGGCTCAAATTTGGACTTGGGCTGCTTGCAGATAGGACATTTCCAATCGGCAGGAAGATCAGCAAACTTTACTCCTTCCTTCTCTTCGTCATAGATGTGGCCGCAGATTGTGCATTTGTATTTCATTATTAACTCCTCCTTAAAAAAAATAGTGATCGGCAAGAATAATTTGCTAATCACTATTATCATTGGTATATACGCGATTTGTCAAATATAATATATTGCACTGATCAGCACAGAATAATCAGCGGACTGATCATTCCGGCGTTTCCCTGCCGGCTTCCAGTTTATGCAGATATCTGTCAAACTGAAGTTTCAAAAGCGCGGCTGTAGGTACAGCGATCAGCATTCCTGCAATACCGCCGAGTACGCCGCCGCCAAGCAGCGCAGCGACTACAAGAAGAGGATGCACATCGACATTCTCGGATAAAAGCCTGGGATTTATAATGTTGCCGTCGACAAACATTATAACTGCGATGATCACTAAACCGATGACCATTTTCGCGATATTCCCCGAGGGAAGGCACACGACCACTACTGCGGCATAGCCTACGACAGGCCCGAAATAAGGGATCAGATTACCGAATCCTATACAGATGCCAATGATCACAGCATAAGGAACGCCTGCAATGGACAGCGCAATTGAAGCCATAACGCCAACGATAGCAGCATCTACCATCTGGCCGCGGATATATCCCGAAAAAGCATTATCCGCATCCTTCATAAATAACCGAAGCTGTCGACGATCACTGTGACCAGAACCGTAACGGATGCGTACATACAGATCTTGAGATATTTCTGATCCAGTTCCTTTAAAAATCTCCTTATCATCCTTTATCCTTTCATTCCCCGGCTGTTAAGACCCGGAAGCGTGATATTCAACAGATTGGCTGCCTTCATTCCTTTATCCGCAATGATATTTGTCTGCACTGTACGTACAGTTTTCAGGCTCCCGTATCTATTTCGATCCCGCTGCCATTCTTCGTCTTCTTCACCCTGATCTGCTGGGGTATATTTTCCATTAGTTCTTCCCGATGGCTGATGATGCCGACCAGTTTATTTGCTCCCGAAAGGTTCACCAGAATATCCATAGCGTTTTCAATAGATTTTCTGTCCAGCGTTCCGAACCCCTCATCTACAAACAGTGCGTCCATCTGTATGCCTCCGAGATTTGAAGACACTGTGTCCGACAGCCCCAGCGCAAGACTCAGAGATGCCTTAAAGCTCTCGCCGCCGGACAGGTTTCCAACCGGCCTTCTGTGCCCTGTATAATTGTCCAGGACTTCCAGGCTGAGGAAGGTATTACTCTTCTTCCCGAGGGAATCCTCCTGCCTGTAGAGTTCATATTGGCCGTCGCTCATAGGCTTCAGCCTTCTGTTTGCCGCCGCGATGATCCCGTCAAATCCGGCCGCCTGTATATACTGTTCCAAAGTGATCTTTCCGTTGCCGGTCTGTCCCCTCACAAGACTATAGAGCCTTGAATGCATCGAGTATTTTTTGCAGGCTTCCTCATATTTTTCGCGCTGCCCGGTTATATTATCCCGCTTTTCTTCATTAGTCAAGATACGGTAGCGGATCACGCCGGCATCCTTTCTGAGATTTTCCACCAGCTCACTCTGTTCCTGAACTGCTGCCCTGAGTTCCTCCGCATCAACCGATACCCTGTCTTTTGCCTCTTCTTCTGCTTCTTTGAGCCGGGCTCTGTTTGTCTCAACCTTCTGCCGGTAGTCGTTTACGGCCTTTTCTGCTGCGGCGATCTCCTTCTCCGTGACAGCATAACTGATCATCTCCTCATCAGAAGTAAACTTGTGCTCAGCCAGCGTCCTGTTTAATTCCTCCCTGAGTCTCTTCTCTTCTTTCTTCTGAACATCGAGGTTTTCCTGCAGCGTGCTCATCGTCGCTCTCAGCGCTGCTGCCTTCTGTTCCGCGTCCTGACTGCACTTCACTGCGTCCTCGATCGCCTTCATGATCCCCGCAGCCTCTGCTGCCGCCTTGTCGCGCTCCGCACAGGCAGTTTTCCAATCTGCGTACATCAGGTCTGAGGCCGCCCTCA
Source organism: uncultured Lachnospiraceae bacterium (assembly GCA_902785055.1). Taxonomy (GTDB): domain Bacteria; phylum Bacillota; class Clostridia; order Lachnospirales; family Lachnospiraceae; genus CAG-791. Next base: position 6,414 of record CACZXG010000080.1, read on the forward strand.
GTTCTGTCTCGCACTGTACTATATCCGTCTCATTTTTCTGCTTCTGTGCAATAAATCTCTCTTTGGCAGTTTTGATATTCTCTGTCTCTTCTCCCTGCGCTTTGTCCAGTGCCTCTCTGTCCGCTTTCAGTTTAAGGCATTCGCTGCCGAGCACTGAGAGCTGTTTTTTGACAGAATCAGATTCCGCCTCCGTTTCAGCCCTTACGGCATCAAAAGCTTCCAAAAGATCTTTGCGCCTTACAGATTTCCAGTCCTTATCATCTCCGGGCTGAGTGCGGCTTTCGAGGCATTCAATGACCGCCTCCTGAAGCCACTTTCCGCTCTCCACCGCAGCGGTCCTTGCGCTCTCAGCGTCCAGCATAGCTTCATTTTTCTTCCCCTGAAGCCTCTCTTCAGCCCTTTTGAGGTCTTTATACTCCTCTTCCGTCACTGACTCGGGCGGAAGCACAGCCGGCTCGGGATGATGCACCGACCCGCATACAGGGCATTTCTGCCCCTTTTTAAGGCCGGACGCCAGAAGCCCAGCCCTGCAGCTCTCCAGGATCCTTTCCGCTTCTGTGCGCTTTATAACGGCCTCATCATAAGATTCACGCGCCTTTGCATAAATGTCTCTCTTTTTGTAAAATTCATCCTCTCTGACCAGCAGCGCAGGCAGCTGCTCCTCCGCAATGCGCTGCATTTTATTTTTAAGATCCCGAAGGGTCTTCTCTCTTGCCTGAAGTGCCGAGAGTTCGTCCGGCTTATCCTTAAGGGCCTCGATACTCCCTTTTAATTTGACGATCCTTTCACTGAGTTCTTTTTCATCTCTCTCGATCTTTGTTCCCTGTTTCTGCAATACAGCAGTATTTTGACGCAGCTTAATAAGGGATACCGAAAGTTCCTCCCTTCGCTGATAAGCTGGCTCTTCCTCCGTGATCTTATCCGCTTTTTTCCTGAGAAGATCTGCTGTATCTTTCTTTTGCTGAGCCGCTTCTAATGAATCCTTCGCTTCCTTGGCTCTTTTCACAGCCAGGGAGAGAGTTTCTGAGGTATTGCCGATCTTTCTCTCTACAGCCCCTCTCTCAGCGGATTTACCGCTCCAGTTCTCATACAAAGGGTATACTTTTCTCCTGGCGTCTTTCTGCCTGTTGAGACGTAATTCCTTCGCCTCAACCTCAGGCTTTATCATATCAAGCGAACTTTTCTCTTTTCGCAGCGATCGAGCCTTTTCCAGAATGCTGTTATTGTTCTCCGCTGTGGCAAGCTCCGCCTTTACCCTGTCCAGTTTTCCGGCCGCGATCGTCAGTTCTTCATCTTTACTCTTAAGCCTTGCTGTGTCTGCTTCCAGGATCTTTGCGATCAGATCCAGCATTTCTCCTGTATTCCAGGCACTTCCCGATCTCCCCGCACGCAGCTGCAGCTGCGCCAGTTCCTCTGCGAGTTCGTCTTTCCCGTCTGTGTCTACGTCGCCAAAATACTGAACTATGCTGTTCTCAGCCTTTGTCTTCTCTCTATAGCTCTCATCCATGCGGTCCTTGAGCCGGAATTCAATATTTTTATAGCCCCCGGTCAGAAAGATCGTTCTTAGGATCTCTGTTCTCTCCTCTGTCCTGGCATTAAGCAGGTTCCAGAACTCTCCCTGCGCGATCATAGCGATCTGCTTGAACTGCTTCTCATCTATATTGAGGAGTTCTATTACTGCGGAATTTACATTACTGAGCCCTTCGACAGGAGTTTTGCCCTCTTCGTACAATACAGCCTTTTCTTTTTCAGAGACAGTCCCCGTTCCGCGCAGTTTCTTCCTCTCGTAGCCGGGACGTCTCCACACGTGGTATTTCTTCCCCTGGTGAGTGAAATAAAAGTCCACATAGCTTTCGACACTGTCCTTTGCGTATTCACTTCTGAGGTTTTTAGTGTCTCTGTAAGTTCCGCTGGTAGTGCCGTACAGGGCAAAGCAGATCGCGTCAAAGATCGTGGTCTTGCCCGCGCCGGTGTCTCCGGAGATCAGAAAAAGCCCCCGCTCCTCAAACTGCTCAAAATCGATTTCCGGCATCGTCTCCGCGTAGGGACCGAATGCGCTGATCACTAATTTAGTCGGTCTCATCGATAACTCCCGCCTCCTTTGCGGCTTCCCTCATGATCAGCATCTCCTCTTCACTGATCTCGCAGCCGTACATTTTTTTGTAAAAATCGCTGATAAGCTCGCCGAAAGATTTCTGCTCCGCGACAGCCGCGATATCGATCCTGTCGATCTCTCTGGTCCGGGAGTTGTCATAGTCGATCCTGACAGTATTAGGATAGATCTGCTGCATGATCCCCATTGCATCGTCAATTATATCTTCATCCGTCAGTGTAGCGTAGATGAAGTCCTCCGGCCGCGTGATATTATCTTTATCCAGAAGTTTCCTGAAAGGTCCCTTCAGGTGCCTGAGATCCCTCATGGGCTTTAGTTTCACGAGCTCAATATCAACCTCGCCCTTTTTCCCCAGTGTGATCACCGGAACTGACTTGTCGCAGTGAACTTCACTGAGGGAATACTTGAGCGGAGATCCGCTGTAGCGCACCTCCTGTCTTCCCACTCCCTGCGGCGAATGAATATGTCCAAGCGCCGCATAATCAAATCCGTCAAAACAGTCATACCCGATCTTTTCCACCAGCCCTACGCTGAGAGTACCTGCGCTCTCTGATCCTCCCAGTTCCGGGTCAGCACCTTTGCCGACTACAAATTGGTGCGCCACTATGATATTTCTCCTTTCGAAGTCAATATCCGCGTGCCGCAGGATGGCTCTTACCGCCTCATCATAGTTCTCGATCTTCTCCTCCGGATAAAAGTGCCTGACCTGAGAAGCCTTAACAAAAGGCAGCAGATAAATGTCCGCTTCTCCGTATTCGTCGATCACTGTCTGCCTGTAAAGCATTCCCATAAACTTCGCCGCTATATAAATATGGCTGGCTTCAAAGAGGCTGCTTCCATACCCCAGGCGGTCGTCTGAGTCATGATTCCCGCTGATCATAAAAGTCTTCACTTTTTTCGCAGCGAGACTTTTCAGGAAATAATCGAGCAGATTTGTCGCGGACTCACTCGGAACAGCCCTGTCATATACGTCCCCCGCGATCAGAACACCATCTATATCTTTCTTCTCAATGATCTCAAGGATCCGGTCCAAAATATACTTCTGGTCTTCGTAAAGGTCAAAATCGCCGAGCGATTTGCCTAAGTGAAGATCCCCCAAATGAATCAGCCTCATGAAACGATGCCTCCGTAAAGTCTTATATGCTAATGGCGTTTCCGCCGCTTCCTATCATTATAACATTGCCGGCATGCAGCTTACTTATATCACGGCAAAAAAATGCGCCCGAAAACGGGCGCATTTTTATAAGACGTATAGTCTGACTTTTTACATCATTCCTCTTGCTGTGTAAGTTGTATGAAGCAGGCTGTGAGCTTTCGCCTTTCCGGGCTTCTCGAGGAACTCGTCGTAGAGCTTCTGCACCACAGGGCTCTCGTGAGAGCATCTGAGGTCGTTGCCCTTGTCCGCATCGTAAAGGACCTGAGATCTGAGGGACTTAAGATCCACATAGTTGCGGACGCTGTCACTCTGTACGGGCTGTCCGCCGCCGTTGATGCAGCCGCCGGGGCAGGCCATGATCTCGATGAAGAGATACTTCTTCTCGCCGCTCTTGACCATCTCCACGACCTTCCTTGCGTTTGCAAGGCCGCTTGCTACGCAGACGTCAACCTCTGCGCCGTTGATCCTGTAGGTAGCTTCCTTGATGCCGGGGATTCCGCGGACATCCATGAAGTCGATCTTCTCATTGGTTCCGTCGAGGATGTTGGCCGCTGTACGAAGAGCAGCTTCCATAACACCGCCGGTCGCGCCGAAGATCTTTCCTGCGCCGGATGCGATCGCGAAGGGATCGTCGAACTCCTCGCCCTTGAGATCCTTGAAGGATATACCTGCGCCCTTGATCATTCTGGACAGTTCTCTTGTAGTGATCGCCACGTCGACGTCCGGAATTCCGCGGGTGGAAAGCTCAGGCCTTGAGACCTCGAACTTCTTAGCGGTGCAAGGGATAACGGAAACTACATACAGATCCTTGGGATCGATGTGGTTCTTCTGGCAGTAGTAGCTCTTAAGGAGCGCACCGAACATTCCCTGAGGGGATTTGCAGGTGGACAGGTTCGGAAGCATCTCGGGATAATAGTGCTCCATGAACTTGATCCAGCCGGGGCAGCAGGATGTGAACATCGGCAGCGGCGGCTTGTCGACCTTGTTGGAAGTAATGCGGCTGATCAGCTCATTTGCTTCCTCCAGAATGGTAAGGTCAGCTGTCACGTTCATATTGAACACCTTGACGTCGTCGAGCATTCTGATCGCCTGGACCATCTTGTCTTCCACGTGGGTTCCCGGAGGCATGTCAAAACATTCGCCCAGCGTAGCCGCGATGGAAGGAGCAGTAAAGAATACTACCTGCTTCTTGGGATCTGCGATAGCGTCCCATACCTCGTCGATATTGCTCTTCTCATACAGAGCGCCGACAGGACAGGAAACGATGCACTGTCCGCAGCCGACACAGGTCGTTGTATCCAGACCCTGATCGAAAGGAGAACCGACGCGGACGTCGAAGCCTCTTCTGATCTGTCCGATCGCTCCGATGCCCTGAACGTTGTTGCAGGTGGAGACGCAGCGCAGGCACTGGATGCACTTGTTGTTGTCGCGGACTACATAAGGTGTGGAATCGTCGATCTCATACTTGGGCTCATCGTCCTTGAAGTGATCTTCGTCAATACCGTAGTCATACGCAAGTTTCTGCAGTTCGCAGTGATTTCCTCTTACGCAGGAAAGACATTTCTTGTGGTGCGTGGAGAGGATCAGCTCGATGGTGGTCTTTCTGGACGCACGGACCGTAGCTGTATTTGTGAGAACCTCCAGGCCCTCTTCTACAGGATAGGTGCACGCAGCTGTAAGGCCGCGTCTTCCCTTGATCTCAACAACACATACGCGGCAGGCGCCGATGCAGTTGATGTCCTTGAGGTAGCAGAGTGAAGGGATCTCGATGTTGACCGATTTGGCTGCCTGAAGGACTGTGGTGCCCTCCGGGACAGTGACCGGGATATTATTAATCTTTAAATTGATCATTTTCTTCATGTTAAGATCCCTCCTTAGTCCATGTAGACTGCGCCGAACTTACAGTTCTGCTTGCAGAGTCCGCACTTGATACATACATTCTTGTCGATATGATGAGGCTCCTTAACCTTGCCGCTGATCGCGCCGACAGGGCAGTTCCTCGAGCAGAGCGTGCAGCCTTTGCACTTCTCGGGATCGATGACATAGTGCAGCAGATCTTTACACTTCTTAGCAGCACATCTCTTGTCCACAATGTGCTCCACATACTCCTCGCGGAAGTATCTGAGTGTGGAGACGACGGGGTTGGAAGCAGTCTGTCCCAGAGCGCACAGGCAGGACACCTTCATATGCGCAGCCAGTTCTTCGATCTTGTCGAGCTCTTCCATTGTGGCAGTGCCCTTTGTGATATCGTCGAGCATATGGAGCAGACGCTTTGTTCCGATTCTGCAGGGAGAACATTTACCGCAGGACTCCTCGCAGGTGAACTCAAGATAGAACTTGGCGATATCCACCATACAGGTATCTTCATCCATGATGATAAGTCCGCCGGATCCCATCATGGAACCGATTCTCTGAAGGCTCTCGTAGTCGATAGGAGTGTCAATATGAACGGACGGAATACATCCGCCGGAAGGGCCGCCGGTCTGGGCTGCCTTGAACTTCTTGCCGTTCGGGATGCCGCCGCCGATCTCCTCGATGATCTCGCGAAGTGTCGTTCCCATAGGAACTTCCACAAGACCCACGTTCGTGATCTTTCCGCCGAGTGCGAAAACCTTGGTGCCCTTGGATGTCTCGGTTCCGATGGAGGAATACCACTCCGCGCCCTTGCGAATGATCTGCGCGACGTTTGCATAAGTCTCAACGTTATTGAGAACTGTAGGCTTCTTGAAAAGACCTTCCACTGCGGGGAACGGAGGTCTCGGACGAGGCTCGCCGCGCTTTCCTTCGATGGAAGTCATAAGAGCTGTCTCCTCACCGCAGACGAACGCGCCCGCGCCGCCCAGACGGATCTCGATGTCAAAATTGAAGCCGGTTCCGAAGATATCCTTGCCGAGAAGGCCGTATTCTCTGGCCTGCTTGATAGCGATCTTAAGTCTCTCGACTGCGATCGGATACTCAGCACGGACATAGACATAACCCTGGCTCGCACCGATCGTATAACCTGCGATCGCCATTGCTTCGAGGACTGCGTGAGGATCGCCTTCAAGGATGGAACGGTCCATGAACGCGCCCGGGTCGCCTTCGTCAGCGTTGCAGCACACATATTTGATATCAGACTTTGTAGCTTTACAGAAAGCCCATTTCCTGCCTGTCGGGAAGCCCGCGCCGCCGCGGCCTCTGAGGCCGGAAGCCAGCATCACGTCGATGACCTGGTCCTGGGTCATGCTTGTGAGCACTTTGTGAAGTGCGGCATAACCATCCAGGGCGATGTACTCCTCGATATTCTCGGGATCGATCACGCCGCAGTTGCGAAGCGCGATTCTCATCTGCTTGGCATAGAAATTGGTCTGGCTCAGAGGAAGGATCTCTCCGTCTTCGTGAACTGTCTCAGGATAAAGAAGATCTTTGCAGATAGAGCCTTTGATAATGTGCTCGTCAATGATCCTCTTGGCTCCCTCGGGCGTTGTCTGGGAATAGAAAGCACCTTCAGGATAAACGATAACGACAGGGCCGAGTGCGCACAGACCGAAGCAGCCGGTCTTAACGATGAGAACGTCCGTAAGTCCCTTCTCTTTGATCTCGCTCTCGAGCGCATCTGCTACCTTGTGGCTTCCTGATGAAGTACATCCGGTACCTCCGCAGACAAGGATCTGCTTGCGGTAAGCCGTGTGCTTAGCCATTTCTTCCGCCTTGGAAGCGACCAGTCTGCGGACCATGACCAGCTCTCTGTTCTTTTCCTTGATCTGCATGAGCTTTTCATATGTCATTGTCATGGCTTACACCTCCTCGTAGTAGGAATCAATAATCTTAACTGCGGATTCCGGTGTGCATTTGCCGTAAACTTCACCGTCGACAGTCATGACGGGTGCAAGACCGCAGGCACCAAGACAGCGGCAGCTGTCAATGGAGAAGAAGCCGTCAGGCGTGCATTCTCCCGCCTTGATCCCAAGGCGGTCCTCGATCGCGGCAAGAATCTTATCTGCCCCTTTTACATAGCAGGCCGTGCCGAGACATACGCTTACTGTATGTTCTCCCTTAGGTGTCAGTGTGAACTGTGAATAGAATGTCGCGACGCCAAAAACCTGTGAAAGCGGTACATTCATCTCCTGTGCAATGATCTCCTGCACTTCCCTGGGCAGATATCCGTAAATACCCTGTGCCTCCTGAAGTACCGGCATCATAGCGCCGGGCTGGTCCTTGTGCTTCTTAATAAACTTCCGAAGCTCGCGTTCCTGTTTGGGTGTCCCCCGAAAAGCTACTTTAGCCATCGATCCCCATCTCCTTTCGGTTGCGTGTTTAATTGACGATTTAAGCTGAACAGCGCCTAAACAGCCATTTTGTATGTTTTGTTAATTTTACAACAAATTTACTTTGATTTACATAATTTCGTCAAATATTTGCCATGACTAACCGATTATTCGCTTTTTTGTCCAAAAAAAGAGCACCATCAGGTGCTCTTTTCCACAAATATACCAAACTCCATTCAGGCGCTTACTCGCCGACATATGCCGTCAGCTTACCATCCGCAACGTCGATCACGATCGTATCGCCCTCATCTACATTGTCCTGCAGGATGAGCTTGGCCGAAAGCGTCTCGACATGCTTCTGGATATATCTCTTGATCGGTCTTGCGCCGTAGGAGGGATCATAGGCCGCGTCAGCGACAAACTGTTTAGCCGCGTCCGTGAGCCGGATCGAGATCTGTCTGTCCTCGAGCCTTCTGTTGAGGTCCGCGATGATCAGATCGATGATTCCCGTTATATTGTCCTTGCTCAGAGGTGTGAAGAGGATGATCTCATCAAGCCTGTTGAGGAACTCCGGACGGAAGTGTGCGTGAAGAAGCTCCATTACAGCATTCTGGGTCTGTTCACTGATCTCTTCCGCTTCGGGATGACTGTCCAGATCTGCAAGGATCTGCTGCGCCCCGATATTGGAAGTCATGATCAGGATCGTGTTCTTGAAGTCCACGGTCCTTCCCTGGGAGTCCGTGATCCTGCCGTCGTCGAGTACCTGCAGCAGAACGTTGAACACATCCGGATGCGCTTTCTCGATCTCATCAAACAGCACAACGCTGTACGGCTTGCGGCGGACCGCTTCCGTCAGCTGGCCGCCTTCTTCGTAGCCGACATATCCGGGCGGCGCTCCGATCAGTCTCGATACGGAGAATTTCTCCATATATTCACTCATATCGATTCT
>CACZXG010000081.1 GCA_902785055.1 uncultured Lachnospiraceae bacterium
ATGTAAGCGTTCATGAATATACTCTTGATGATCTGTCCGAAAGCCAGCGTGAAGATCGCAAGATAGTCGCCCTGTAGTTTGAGGAGCGGAATGCCGATCAGAAAGCCGAACACCGCTGCCAGTACCGCTCCGCAGATGATCGCAAGGATCAGTCTGGGAATCCCGGCAGTCACACTGCCTGCCAGAATGCCGGATACGCAGATCCCGCAGAAAGCGCCGACGCTCATAAAGCCGGCCTGGCCAAGATTGAGCTCGCCCGATATACCGACATTGAGGTTGAGCCCGATAGCTGCCACAACGTAACAGGTGATCGGTACCAGAAGACTTGTGAACATACTTCCCAGATTGCCGCTCTTAATGAGGATCTCAACGATGATATAGGCAATGATCACCAGGGCGAAGGATATGATCCTTCCTCTGTGTTGTTTGTCTCCGAAGCGGGAGAAAATGCTGCTCTTTTCTTTCATGTCTTATTCCCTCCCTTAAACCTTGACGTTGATCTTCTTGCCGAGCAGGCCTGTGGGCTTGATCAGCAGGATCACGATCAGGACTCCGAATACAATTGCGTCGGAAAGCTGTGTTGAAATATATGCCTTGGCAAAGATCTCAATGATGCCGAGGAGCAGGCCTCCGATAAAGGCGCCGGGGATAGAACCGATCCCTCCGAATACCGCCGCCGTAAACGCCTTGATACCGGGCATGGATCCCATTGTCGGGTAGACGGAAGGATACGTGGAAGCCAGCAGAACCGAAGCGATAGCCGCAAGGCCCGATCCGATCGCGAATGTGATCGAAATGATCATATTGACGTTGATGCCCATCAGCATTGAAGCGCCCTTGTCCTCAGAGCACGCCCTCATCGCGCTTCCTGTCTTCGTTCTGTTAATGAAGAGAGTGAGGCATATCATTACAACGATGCAGGTCGCTATAGTGATCAGAGTCAGATATGACACTGACGCGGATCCCAGAGAAATGCTTCCCGTACTGATCACGGAAGGGAACACCTTGCTTGAGGATGACCAGAGGATCTGCGCGCCGTTCTGAAGAAAATAGCTGACGCCGATCGCTGTGATCAGGACTGCAAGGCTGGGGGCCTGACGAAGGGGCTTATAAGCCAGCCTCTCGATCACTACACCCAGCATGGTGCACACCACTACTGCTGCCAGGACTGCCAGCGGGAAGGGAAGCGTAAATTTAGTAATTGCAAAGAAAGCGATGTACGCTCCGACCATGATAATATCGCCATGTGCAAAATTGAGCATCTTGGCAATGCCGTAGACCATCGTATATCCGAGCGCGATGATCGCGTATACACTGCCGAGCCCCAATCCGTTGATCAAATAGGATAGAAACTGCATGTCTGTTTTCCTCTCTATTAAAACATCCTATATCGCAAATAAAACAGGAAGCCCGCACGGAGGCGGGCTTTGCCTGTTCATACTAAGTTCACCGTGATCAGCGAAAATTACTCTTCAACACCTACGTAAACGCCGTTCTGGATCACGACAGCCTTGGGGGACTTTGTGACTTCGCCGTTTGCGTTCCAGGTCATCTCGGAACCGGTCAGACCGCTGAAAGTCATGCTTGTGAACTGCTCAACGAGCTTAGCGCAGATATCTGCAGAGCTCATATCTGCGGTAACGCCTGCTGCTTCGCATGCCTGCGCGATCGCATAGATGCAGTCGTAAGCGTCAGCTGCGAACTGGTTCGGAACCTCGCCGAATTTCTCTTTGTACTTGTTGACAAAGTTTACTGTAAGCTCGTCAGTAGCATCTGCGGAGAAAGGAGTCAGCAGATAAACACCTTCTGCCAGAGAAGTATCGAAGCCTTCAAGGCCAAGGATACCATCCATACCGTCAACACCGAAGAATGTGGGCTTGTAACCCATTCCGTTCGCCTGTGTGAGGATCAGGGATGCGGGATCATAGTAGATAGGCAGGAAAAGGATGTCAGCGCCTGCTTCCTGAGCCTTTCCGAGCTGTACTGTGAAGTCCTGTGCGTTGGAATCATCAAAGGTTCCCTCGTATACAACGGCAAGATTCTTAGCAGCTGCTTCTGCTACGAATGTGTCGTGGATACCCTTGGAATAGTTGTCATCATTCTTGTAGATGATGGCTACCTGGCTGCCCAGATCAGCATGTCCGGAAATATAGTCCGCACTTGCAGTTCCCTGGTTGGGGTCTGTGAAGCACATCTGGAAAACATTTCCGAAAGCGCCGGAAAGGTTATCGGGATCCGCGAAGATAACGGATGTGGAAGATCCGGAAGGAGTGATCGCGAAGATCTTGTCCTCAGCATAGGAAGGGGAAACTGCCGCGCCGGGAGCGGAGGTAACAGTTGCCAGAGAAGCCTGCATGCCCCAGTCCTTAAGGACACCGTAAGCGGTGACTGCCTTCTCGGGATCATGTGCGTCGTCCTGCATGTTGAGCTCGAACTGAAGTCCGCCTTTGGCGTTGACTTCTTCAACAGCGATCTCAGCCGCGTTCTTGACTGCCTGTCCGTAAACAGCTGCAGGGCCTGTCAGAGGGCCGGAACCGCCGATCTTGATCTTGGCGCCTGTATCTGCGCTCTCGGTTGCCTCAGCTGCCGCGCCGTTGTCAGCAGGTGCGCTGCTGGAAGCGGAACCGGAGCCGCCGCATGCTGTAAGAGCTGCTGCCATACAAACTGACATAGCTACTGCAAGGCTGGTCTTAAAAATCTTTTTCATAGTTACATCCTCCTTAAGTTATTTGGCTTTGAAATCGCCAATGAAGACATTATAAAATTTTCATAACTTCATTGCAATAGCGTTTCAACGTATAATAGCAGAAAATTTGATTCTGTGTTGAATTCTGTTCATGTCAAAATATAGCGGGATTGGCGTTATGACCGGCTCTTATAAGCTGCAGCCTGCTTCATGTAGAATTCCGCGTCAAACTTATTGTATTCGATCTCCTCGCTCTTTAAGCTTCGGATCACCTTCGCGGGACTTCCGAGCGCAAGGCTGTTGTCAGGGATCACGGTTCCCGTCGTTATAAGGGAGGCGGCTCCGATCACGCAGTTTTTCCCGATCACGGCTCCGTTCATTATAGTGGAGTGCATTCCGATCAGAGTGTTGTCCCCGATTGTGCATCCGTGAAGAAGGGCCAGGTGCCCTACTGTCACCCCGTTTCCGACTATCGTCGAGTACCCCTGACCGCAGTGGATCACACAGTTGTCCTGAATATTGGATCCCTCTCCCACTATGATCCGGTCCTCATCGCCGCGAAGAACGGCGTTAAACCATATGCTGCTGTCTTTTCCGATGGTCACATCCCCGACTATTCTCGCACCTTCTGCGATGAACACTGATCTGTCTATATTCTGCATTATGATCCTCCTGTACCTGTCAGACATTTTATAAGATCTCAGATGCCCGGCTTTCTATGATATGATATTATAACTAATAGTTGTTAGTACAGCAAAGTACTGAATTCCGTTTTAAATGCCAATGGCGGAAAGTGTGGAATATGTATAATTGTCCCAACTGCGCGGGAAATCTTGTCTTTGACATAGCTTCCCAGAAACTGAAGTGTGAATACTGCAATACGCTCCTGGACCCTTACGAATATCAGAAAAGCCAGGACGCCGAAGAAAGCGATATGTTCGGAGTTACGGTCTATACCTGCCCACAGTGCGGCGGCGAGATCATGACGACCAACGTGACTGCGGCGGGATTCTGCACTTACTGCGGCGCTTCCACGATCCTGGACAGCAGAATGCGGAACGAAAAGAGACCGGCTCATATCATTCCCTTTACCCGGACTAAGGAGGACTGCAGGAAATCCTACTCCTCTTTGGTCAGGCGCGCCTTGTTTGCCCCCAAAGAATTTCGTGATCCGGAGTTTCTGGACAGGTTCAGGGGGATCTACATCCCTTACTGGGTCTACAACTATGACTTTAACGGGAACCTGCGCCTTAAAGGGTCCAAGTCATTCAGGCGGGGCGACTACAAGATCACCGAGCATTATAGTATGACCGGAGAAGTCAATGCCCGCTATCACGGGCTGACTCAGGATGCCTCTTCTTCTTTTGACGATACTGTCGCGGCGGCGATCGCGCCTTTCGAGGCTGCGAAAATGCAGCCCTTTACCCCCTCAATTCTCTGCGGATTCTACGCTGACGCCCCAGACGTCGGCAATGAAGTCTACCGCGAACAGGTTCTTGATTCTATCAGCCAGGACTCTATAGAGCGTCTGTCAGGCGTTCCGGAGTACCGCAAAGCCGGCGCTGACATGCCCACTGCCGAAGAGTTCAAAAAACAGCTGCAGGGAAGTTCCATGAACCTTAGCGATGAGGAACCGTCTTGCGCTTATCTTCCGGTATGGTTTCTTACCTACAGAAAGAACGACCGCGTCGCGTACGCAGTGATGAACGGAAGTACAGGAAAGATCACTGCTGATCTGCCTGTTGACGGCAGGAAGTATCTTCTGGGGAGTCTTCTTCTGGCAGTGCCGATCTTCGCTCTCCTGGCCTTTTTCCTGACAATGACAGGCCAGATGGTCCTGACTGCTTCCTCTGTGCTCGCGCTCATAAGCCTTGTCATATACGGCCTTGAACTCTCCGCCATCTCCGACAAGGATACCCACGCCAACGACAAGGGGTTCACTGCTGCCGGCAGGACGTCAGACAGTAAAGGTTCACAGGATCCCGGCGATAAGAAAGAGGAAAAAGGCATTGCGGCAATGTTTAAAAAATATGCCAAGTACGCCCTCCTCATACTGGTAGTGCTTATGGTATTTCCGAGGATCGGTCTTGATTATCTTCTTGGCAGCGGAAGCCTTACAGGTTTTAAGATCTACGGCGGAGTATCTGTTCTCCTCCTGCTTGCCGTCCTGTTCTTTATCGCGGCACTGGCTGAATCTGAAACAGCAAGGAAGAACATGATCCTGCAAATCACGGGATCTGTGATCGCGGTAGGTGCCTCTGCAGCGATCCTTGTGTGGAATCCCGTAAGCGACCTGTGGTTCTACGGCGGCTCGATCCTCGCCGCGGCCGGCGTCTGCCTGTCCTTTTTGGGGATCATCAGTAAATACAATATTCTGGCTACCAGGCCGCTTCCAACTTTCTATGACAGGAAAGGAGGTAATGACCGTGCAAAATAAAGATTTGAAAAACAAGAAAATCAGCCTGTTCTTCTTGACCGTTTTAGTATGTACCTTCCTTCTTCCTCTGTTTGCGATCCCTGCCCACGCAGATGAATTCGGTTTTGAGTACACAAATCCTGAGACCGGCTATGTGATCTATATCGCCGACGAAGAAGATCTTCTTACGGATTCTGAGGAGGCACAGCTGATCGAGGACATGAAAGCGATCACAGAGTACGGTAATGCCGGATTTGTCTCCTGCGAGAACAACAGCGTATCCACGAGACAGTACGCCGAGCAGAGATATGCCTCCGTTTTCGGCTCGGAGAGCGGCTCTCTGCTTCTGATCGATATGGGAATGCGCGAATTTTATATCCGCAACAACGGTGAGATCAGCAAGATCATCACAACCGCTTATTCCAACACGATCTCGGACAATATCTACAAATACGCGTCGGACAGATACTATTACAAATTCGCGTCTGTCTGCTTTTTACAGGAACTTGAACTTCTGCGGGGAGGAAAGATCGCTCAGCCGATGCGCTATATAAGCGCTGCTCTTCTGTCCCTTATATTGGGCCTTCTGATCAACTACCTGGTCCTGAGAGCTGTGACTGTTCCCCGAACTGCAGGCAATCATGAGGTCATAGACGCGGCTCAGGTTGACTTTATTTTGAAAAATCCCTCTTCCAGGCTTACAAACACATCCAGGGTCTACAGCCCGATCCGCTCTTCAGGAGGCGGAGGCGGCGGCCGAAGCGGAGGCGGAGGATTCTCCGGAGGAGGCGGAAGCGGCGGAGGACACCGTTTCTGAGCTTTATTGCATGAACATTATTGCGCATAAAAAGAACCTGACTTCTTTGCCAAAAGTCAGGTTCTTTTATTTTTCTGTCCTATAAAAGATCAGGCTGTATCTGTCAGCACGAACTCAGATAATCCGACAATTGTCCGATGCCCCGGATGGGGATCAGCTTCATGCCCTCCGGCACTGTTTTGATCCCGGACGCGTTCGACGCGGGAAGAATACAGCTGTGGAAGCCGAGTTTGGCTGCTTCAAGCACCCTGTTCTCAGCCATAGAGACCGATCGCACTTCTCCCGACAGTCCCACTTCGCCGAATACGATAAGATCGTCCGGAACAGCTCTGTTCTTAAATCCTGAGAGGATCGCCAATACGATCCCGAGATCCAGCGCCGGTTCCGTCTGCCGGATTCCTCCCGCAAGATTGATATAGGCGTCATAGCGGGATAGCGGTATGTTCAGTCTCTTCTCGAGAACTGCCATGAGAAGGCTTACGCGGTTTGAGTCAGTGCCGGTGGACTGTCTCCTCGGATAGCCGAAATTTGTCTCTACGATCAGCGCCTGCACTTCTGTCAGGACCGGTCTTGTCCCTTCCATTGAGCAGGTCACCACAGAGCCGCTGGCTCCGAGAGGCCTTCCGCTGAGCATGTATTCCGAGGGATTGAGAACTTCGACAAGTCCTTCCGTCCTCATCTCGAAGATGCCGATCTCATTAGTGGATCCGAAGCGGTTCTTGACACCCCTGAGGATCCTGTAGGAGGCGTATCTGTCCCCTTCAAAATACAGAACCGTGTCCACCATATGTTCAAGGACTCTGGGACCTGCGACAGTTCCCTCCTTGGTCACGTGTCCGACAATGAAGAAAGTGATGCCCATCTCCTTGGCAAGCCTCAGGAGCACGGCTGTCGTCTCGCGAACCTGGGATACACTGCCCGGCGCAGATGCGACATCTTCGCTGTACATCGTCTGTATGGAATCGATCACCACAGCCTGCGGCTTATCCCTCATCACGATGTCGGCTATGACCGCAAGATTGGTCTCACAGAGAAACCTCAGGGAGTCCGGCGCACCTCCGATCCTGACGGCTCTGAGCTTGATCTGCCGAAGGGATTCCTCGCCGGAAATATAGAGAACATTGATCCCGGACTTCGCCATATAACAGGATGTCTGAAGAAGGATCGTGGATTTTCCTATTCCCGGATCTCCGCCCACAAGGACCAGAGAACCCGCCACAGCGCCTCCTCCCAGAACCCTGTCCAGTTCGCCCATACCGGTGGAAAAGCGCGTCTCTTCAGCATCCCTGACTGATGAGAGGGAGACCGGCACAGCGCTGCGGTTGTTTCCTCCGAGGGAAAAACCTGAAGCTCCGGAAGAAATGCCCCTCTGGCCGCCGGCGGACTTGACCGGGCTCATCCTTACCGGCTCCTCCACCATCGTATTCCAGGCTTTGCAGGCGGGACACTGTCCCATCCACTTGGCCGCTTCATAGCCGCATTCCTGGCAAAAAAACGCGGTCTTTTTCTTAATCCCTGCCATCGAATACTACATTGCCTCCTCTGAATCCGGCTGTCACTGTCTGTCCGGGCACGATCTCTTCCGAAAGGAGCTTTTCGGAAAGGGCGTCCTCGATCACTTTCTGGATAGCTCTCTTCAGAGGTCTTGCTCCCATCTTGGGATCAGAATATTCTGCCACAATGTGTTTTCTGAGCGCAGGCGTCACTTTGAGCCTGATGCCCAGCTGCTTGTCTGCGCGGCGGATCAGGTCTTCACACAGAAGTGAGCAGATCCTGTTCATTTCATCGTCGTTTAGAGAATGGAACACCAGGATCTCATCAATGCGGTTGATAAATTCCGGGCGGAACATTTTCTTGACTTCTTCCATGACCCCGGTACGCATCTTCTCATAGGATTGTTCCGCTGTGGGCTTGTCCGCAAATCCCAGCGTCTTGGGCTCGATGATCCTCTGGGCGCCGACATTGGAAGTCATGATGATCACAGTGTTCTTGAAATTGACCTTATGGCCCTTGGAATCCGTTATATGGCCTTCATCCAGGATCTGCAGCAGGACATTGAAGACGTCCCTGTGCGCTTTTTCGATCTCGTCAAAGAGGATCACGCTGTAAGGGTGTCTTCTTACCTTCTCCGAGAGCTGGCCGCCCTCCTCGTAGCCGACATAGCCGGGCGCGGAACCTATGATCTTGGAGACTGCATACTGCTCCATATACTCGGACATATCGACGCGGATCATATCCTGGTCCGAGCCGAACATCACTTCCGCCAGCGCTTTGGATAACTCTGTTTTGCCGACGCCGGTAGGCCCGAGGAAAAGGAAAGAGCCGATCGGCCTGTTGGGATCATGAAGACCCACTCTGCCTCTTCGGATCGCTTTGGCCACAGCGTGGACCGCGTCCTCCTGCCCTATGACCCTCTTATGAAGCTCTTCTTCAAGCCTTAAGAGTCTTGCGCTCTCCTTCTCGGTAAGTCTGCTTACGGGAACCTTGGACCACATGGATACAACTGCCGCGACATCCTCTTTAGTAACTTCGGGGAGTTTCTGGGCTTTCTTCTCCTGTCTTCTTCTCGCGGCCTGCAGTTTTTTGACAAGTTCTTCCTGCCGGGCCCTTAAGGCCTTCGCGTCATCGATCCTGCCCTCAGAAAGAGCCGTCGCCATTAGTTTGTCGGATGCGGCGATCTCGTCCTGGATCATTTTATAATTGTTCTCCTGATGCCCGCCGGCGCCCCTTAGTCTCACGGCCGCGCAGGCTTCGTCGATCACGTCGATCGCTTTGTCAGGCAGATTTCTGTCGTTGATGTATCGCTCTGAGAGATCTACTGCCGCCCTGATCGCCTCTTCGGTGACTGAGACATTGTGGTGCTTCTCATAAGCGCCGATAACACCCCTGAGGATATCCTCCGCCTCTTCCTTAGTAGGTTCTTCCACCTGTACAGGCTGAAATCTTCTCTCAAGTGCCGCGTCCTTTTCAACGTATTTGTGGTATTCGTTCAGCGTAGTCGCTCCGATCAGCTGGATCTCGCCTCTTGCGAGCGAAGGTTTTAGTATATTGGAGGCGTCTATGGCGCCCTCGGCTCCGCCTGCTCCGATCAGAGTATGCATTTCGTCGACAAACAGGATGATATTGCCGTCTGCTATTACTTCAGCGATCACCCTCTTGATACGTTCTTCAAATTCTCCGCGATATTTGGAACCGGCAACCATGCCGGAGAGATCCATTGTAAGAAGCCGCTTATTCTTGACAGTATCGGGAACATCTCCGTCAATGATCCTCCTGGCGAGCCCTTCAACTATAGCGGTCTTTCCTACGCCGGGCTCTCCTACCAGACAGGGATTGTTCTTGGTCCTTCGGCTAAGGATCTGGATCACCCTGCTGATCTCATTTTCTCTGCCGATCACCGGATCGAGTTTCCCCTGCCTTGCGAGCTTTGTCAGGTCTCTGCTGTACTGGGGGAGGATCTTCTGATTTCCCTGGTCAGGAGATTGTCCGCCCGGCTGCAGATCATCTTTGTGAGCCGCAGGATCCTCTCCGATCGCTGCCAGTGTTTCAAAATACAGCTTGGCCGGACTGATCCCCAGCGTTTCGATCAGTTTAAGAGCAATATTTTCCCCCTCTGTGATGATCGCAAGCAGTAAATGCTCTGTTCCTACCTGCTCAGAGTTATATTGATCAGCAATATTCCCTGCCATACGCATGATTTTCTGACAGCGGGGCGAAAATCCCTCATGATCGAGCAGCGCCAGATTGGCTGACCTGATGTTGAGCTGGGCGATCATGTCGTTAAGGCGCTCCAGTGTGCAGTTGTTGTCACGCAGGATCTTGGAGGCGACACCGTCCGGCTCCGCGACAAGACCCAGCAGCAGATGCTCGGTACCTGTGTAATTCTGTTTGTTGTGTCTTGACGCGCTCTTTGCGAGACGGATCGCCTCCTGCGCATTTCTGGTATAATTATCTCTCATTTATCGTCAGTCCTTATTCCGCCGTCATATTCATCATAGATCCTGTCAACCAGCATCAGCATATCCTGCTTGCTCAGTCCGCGGCATCTTGCTTCCGCAAGGATCACTCTCATGTCTTTCTCTACAAGACGTATTGCCCGCTCCCGGTTTCTGTCTCCGACGGACACAAAGGCTCCCCGCCGTCTGTCGACTTTGACAAAGCCTTCCTGTCTGAGTATCGTATAGGCTTTATTGACCGTGTGCATATTGATCCCGATCTCATCCGCCATCTGTCTGACGGAAGGAAGCACTTCACCGTCCGACAGCCTTGAAGTGGCAATGCCCAATATGATCTGATTGCATAATTGCTGATAAATAGCCTCGTCGCTGCTGAAATCAATTTCGATCAGCATAATTTCACCTTCCTTTTTCACTAAGAAAAGTCAAAATCCACCTGTTATATCTATGTTATAACAGGTGGATTTGTATGTCAAGTTCGGCTGTTATCCTGTTCTGCCGGCATCATGATCATTTCTTCCGGCTGCTGATAAAGGAATACTCCATATCATCGTCATCTTCAAACAGGGAATCAGAGAGATCATTGGGATCGCCTTCCCGGTAGTAATCTGACTCATCATCCTTGTAGCTGACATTCTTCATCACCCTCTGCATGGAGAGTCTTCCGCGCTCACTGTCGTCCCGGACATCACCTTCCTCGGAATAATCATCTTCTTCGAGATAATCACTTTCTTCCGTTTCCTCTCTGGGCAGAAGGTCTATGTCTTCAGGATACTCCTTGAATTCATCGAATTCATGGTCCTCGGGCTCGTCTTCATAATCATCGAAGTCACCGCCTTCATCGGGATCTTCAGCCTCTTCGTCAGATTCGGAGCCGAACATCTTCTTCAGAAATCCGAAAAAGCCTCCCTTTGCGGCACTGAGTCTGGCTGTACGGGATTCAGACTCCTCTTCGTCCTCGTAGTCTTCATCCTCGTATTCCTCATCTTCTTCAAAAGACTCTTCGGATTCGGCGTCTTCTTCATCTTCCTCGTAGTCCTCGTCTTCGTAGTCTTCGTCCTCGTAATCGTCTTCTTCGAATTCTTCCTCATACTCTTCTTCGGGTTCTTCTTCGACGACTTCTGAAGACTCTTCTTCAATGATCTCTTCATCCGCGGTTTCTTCTGTTTGAGCGGCCTCGTCTTTAGAGATATTCTCCTCAAGCTGAGCAGTCGTTGCAGCGATAGCAGCCTCGATCTCCTCGGCAGGAATCTCTGTCGGCTCTGCCTCTTCCGGAACTTCCATCGTGATCGTGGAATCAGGGGTTCCCGCATTATCAGCAGCGGGCGCAGGAGCCTTTACTTCTTCTGTGTCCGTATCAGTTTCTTCCGGAGTCCCCGAAGGCTCTTCGGCAGCTGTTTCATCGGATTCAATCCCGTCTTCTGCCGGCTCGTCGTCTTCAAAGAAGAATTCTTCCTCTTCTTCCTCATCCTCGTCGTCACGGGCAGCCGCTGCAGCCTCCAGAGCCCTTCCTCTGGTTGTCTTGGATCTGCCGTCACGGATAGACTTAAGAAGGAAAAGGACAAACGCAGCAAGCGCCGCCGCAAGGATTCCGAACACGATCGCAAGTGTTCTCCAGATCCCGGGGCCTCCTTTGCCTGTCTCCGCAGCGCTCTCCTGAGCCTGAAGGTCACTGATCCTTACCTTGCTTCCGTTGTCATCATTGTACACATACCATGTGACA
>CACZXG010000082.1 GCA_902785055.1 uncultured Lachnospiraceae bacterium
TCTATCTGGGAAGAACGAACAATCCCTTTATGGTCGCCGGAGTATCGCTGATCCTGCCGGTTTTCAATATATGTCTGTCCCTAGCAGGCCTCGCCGGTATTGGAGGCGGAGCTCTGATCTCCAGGCTTCTCGGCGCGGGAGACGCAAAAGAAGCGGAAAAGGTCTCCGCATTCAGCATTAGTCTTGCAGTTGTCACAACAGCGGTATTCTCTGTGGGGATGCTGCTGTTTATGAACCCGATCCTGCGCCTTTTGGGGGCAAGCGGGAACACACTAACCTATGCTGCCCAGTATTCTTTCTGTGTCATTGTGCTGGGCGGAATTCCGACCGTGCTCTCGAACGTTATGGCAAATCTGCTGCGCAGCGTGGGAGAATCAGGAAAAGCCGGATTTGGAATCGCGATGGGCGGCGTGCTCAATATTATACTCGATCCGCTGTTCATGTTTGTGTTGTTCCCAAGAGGATATGAGGTGCTGGGCGTAGGCGTCGCCACGCTGATCTCGAATTGCTGCGCGTGCGCTTTCTTCACCGTGACGATTCTGAGAGAGCAGGCGGATACAGTACTGCGTTTCAGACTCTCTAACGGACTGCCGAGAACAGAGAATGTGCGCTCTGTTTTCACAGTGGGAATCCCTTCCTCGATCGCGACGCTTCTCTTTGACATAGATTACATAGTGATCGACAAGCTGATGTCCGGCTATGGCGATATCGCACTGGCCGCGGTGGGAATCGTGCTCAAGGTCGAGCGCCTGCCGCTGAATGTGGGAATCGGCATCTGTCAGGGAATGATGCCGCTGGTTGCCTACAACTACTCATCGGGCGACCGCAAAAGGATGTTTCGGATCATACGGTTTTCATTGATCACCGGATTGATCGTCGGGGCGCTCAGCGTCGCGATGTATGAGGTCTTTGCAGGCGGCATTATACGCCTGTTTATCGCGGATCCTGAGACTGTGCGCCTTGGAACCGACTTCCTGCGGATCCGATGCCTCGCGACGCCGCTCATGTTCATGAGCTTTTTCACGGTATACACTTTTCAAGGTTTTGGCAGAGGAGAGCGGTCGCTCTTTCTCGGAGTCATGCGCTGGGCCGTTTTCAACATTCCGATGCTCTTCATACTCAATCATTTCATCGGAATGTACGGCATCGTCTGGTCGCAGGTGACGGCGGATATTCTGACAGTGGCGCTGTCGGCGTTTGTATACTTCAGCTATAGGCGGAAGCTGGTTGATGGTGGAGAACTGAGATGAGGATAATAATATCTCCGGCTAAGCAGATGCGGATCGATACAGATTTATTTACATGCACCGAGCTTCCGGTGTTTATGGAGAAAACGGAGATCCTGATGCGATGGATTCAGAGCCTGTCCTATGAGGAACAGAAGAAGCTCTGGGCCTGCAGCGACAAGATCGCCCGTCAAAATAGTGAGCGATTCGCCCAAATGGATCTTCGGAAGAACCTGACGCCTGCCTTACTGGCGTATGACGGTATCCAATACACTTATATGGCGCCGGCTGTCTTCGAGGACGGTCAGTATGACTATGTGCAGGAGCACCTGCGGATCCTGTCCGGCTTCTATGGTGTGGTGAAGCCGATGGACGGCGTGGTTCCGTATCGCCTGGAAATGCAGGCAAAGGCCGCAGTCTCCGGTCACAAGAACCTGTATGATTTCTGGGGAGACAGCCTCTACCGGGAAGTCCTTGACAACAGCAGGATCATCATCAATCTTGCTTCCAAAGAGTATTCCAAGTGCATCGAGAAATATCTGCAGCCAGGTGACAGGTATATTACCTGTGTTTTCGGCGAACCGGAGAAGGGAAAGATCGTCCAGAAAGGCGTCTATGCCAAGATGGCACGGGGAGAGATGGTGCGGTACATGGCAGCAAACGCCATTACTGAACCGGAAGAGATCAAGACATTCGACTGGAGCGGATACAAGTTCCGAGAGGACCTGTCGTCAGATAAAGAGTATGTTTTTGTGAGGCTCGTAAGGGCAGGATCGAAGAAAGAGAGTACCTATGAAGAATAATAGACCCGGCAAACGGATGATCAATACCAGCAAGTTCATATCGCTGATACTTCGGCACAGGCCGGGGATCATTGGAATCACACTGGATGAACACGGATGGGCAGATGTGCAGGAACTGATCAGCGGAGTGAACAATTCTGAGGGGCACACTCTGGATATGGAGACACTTGAAGAGATCGTCCGTACAGACGAGAAGCAGCGGTATTCCTTTAACGAAGACCATACGCTGATCAGGGCCAATCAGGGGCACTCCGTTCCGGTGGACGTCGAGTTGGAGGAAAAGGTGCCGCCGGCTATTCTTTGGCACGGGACGGGAGAGAAATTCGTTCCATCCATTGATAAGCAGGGCCTGATCCCGAAAGGCCGTCTGTATGTGCACCTTTCTTCGGACACGGAGACGGCGAGGAAAGTTGGGAGCAGGCACGGGAAACCTGTGATCTATGAGATTGACTGCCGGAAGATGAGCGAGGACGGATACCGGTTTTATCTCTCTGCAAACGGTATTTGGCTGACTAAAGCTGTTCCGGCAAAATATATGAGAAAAGACAACTCGGCACAGTAATACCGGCGAACTTACAGGAGGAGCAGCATGGGTTTATTCAGCAGATTTAGAAAAGATAAGAAACGTAAGGAGACCGAGCCGGGCCTCCCGATGTATCTGTATGATGATTCGGAAATTGAGGTGATAGACAGTTTCATCTGCGATATGTTCGGGAATTACAAAAACGTGTTCCACGAGATCGCGTCTCCCGACATACATCTTGATGTGTGTATTGTCGAGCCGACAGAAGAAGATCCTTACTACAAACTCGTCACGATGGGAGCCGGCGCTTATAAAATGGCGATACCCGAGAAGTGGCAGAAGTATCAGCTGGACTACGCAGAGTATGTGATATACCTTCCGAAAGAATGGAATATCAATAGCGGCGAAGACAGTGACTACTGGCCTATCAAAACATTGAAAGATGTGGCGCGGCTTCCGATCTGGTGCAATACCTGGCTTTCTTACGGGCACACGACACAGTCAGATGAAGAGGGATCCGCGTACGCCGGGAGCACAAGGTTCAACAGCGTTGTGCTGAACTATGCAGAGAACAGAAACGGCGATATCAGGCTGGTGATGCCTTCAGGGAAAGTGATCAATTTCTACGAGATCATCCCGATGTATCCGGAAGAGCTGCAGTTTAAAATGAAAAACGGAGCCGACGCCCTTTTCGAGAAGTTCGAGGAAAAGGGGATACAGCACAGAGTAGTCGATATCAACAGAAGAAGCGCTTTGCAGTGAGCAGGAAAGGATAAGAAAGTGTTCAGCAGGAAACTAAACTATAAGATCCTTCCCAACATCCGAGATCTGGGCGGGATGAGAACCGCTGACGGACGGCAGATCATATCCGGGAAACTGATCCGCAGCGGGCACCTCTCAGGAATGCCGGAGGAAGAAGTGTCGGCTCTTGCCGATCTTGTCGGTGCCGTTATCGATTTCAGGTCAGACGGCGAGCGCCTGGAGAATCCGGACGCACAGCTTGCGGATGCCGAATACTATCATATTCCAGTCGTGCAGAGCCTTACTCCGGGAGTGTCGAGAGAAGAGGAGTCTGACCGGCGTGCAATTTCACAACTGTTGTTTACGCCTGAGGAAGCCAAAAATTACATGATTGAAATGTACCGCTCGCTGGCCAGTGATTACGCGGTGGCACAGTATGCTGAATTTGTCCGGCTTTTGCTGCAAGGTAATAAAAAAACGATGCTGTGGCATTGCACCGCTGGCAAAGACCGGGCCGGGACTGCCGCCGTGATCATTGAAGAAATTCTGGGAATTCCCCGGGAAGTGATCATTGCGGATTATCTTACAACAAATGAGCATCTGCAGGGGGAACTGCGCAGACTGACCGCTTTTGTCAAGCAGCAGGCAGGAACAGACAGCCCTCTCGCAGACGAGTCTCTGCAGTACCTGTTCGGCGCGGATGAGGATTTTATAAAGGCTTACTACGAAGCTGTTGCAGACAAATACGGCAGTATGGATGCCCTGATTCGCGAGGGACTTGGTCTGTCGGATCGCGACAGAGAGGAGCTGAGGGAGAAGTATTTGTGTTGAAAAATAGAGTATTTCGAGACGACTTCCTGAAGTCCAAAATTGATGAATACAAATATGGCACCATCAGCGCTGAAGAGTTCTGTCATGCCATGAAGGATCTCAAGAAGTACCCGCTGCTGCTGATTGACCGTAATCTTGACAGAATCACAGATGAAATGATTCCGGAAATCTGCAAGTCATATCTTGAGAGTAAGGAATCCGATAAGGACAGGAAATTGAAGTTTTGGATCGGGCTTAAGGACTGTGATTATCTGATGCATTATGATCGGACATTTACGGAGGAACGGGAAGAGTACTATAAGACCGGCAGGGATAGACGCGATCCGGTAGAATACACGGATCAGTATCTTTCGATCGAGCCGGAGATGGAGCGGCTGGTCAGAGCTGAGACCGGTGAAGGAGGATGGACAGGATTCTGTCATACTTATTGGAGTGTCAAGAAGAGAGTCCTTAAAGAACACTTTGGAATCGACTGGGAGAGCACGGACGACCGCTTTCCCGGTCTGTTAATTGACTAGCAGAGTGAGCAATCACAGAACAGGTTGGCGGTCGAACGTGACAGTTATTTTTTTATTCTCTTTTTCATAGCCGCGTGCAGCTGTTCGCGAACGCTGGCGGCAAGCTCATTTTCTTCAGCTGAAACAGAGCTGCTACCATAAACCACTCGGTAATAAATGTCGAATACTTTCTGAATATCAGGCCGGAGCGTTTCAGGTGCCCTGGCGACATAGTCGGATAAAAGGCCTCTGTCGGCAAAGTCCTCCGCGGACTGCCGGCGGATGCCTTTTTTAATCATGTCGACATCCATGGCGAGCTTCTTTTCAGGAGCGGCGCGCAGGTAGCGCAGCCTCGCGGCTGAGAGTGTTCCCATGATCAGCACAGCGAGAGTAATAAGTATGCTCAGGGCTGTAGGCAGCGCGATCCGCATAGCCTGATTTAAAGTCATACCCGACAGTTTGCTTGAAGCCGTCTCGTCATCAGGAATATCAGGCACTTGCGCCGGAGCAGGAATAGGCGGGACATAAGCGGATTGTGAGTCATTTCCGGCAGCAGGCTTTCTGTGCCAAGTGTATTCCTGAGCAGTTCTGTAAGCGCCGGTCGGCTCAAAGGGCACCCATCCGACGCCTCGAATATACGCCTCAGGCCAGATATGTGCACAGTCTCCGCTCACTTCGTAAGCATCCGCCTTCTCGAAAGGGTAAACGTAGCGGTATCCCGAGACAGCCCTGGCTGGAATTCCCGAGAGCCGCAGCAGCATTACCATCGAGGACGTATAATGCACGCAGTAACCGGCCCCGGTCTCAAAGAGAAAACGGTCAGCTATGTCAGCCATTCCCGCGGGAGTGCTCATAGTTGACAGCGGGTCGTGTCCGCCGACCGTATCTGTCTGATAGGAGTACTGCCTGAGATAGCCCTCGATCACCCTGCACTTGTCATACTCCCCCCGGACACCGCTTGTAATCTGAACTGCCAGTTCCTGCAGCGCGGCACTCACGCCGTCCGTGCCAAGATCAGCGGCACTATAAGATCCTTTAGCAGCTTCCTCATACTCATCCCCGGTCAAAATACTGCCGAGCTCCACACCATACAATTCCATAAAGTAACTGCAGGCGTCTTCGTAGGACAAGGATTCATCCCGCCCTGCAGCTCCGGCTTCTCTGATGAGTCCGGCCAGATAAGGACTGCCGTAGTCGATATCGAGATAGCGGGCAGTAAGCCGGTACCCCTTTTTGTGCACCGCATCATTTTGAGAATTGCCGTCATAAACGAGGAACGTATTCACAGGCGCGATCTCATCGGCGGTATTGAGATATGCGTATTCCACCTTTACTTCTGACAATTGAGAGAACAGCGCGGCATATTCTCTGTTCACGTCATTGGCATGCAGAAATCTCAGAAAGCTGACCAGTTTCGTCTTGTCAACGCCCGCTCCACCTGCGAGATAGAGGATCCGCCGCACCTTCATGACCTCAGAGGTCTCTTCGTCCGTGTATTCGTAATAGGGCTTCTGCGAAGTCTTCAGGATGATCTCGGTGCGGCCTGAGTGCTCTATTTTGCCGCCTGATACTTCCAGAGAATTATATCCAGTGGTGTAGGAGCCGCCCCACATGGACGACAGGTGGTAGGCTGCGCTGTCAACCATGTCCTGAGCCCTGTGAAAGATGCGCCCGCCCGCCTCGGCGACAGGAGTCCAGTTGATCGGGCGCTGACTCATGGGAGGCAGGGCCACAAGGATGCCCAGGAGCGCAAAATAGAAGAAGGGGAAGGCCTCTCCACTTCTCCTAAGCAGGGGCTTTTCAAACAGGAGCTCCTGCAGCGACGCCAAAGTGAGAGTCACGAGGGAAACGAATAACAGTTTGTCTGATGCATAGGCTCCCTGCAGCACATGCCTGCCAAAATAGAGATAAACCGCAGCAGCATCCGGCAAAAAGACGCCGTACAACAGCACTTTCTCTATGTGCGGGGCAAGATTAAAGAAGAGCCTGGCCGCGACAGCCGATGCCACGGCGGCGGCCAAAAAGAGTGGGGCGTCTGTCTTATGCAGAAGGAGAAGCAGAAGCGCTGCCGGAAGCAGCGGAAAGAAGGAAGCTGCTTTTGTGCGCACGATCAGTGAAAAAGAGTGCTCAAGGAGACTGTAAAAGAAATAGACCAGGACAGCAGTCAGCGCGAAAGGACCGCGGGGGAAAGTACTGCCCCCGGCGGCCTGATACGCCTCTATGCAGATCATGATCAGAGAAAATACAAAAAGAAGGGCGCGGAGCTCAAGCGATAATAACGCAGTGATCTTCGCCCGGTCCGGGATCTTCTCTGATAAGAATCCAAGTATCCTTGTCATACGTGCTCCTCAGGTCTGCCGCCAGTTTCTGCATCTCATCAAATTCATTTTCGGAATAGTAGAAGATGCCGTCTGCGGCAGTGCCGTAAAAATCCTGAAAACTCTCGAAAGAATCGACTGTTGACTCTGTGACCTTTCCTGCGGGGTAGATCAGACGGACCGGGATTCCCTGTCTGCCGAAATGCCAGGCGGCGGAAACGATAAATTCCAGGAAGAAGTCCCGTTTTTTCAGGAACTCGAGGTCCTGCATCTTGTCCGGGACGAATGAAGCCAGCATCAGGATGGTCACAGTGCGCTTTTCCATTTTGTCCGGCACGCGGGTTACCAATTCTGAGAGCCTCGCCGAGACCTTCCAGTTGATCGCGCGCAGAGGATCACCCGGCTGATAGGGCCGCAGGTCGCTCCCCGGCGTCTCCTCCGGCAGCCGCCTGCTTTTCAGTCCGGTGCTGTTGACCTGATTCTCAAGGTCGAGGACTTCGTCAGCGATATCCGTGATCTGCGGGCTGACCACTGCTCTGAAGGAATAGGGGACATCCAGCTCCACTGTAAAAACAGAAAAGGGATCCGTGAACGCGACCTTCCTGATCCCTATGTCATAGGAACCGGCGTAAATACAGCTGATGCCGGAGTGCAGTTCTTTCTTCTCGTGAATACCGAGGGAGACTTGCTGCCCGTTCTCGATATCATAAAGATGACACCGGTCGTCCCAGGTGTGAAGACGCATCTTGTGGATCGGGAGAGGTCCGGCGTTCTCTATTTTGGCAAGGTATCTGTGGTCCTCGCCGCGGACGATCCGGTGGACTTCGATCTCCTGGTAGAAGCGGAGAAAGTGGTAGTTCAGGAGAATGTACAGCGCGGAGAGAGGGAGCAGCAGGAGGCATGCGTAGAGCCAGGCGAAGGATACCGGTCCGCCGTAGAAGCTGGAAAACGCGACGCCGGCTGCCAGGCAGAAGAGGTATATGGCTGCGCCTTTCGGGTGGATACGGAGGTTCATCGCGGCACCTTCGTCTGAGAGAGGATCCTGGCAATCATGTCCTCTCCGGTCACGCGGCTGAGTCTGGCACCGGAAGAAAGAACGAGCCTGTGGGGCAGCGTAAGAGCGGCCGCGGAGGCGATATCCTCCGGTATGCAGTAGCTGCGGTCGTCCATGAAAGCGAGTGCCTGCGCGCAGCGGAGCACGGAGAGGAGGGCTCTGGGGGATGCGCCGCAGGAAATTTCGGCCTTGTTCCTTGTGGCATCGACGATGTTTACCGCATAGGCCGTCAGGTCATCATGGATGCTGATCTTAGCGGCTTCGCTTTGCATTTCCCTGACATCCCGGGCTGTCAGGACAGGATGCGTCACGTCGTGCAGCTGCCCCGCGAGGAAACGCTTTGCCATATCTTCCGAGGCCTTCGGGTCAGGATAGCCGACTGACAATCTGATCATGAATCTGTCCAGCTGGGATTCGGGAAGAGGGTAGGTGCCTGCCATTTCAGCCGGATTCTGCGTGCCGATCACCATGAAGGGCTCAGGGACCGGCTGTTCTTTCCCGTCGATCGTCACTTTGTGCTCCTCCATAACCTCAAGAAGAGCGGACTGCGTCTTGGGAGATGTCCGGTTGAGCTCATCGGCCAGCACGATGTTGTTCATGACCGGGCCGGGGACGACCTGGAATTTCCCTTCGGCGGGGCTGTAAACGGATAGTCCGGTGATGTCGGACGGCATCGTATCCGGCGTGCACTGGATCCTTGCGAAAGAAAGGGAGAGAGAATCCGCCAATGCCTTTGCGAGGGACGTCTTCCCTACGCCCGGGACATCTTCGAGGAGAAGGTGGCCTCCTGACAGAAGAGTGAGAATGACCTTGTCGATCACGTCACCTTTGCCGACGATCCGCTGCTCCATATTACGCTTAAGTTTTTGCGCCTTTTCGTTCATAAAACTGATACCTTTGAATTAGAATTTCAATACAGTGACTGCATGAATCCATTGTAACATGCTTTTCCGGGTGGAACCGAGCATATCTGATTGTTATTGCAGCATGCAAAGGCAATAAATGATGAACTAAAATCGAATAAACGGTATATAGTTAATATGTGACCAAATACAGTGTTACGCGGGTAAATGCCGGCGCCCCGCAAGGGCAGATACGAATTGGAAAAGGAGAAGCAACAATTTCTGGTAAACTGGACTTATAAGGGGGTGAGCAGCATGGATTCATCATTATCACTTAGCGGCCCAATCAGCAGAACTATTAAAACACAATACGGGAACATCGCAGCTTACAAAAAAGGTGCCGGATCGAGAACTGTCCTGCTGCTGCACGGCGCGGGCTGCGACAGCACAATGTTGTCCTGGAGAGAAGTATTCAATACGTTTTCGGATGACTATTCAGTTTATGCATTCGATTTTCTGGGCTATGGAAACAGCGATAGAGCGGATGATCTGGCAGGGGATTCGTTTTTTGACACACATATCGAGTGTGTAAAAACTGTCGTCAGCTATTTCGGTCTTACCGGCTTTGTCTTAGCCGGATTATCGATGGGCGGAGCGATCGCAATTGGTTACGCATTGCGCTATCCCGAGGATGTTAAGGCGCTTATTCCTGTCGATACCTGGGGCGTTTCAGAAAAGATGCCTTTCCATCGTTTCAGCTATTGGTATGTGATGCATACGGATCTGACGCTGTCCCAGTACAGATGGTGTGCAAAATACAAATGGATCGCGCGGTGGTCGATATCATATGCATTGATCGGGAATAAGAAGCTGATCACAGACGCCCTGGTTGACGAAGTGATGCAGTCCTGTGCAGGAGATATGGCCGGAAAATCAATGCTCAACTTCCAGCGAAGCGCAGCGGATAAGGAACGGTCTAAACCGTACTTTTTTGGAGAACTAAAGAAACTACAAATGCCGGTTGTTTACGTGATCGGAGAAAAGGATCCGCTTGTGCCGTTAAGCGATATTATTAAAGCTGCGCGGGAAACCCCGAACAGCCGGGTAGAGGTATTTAAGGGCTGCAAACACTGGTCGGTCAAAGAACAGCCCCGGAAATTCTGTGAGATATGTGAGAGCATCCATAGGACCTGACAGGATTTGACGATAAGCTGGCGAAGAGTGATCAGATAAACTCGTTTGACAACTTTCTTGCAAATTGATACTATGCAAGTGTATACTTGCATGAGCTGTTCGAGGATTATTTGAAATGTTTGATGAGACCCAGATCAAAATAATAGATGCCACTATGACCATTATCGTAGAAAAGGGGTATTCGGGAACTACGACCAAAAACATAGCCAAACTCGCAGGAGTAAATGAATGCACTATATTCCGGAAATTTGATGGAAAAAAAGAGATCATTCTGGCGGCAATGTCGCTCCCGAGGTGGAATCCCGGTCTTTCAGAAAAGGATTTTGCCTATGTAGGGATTCCGGAAGAGGATCTGGTTTCATTTTCCAGAACCTATATGACAAAGGTGACCCCGCAAATGGTAAAGATCTCGATCGGACTGCGTACGGCAGAACTTGAGGGGATCGCGCTTCCGGGAATCATGAAGATACCGGAGGTTTTCAAAAAGGTACTGAAGCAGTATTTTACGGAAATGATAGAAAAAGGAAAGCTGAAAAACTGCGATGTGGAAAGTGCTGCGCTCCAGTTTATTTCAATGAACTTTGGATTTGTTTTCCTGAACGCATCGTTTGGGGATAAGCTGATCGGTATTTCCGGGGATGAATACATCCGGAACAGTGTAAACGTTTTTCTAAAAGGCATGGAATGATCTGATTGATACGTGTCCGGCATTGCGGGCACGTAAAAAAATAGCTTTTATGCAAGTGAATACTTGCATACCGGGAAGGAGAAGAAAAATGTCATATAAAAAGATCCATCAGATCAGAATTGACTTCAACGTAACTGAAGAAATCAGGAGATATGTTTTTGTTTATATTATTGAAGCTGAGGACTGCTATATGATCGATTCGGGAGTGTATGGATGTGAAAAGCAGATTGCCTCCTATATGGAAAGCATAGGCAGGAAACTCTCCGATATTAAAAAGATATTTCTGACACATGCACATCCGGATCATATCGGTTCTGCGGCATGGTTTCGGGAGAATATGGACTGTGGAATATATGCGGGCCGGGAAGAGCGAAGATGGATCGAAGATATTGATCTTCAGTTTTCGGAAAGGCCGATCCCGAATTTCTATATTTTGGCAGGCAGATCGACGAAGGTCGATCATGTATTGCATGACGGGGATGAGATCCTGCTTGAAGAAGGGCTGTCAATTCATGCTTACCGCACAGCGGGGCACAGCGCCGGTGAAATGTCTTATCGACTGGAAGATGCGTTCTTTATAGGGGATACTGTTCCGGTAATTACAGATATACCGATCATCATGGATGTGCCTGAAATGATCGCTTCTATCAAGATGCTGAGGCGCCAGGAAGGGATCCGCAGCTTTTACCCGGCATGGGATCATTCGTATTCTGCTGAGGAAATGAAGGAGAAACTCGAAGAAGCCGAAGAACTTATCATGAATCTGGGAAAAGCGATTGCGGAAGCGGATGCGGGACAGGACCTGAGAGATCTGACAAAGCTGGTCTCGGAGGAAATGAAGTTGCAGATGTTCTCGGAAAACCCGCTGTTTGCC
>CACZXG010000083.1 GCA_902785055.1 uncultured Lachnospiraceae bacterium
AAACATAGCTGTTTACCCCCTGAGAAACATTGTACCATCAAATCCTTTGATGAAACACATTTCTTCTCTCTTTTAGTTTCTCACGTAAGCCTGCATGACTTTGACCGGGCCCTCTATTGCTCTCAGGCGATATTTCCCAACGGATTCAGGGACGATAAATGTCTCAGCGTATTGCACTTCGTAAGGCTCAAACTTCCCGTCAATACTCTCCACAAGGCATCTCGCACCTTCCACAAGGTTCAGCACGTTAACACTCTCATGGCAGTCCACTTCCACGTGATCACGGATCGTAAAGCGCCTCGTCTCGATGAATTCCAGTTCATGAAGACCTGTGTGCTCCTGCGTGTAGTTCTCCTTCTCTTCCACAACGCTGAACCGGCTCACCAGATTCTCCATGACCCATCCGGTGCGCCTCTCCTTAATGACTTTGGAGCCGCGCTCTATATTGATCGGCCTGGGCTTTCCGTCCAGTCCCAGACGCCCCCAGTCCCAGAGTTTGAAAGTGAAGATATAAGGAGTTGCACTGATCTCCAGGACCATGGCCCCGCTGCCCGAGCAGTGAATGGTGCCCGCCGGGATCAGGAAGTGGTCGTGTTTCTTCGCGGGGATCTTATTGATATACTTCTCCGCGTCAAAAGGCGCTTCACCCTTCTGCGCCTCCTCCAGCGCCGCGATCAGGTCGTCGATCTCTACGCCTTCCTTCAGCCCCAGGTATACGCAGGCGCCTTCCTCCGCGTCAAGAATGTAATAGCTCTCATCCTGCGTGTAGGCCATGCCGAACTGCCTGTGGATGTATTCCGTAGTCGGGTGGACCTGCAGCGACAGGTTCTGCCCTCCGATCGTATCCAGAAAGTCGAAGCGGATCGGGAACTCCGCACCAAAGCGCGAGTACACTTTTTTCCCCAGCAGTTTCTCCGGGTGTCTGAGGATCAGGTTCATGGCAGGCATCTCCAGGATCGTTCCGTCGAAGTCAAAGCATATGCTGTTCTCTTCCGGCACTCCGTCGAAGCTCCACGCGTAATTGGGCTTGTCCGGATCCAGTCCGCACACCTTCTTCATCCACTGCCCGCCCCACACTCCGGGGTCAAAATAGGGAACGACCCTGAAGGGCTCCGAGGCTTCTTTGATAAGCGCCTCCTCAAACAGATCCGTGCTGATCATGACGAGGTCGTCGTCCCGGTTCGCGTCAATAAAATACACCATCCGGTCCATGCATTCCGCTTTTAATTTGTCAGCGATCCGCCATTCCAGAAAATAGCCCTGCTTGAACTTCTTCAGAATATCTTCCTCCGGATTGTATGAGAAATAATTGGACATACCGGAGCGGTAACGCAGCTGGATCTCCCAGCGGCTCATATCGGCGCAGACACACAGCCCGCTGTCACACAAAAGGGACGCGCCAAAACCGTAAACGGCGACTTTCCCGCCGCAGGACGCTATTTTGGCACGGAAATAATCAGCCTTGACGGGGTCGATGAAATCGGTGAGTTCTCCGTAGTACATCCTTCCGAAGACGCGGTCATCAGTGAGAGTATTCTGCAAAAGGACTTCCAGCGCATCTGCGTCCTTCAGGATCTGTCTGGCTGACACTATCATATCCGGCTTCAGCGCTTCTATAAGACCTCGCATCTCCTCCTCACAGACTCCCGGATAGGTCTCCAGCACAAGGCTCCAGCTTTCGCCGGACAGCTCAGCACTCAGCCGATCGAGGATCTCCTCTTTGCCTCTGAACACCCTCCCTTTACTATTATCAACACGCTTTGCCGGGCGCTTGACATAACCTGACATACCCTACCTCCTGCACTATACTCAATTATTCCGCTTCCTTCTTCTGACTGATAATTCCCCTTCTTTCTTTATATCATAAGCCTCAGGCAGGGAAAAGCCGGAGAACGCACCAAAGCAGTGTTAACCTTTCATTGCATGGATTTGATGTATATTTTATAATTATTTTGTAAATGCTTTTCCTATTATTTACATTATCTTTACTTAACCATTAGTGAAAGGAATCCTTATGTCTGCAGCACTTGCTTATTTAAAGGAATTTAATTTTCTCTCCGCTGTGGTCCGGCTCATTCTGGCAATGGCATGCGGCAGCGTCGTCGGATTCGGAAGGTCCAAGAAAAAGCAGAACGCCGGCCTTCGCACCTATGTACTCACTTCCATCGGCGCGGCCATGTCGGTACTGCTCGCCTGCTACGAATACGAGATGATGACAGGACAATGGGCGGCCGCTGTCGCGGAGATCGGCATGAAATTTGACGCCTCCCGCTACTCGGCGCAGGTCATCAGCGGCATCGGTTTTCTGGCGGCGGGTACGATCCTTTCCTCCGGGCACCAGCAGGTCACCGGGCTTACCACTGCTGCCGGCCTGTTTACCTCTGCGTGCATGGGTATGGCTGCCGGAGCCGGTATGTACGACTGCGTGATCATCGTACTGGTGATCCTGATCGTCGTGCTCGACGTTATGTATCCTTTGGAGAGCGCTTTCAAGCGGAGACTCCGCAACATGACTATCTATGTGGAATTTGCAGCGATCGAGGACTTTGATGAGATCCTGGATACGATCCGGGAAGAAAAAGCCACGATCTACGATATCGACGTAGAGCGTACCAGGCGCGAGGGCGGCAAGTATCCTGCCGCTGTGATCGTCCTGCAGATGGACCGCGCAAACGCGTCCCATTCGGGAATGCTCTCTACTATTGCAGAACTTCCCTGTGTTAATACGATACACGAACTGATCGCATGAGTCTGCAGTTCTTATCCATCACTGATTTTCCGGATCCATTGTAAGGAGGTTTCCAGTGCTCTCATTTTTCGATAGTTTTCGTGATATCAATACTGTCAACATCTTATTCCGCATGGTCTTCGCGGTTATCTGCGGCGGCGTCATAGGAATCGAACGTTCCATTAAGAACAGACCTGCCGGTTTCAGGACACACATTCTCATTATCACAGGAGCAACTGCTGCTTCTCTTACCGGCCATTACGTTTATCTGGTCATGGGACTTCCCACCGACATGAGCCGCCTCGGTGCCCAGGTCATCACAGGACTTGGCTTTATCGGCGCGGGCACGATCATTGTCACAGGCGCCCGCACTGTCAAAGGCCTTACCACTGCTGCCGGACTCTGGGCCACCGGTATCATGGGCCTTGCGATCGGCGCCGGTTTCTACGAGGGCGCGCTTCTTGGAACGATCGCGATCCTGTTCTCAGAGATCGTCCTTGGAAAGATCAAGGTAAAGCGTGTCAAAGGTTTCCAATGCGTCGTCAATTATCTCAATAAAGATTCTCTTGACCATGTCCTGCGCTTTTGCAAAGATCGCGGTATCGCGATCAAAGCGCTCCAGATTGAGAGCGTGCGGGATGAATCCGGCGTCAATGTCTACTCGGCCTTCATTAATCTGCAGCCCAACACCGAGGTCAACCACAGAGAGTTCGTCCACAGGATCGAGGCAATTGACGGAGTCCTGAGCGTGATCATTCGATGACAGGAGGGTCATTATTTCTGAATTAAAAAAGAGTCAGGGCATTTTCCCCTGACTCTTTTCATGTGAGAATCATTTTACACTTTCATCGCCGCTTCATACGCTCCCCAGATGACGCTTCTCAGATTCCCTACGCTGCGGCAGTCGCCGACTATCTGCACATTCTTCTTTCCGGCGGTTCCAAGCGGTGCAGGCATGTATCCTGCGCAGGAGATCACACTGTCACAAGGAATCTCGAAGGACTTTCCTTCCTTATCCTCGCAGACGATCGCGCCATCCTTCACCTCTGTAAGCCGAGTTTCAAGATATACCGGTACCTTCTTCCAGGCAAAATATTCACGCAGATAGGAACTGTTCGCAAGGCACACTCCCTTCTGCCTGATCAGGTCATCCAGCATCTCTACGATCACCGGCTTCTTGCCCTGCAGCTGCAGCTCATAAGCGATCTCACAGCCGGTCAGGCCTCCGCCGATCACCGCCACAGTCGTTCCGACTATGGAGGAGCCCACCGGAGCCGCCTCAAAGTCATGTCCCGCTGCCACCACAGCTCCGGGCTCGCTCAAAAGGAACTCGCAGGCCTCGATCATTTTCTCATGCCCCTTTACGCCTTTGAGGATACGCGGTACAGCGCCGGTCGCCACGATCACAGGCTGGTCTCCGAACTCCTGGACCGTCCTCACTTCATAGTTATAGTGGATCTCTATGTCCAGATCCTCCATCTGAAGCCGGTACCATGCGAGCAGATCCCTCAGTTTCCCTTTGTAGGACTCCGCTGCAGCTGCGATAAAGGCACCTCCCAGACAGTCTGTGCGCTCATAGATCACCGGCTTGTGGCCGCGCAGCGCGAGAACACGGGCTGCTTCCATGCCACCTATGCCGCCTCCGACGATCGCGACAGTCTGCGGATTCTTCGCTTTCTCTATGTAGTGCTTTTTCCACTGCATCATCTCCGCATTGACAGCGCAGCGCGCAAGATGAAGGGAGTCAAACAGATCCTGGTCGTTGGGAACTCCCTTATAATGCGCCATGTTGAAGCATCCGTTATGGCACAGGATGCAGGGACGGATCTCGTCCTCTCTTCCCTCGATCAGTTTGTTGACCCACTCCGGATCCGCGAGGAACTGTCTTGCAAATCCCGCTCCGTCAATGCCGCCCCTCGCTACTGCATCAGCAGCTGTCACAGGGTCCATTCTTCCGGCGCAGACAACCGGAATATCCACAAATTTCCTGATGTGCTCCACATACTCCAGGTTGCAGTTCTCGGGCATGTAGATCGGCGGATGCGCCCAGTACCAGGCGTCATAGGTTCCGTTGTCGCAGTTGAGCATGTCGTATCCCGCGTCCTGGAGATATTTTGCCGCCCACTCGGACTCCTCCATGTCGCGTCCCGCCTCCTCGAATTCCTCTCCGGGAAGAGCGCCGCGGCGGAATCCCTTTGTCTTGGAGACCACACTGTAACGCAGGGACACCGGGAAATCATCCCCGCAGGCCTTTTTGATCGCCTTCACGATCTCCACCGGGAAGCGGTAGCGGTTCTCAAAAGAGCCGCCGTATTCATCCGTGCGGTGATTGACATATTTAAGCGTGAACTGATCGAGCAGGTAGCCCTCATGCACCGCATGGATCTCCACGCCGTCTACGCCCGCTTCCTTGAGGAGCCTTGCGCACTCGGCAAAAGCATCCACAAACTCATGGATCTCTTCCACCGTCATCGCTCTGGAGGGAACTTTGTCCGACCAGCGGTTGGGTGCGGGCGATGCGCTCGCCGTTATCTTATCCAGGTCCATGAACGGCTTTGAAGCCTCTCGCAGGACCTTATTGGAATAGAGCTCCTCCATCATCTGAGAGATTGTGAAACTGCGGCCGAATCCCGCAGTCAGCTGCACGAACAGTTTAGCGCCGGTCTTGTGAAACTCCGGCAGCCACTTCGCCAGGTCCCTGTACATCTTTTTATTTTTGTGCAGCCACTGTCCGAACATCGGATTGTAAACAGGCTGACAGCCGGGAAGGACCAGACCCGCGCCTCCTTTGGCAGCTTCCAGTATGAATCTGGCGCCCTCTTTGTCAAAATGATTTCGTTCCATCCATCCGAACAGATCCGTGCCGCCCATCGAAGTCACGACAAAGCGGTTCTTGATCTCACAGTTCCCGATCTTCCACGGAGTCAGGAGAGCCTGATATTCTTTCTTTACATTTGTTTCGGCACTCATGTTTTCCTCCTCTGCCTCATCACAGCCACTTACGGCGCGGCGTCGAATAAGTCTTCACATTCAACGAGCACAGTCCCGTCTTCCTTGACATGGATCCTCTGCCCTTCTTTGATCTCCTGCAGGAATTCATCCCCCAGGTCATCGACCAGGATGATCGGGTGCTCGGACCAGTTAGCTGTCAAAACAGCGCCGGCCACAGCCAGTGTATCCGCCTTCTTGCTGAAAAGCATGCAGGCGGGACCGACTCCCATCACAGAAGCGCAGTACAGGACCATTCCGCCCGTGGTCGATCCGATGGTCTCCGGCAGGCAGAGGATCTTTCCGGGCATTTTCTTCCCATAGAGTTCGGGGTTGTTCATATCCTGAAGAACTCCCCTGGGGTTTAAGAATGATCCCGCGGTCTTAAGATTTGCCAGCGTGTTAAAACCTGTGTGGGTGACCAGTGCCTCCGCGATCACATCTCCCGGTACAACGACCCGGCCTTTGTATCTCTTGATCATTCCTCGTCACCTCCATTTCTCATCCCAGCCGCCGGTAATGATCTCCACCAGTTCCTCCTCGCTGTAGAATCTCGCTTTGCTGTAATAGCGCAGCTTGTTGGAGGCAGTGATGATGCGGATCTTGTCCGTGAGCGGATTGGAAGTATAGGACAAAGGACAGAGTCCGGAGATGGTCACTCCTATCCTCTTGAGCCTTCGCGCTCTTACAGGGTATTTCTTCTCGAAAGCCTCGCGCACATCGGGCGCCGCGCAGAAGATCGTGTTCATCGTGACCTGAGTGTTTCCGTGTCTCTTAAGTCCATCGACAAGTCTGTCTGTCCAGTCCCTGAGCTGCTCGACCGAGAAGTGTGGACAGCCTGCAAAAGCCAGCTAACTCCCTCCCTTCCCAGGGATTGGGATAGCTCGCCTTGACGCGCTCAATCTCGGCGTCGTCGATCACGAACACCTTCGCGTTTTCTTTGATGAGGGAATTTCCGCCCTCAGGCATCGCATATTTGACCGCTTCCGGCGTGATGTTTTCAACATGATATAGCCCGACGGAGCCATTAGAAGCAGCCGCCGCGCCCATATCTTTCAAATAATCCTTTACTGTCTGGGTAAGTTCCGTCCCCAGCCATTTGTCCAGTCCGCGGATATAGGGCACATCTTCTATGCACTTAAATCCGATAGCACTCCCCAGGAGCTGAGGCTCAGGCATATTCTGACACTGTACATCTATGATCCAGTCCGCCTTTCTTCCCTCATCTGTGAGGAGACCGAACTCCGGAACGTATCCAAGAATGTTGGACATAAGTTCCAGAATTCCAGAATTGCGGTTGCAGCGGGCGCCGATCACCGAATTGACATAAGAGACGGCAGAGGATTCCGCCCAGCCCAAAATATCGCCGTACTGAGGGATATTGCCCACTTCTTTCATGTATGCAGTGCAGGTGTAGGCATTGCTATCCTTGATGCCCATGCGTTCCCATTCCTGCTCCATCCGCTTCTGTCCGGAGAAGATCACCTTGAACATCGCGCGGTCCTTAAAACTCATCGGTACATGAGACTCAACGCCGCGGGGATCCGTGGTGAAACTCTGCCTGGGCAGAGCGCCGCCCTCGATGAGTTCCTCCATTAGATCGAAGACCGGTTTCCAGGTCATACTGCCTGTACCGATCACTGCGTGTCCCATCTTGCCGGTGATCTTTACCATCCTCTCCGCGCCGAAGGCTTCACCGTACATGACAAGTGTGTTAAGCACCTTCCTCATGGCTTCGCCCTGCTCCCCTCTCTGAACGGCGAGCAGTTCCTCATTCAGGATCATATCCATCCCTCCTTTCACGATTCCCTATTATAAATATTTTATCAACGAAATATTGAAGGGGCAACTGCTCTCAGCTGCCCCTTCATCCTGAATTTACCGCTTCTTTTCTTAAAGAGAACCCGGCTTAGTCTCTGTGACGTCTTGCGTAATCCTTTCTGATCGGTTCCAACATCTCTGTATCATCAAATACTGCTTCCATATCCTCGACTGTAGCAGCCTTTCGGGCGCAGCCCACCACATGAGAAAGCACCTTATAGTTGAGCTGCGTTCCGGCGCTGTCATTCTCATAGCGCACCGCCCGAGATGCGTTAATTCCGAACCTGCCTGCTTCCTTCACCGCGTCAATATTCGCTCCCAGGAACATGAATTCCCAGTGATATTGCTCTTTCTGGCGCTCGATCATTCGGCGCACCTTCTCATAGGTATACTGATGGCTGGCATTCTCCATACCATCCGTTGTGATGATAAAGATAGTCTTCTCCGGCACATCTTCTTCCCGGGCATACTTGTGGACAGTGCTGATATGGTGGATCGCACCGCCGACCGCATCGAGAAGAGCCGTACATCCGCGCACATAATACTGCTTGTCATTCATCGGCTCTATCTTCCGAATATCAACCCGATCATAGAGCACTTCTGAACGATCATCAAAAAGCACCACAGAGACATACGCCTCGCCTTCTTCTTTCTTCTGCTTGTCGATCAGGCTGTTGAAACCGCCGATGGTGTCTGCCTCCAGCCCGCTCATGGAACCGCTTCTGTCGAGGATCATTACCAGTTCTGTCAAACCTTTTTTCATATCAAGCCTCACTTTCTGCTGCTGCGCAGCTGCCTCATTTCTTCTTGTGAGGTCAGTATATCAAGGCAAATTGAAAAAACGGTCGCCCGGCAGGCGACCTCTAAAGTCATCGCTGATTACTGATAAGGACAGCAATTGCAAAGGCAATGATTTCTGCTACAATCAAGTTCGTAACTAATAGTGCTGTTTTGACAGAGTAATCAGGTGCTTCAAAATGATCATCAACACAGGACAGAGAACAGATATACCGGCTTTTTATGCCGAATGGTTCGCGAACAGGCTTAAGGCGGGGTTTGTCTGCGTTCGCAATCCCTTTAATCCGAACCAGGTCAGCCGCTACCGCCTTGATCCGTCTGTAGTGGACGTCATCGGCTTCTGCACCAAAAATCCGGCTCCGATGTTCCCCCATATGGATCTTCTTAGGGATTACGGCCAGTACTGGTATGTCTCCATTACGCCTTATGGAAGAGACATTGAGCCGAATGTCCCTGATAAACATCGCTTAATAGACAACTTCAAGAGACTTTCCGACATGGTCGGTGTAGATTCTGTCGGTTGGCGCTTCGATCCGATCTTCCTCTCGGAGCGGTACACGATGGAATACCAGCTCCGCGCTTTTGACAAAATAGCAACTGCCCTCGACGGCTATACCCGAACTGCCGTGATCAGTTTCATTGACCTCTACCCCAAGGTCAGACGGAACTTTCCGGAGGCAAGAGAAGTCACCAGGGAACAGCGCCTGGCTCTCGGTAAAGAGATCATTAAGATTGCTTCAGCCCATGGCATGACAGTAAAGCCCTGCGCGGAAGGCGATGAACTTGCCGCCTATGGCGCAGACTGCGGCGGCTGTATGCGGATCAGTGATTATGAGAAAGCCATTGGAAAGCATCTGAACGCACCCAAAAAGAAAGGCGCAAGAGCGGGCTGCGCCTGCTATCTGTCCTGCGATATCGGCGCATATAACACCTGCAGACATCTATGCCGGTATTGCTACGCAAATGCGGAGCCCGAAAAAGTGCTGGCGCAGAGCAGGCTTCATGATCCTGCGTCACCTTTTCTGATCGGTAACAATATGGATGGGGATAAGATTCATGATGTTCCCCAGAAATCATGGATCGACGATCAGATGAGTCTGGTTCTGGAATAAGTAATTCCAATAATGAATATCTGAAATCAAAAAATAGCCGCACCTTCCTGTAAGTGCGGCGATTCTTTGTGACTCTCCTGTGCGGTCCGTACTATAAGTCAATTTTCAGGAGGGATACTCTGTTTGTGTTCAGGCCAGTGCGGCGCCAAGAGCCTTGCACTCCTCAAGTGCGTCATCATCAGGCTCATTGTTGGCTGTGACGCTGTCCACGACGAGCTCTGCACCGGCGTCGCGGCAATCGTCTTCCCAGTTGCGCATCCACTCTCCGTCGCCCCAGCCGTAAGAGCCGAACAAGGCGATCTTTTTGCCGGAGAGTTCGTCCTTCACATCATCGAACATCGGCTGGAATTCACTCTCTTCCAGAACTTCCGCGCCCATTGCGGGGCAGCCGAATGCGATAGCGTCGTAAGAAGCGACATCCGCCGCGCCAAACTCGGAAGCGGTCTTAACGTCTACCTCTGCACCTGCGCCCTGCGCACCTGCCGCAACAGCGTCCGCCATTGTCTGTGTGTTGCCTGTTCCGCTCCAGAATACTACTGCTACTTTACTCATTTTTTACTCCTTTCGCTTTAGCATTTATATTACTTTACGCCTGCCACCGCCAGTCTTGTGAGCGGCACTCCTTCCGACCAACGCCTGCAGTAAATGCGCGTGCACTTGTCA
This sequence comes from uncultured Lachnospiraceae bacterium, assembly GCA_902785055.1. Lineage (GTDB taxonomy): Bacteria > Bacillota > Clostridia > Lachnospirales > Lachnospiraceae > CAG-791. The sequence goes on from CACZXG010000083.1 coordinate 10,111, forward strand.
AATCTTTCAAAAGTCTTTCTGGCAGCATCCTCGTCGCCATAAACCTGCCAGCATCCGGTCAGCTTGCTCCCTGCGCCGCCATACCGGATGAAGCCTCGCACATCCTCCGGCGGGTAACTGAGAAAGAGCCCGATCTCATGTGGAAATGCTTTCCTCCCTCTCAGCCTTCGGATCAGTTCAAGAAGACAGGACTCGGAATTTCTTACGGAATATCCCTCTTCACTAAGCAGGTCTCTCGCTTCCTCTTCCGCCAGATCCTCTTCCAAACGGTCAGGTCGGTACAGGTACAGAAGAACACGCCTTTTGCTCCATCTCAGAGGGATCAGCCTCAGACCTCTGGGGACCAGTTTCCGGTTTAAATCCCTCAGCTGACCCGACAGCTCATGCAGGTCCGTATACTCACAGGTAAAAATATTGCCTGTCTTGAGGCCCGCCAGCGTCGGTGAGCCGAACTTCACGAGGGTTTCATCAGACATTTCCCATTTCCTCCAAAATATTCACATGGTTACAGAAGCGCCTTCCATTCGGCATCAGGCAGAGGCTGCTGCGTACTTTTCAAGAATCGACCTCAGAGCGGCCACCGACGCTGTCTTGGAATGCTCCACATGTGTTCCGCACCCGCGGATCTCGCACTGTGCATTCTTAAGAACTTTGTGAGACAGAGCTCCGGTAAAACAGATCATCAGGTCCGGTTTTCCGAGCTTGTTTTTAAGACTTCCGGAAGGTTTGATAAAAACCTTTGCCTTGCCGCAGTACTCCTCGCAAAGATCCTTGTACTGCCTCTCCATACATTCGTTTCCGCCGAGTATCACCACTTTCATGTTATGTCTCCTTACGGCATATGGTTATATATAACTAACTCATTGTTCAAAGAAATGCGCCTTTCTCGGCGCCTCATGGGTTAAATATAACTAACTATTCTGATTTTGTCAATCGAACTGCGAAATAACGCCTTTTCGGATCATGTGTCTTACAAAGAGCTTTTCCCATGGCACACATGATATAAGCTGCTGCATCCATTAATGCAGCAGCCTATTGTCATAACACTTCAATCAAGCTGTTCACAAGGAACGGGATAAAGATCTGACAATGAACCGGGTCAAAATATAGCCGCCCGTAAACAAACGGCCGCCCTTTGCAGGCGGCCGTTTAAGTTATGAAATAATACAGGGAAGACCATGTTCTTCGAGCTGAATATCAAGTTCGATCATATCGTAGATCTCATTTTCAATGAAGTACGAGAAGATGATGTCCGTCTTATCGCACGGGGAAAGGGCATATCCCGCTCTTGCAAGAAGATCCTTTGATTCATCCAGATTTAATTTCGCTCCGATGCACAGGCACAAGGCTGTCAGCTTTTGCGGATGATAGTTCGGGTTATTCTTGATTTTGGAAAAGACTTTTTTATCGACGATCGCCCTCTTATAAACTTCCGAGTTCTCCATACCCTTCTGGCTGATCAGGTACAGCAGATACTCCGGAAAAGTGTCCGCCATATGCTTCATCCTTTCCGAAAGTTTCCGCTCCATCTCTTCGATCGCGGAATCATCGCTCATAAATAAAGCAGTCGGGGCACTCTCACGCGGCAGATTACCTGCAGCCGCATCCGGATACCAGGGTCTTTCGTACTCTTCCTTCCTCTTTTTCTCTACATAATTGTGGTCTATATAGGCTTCCAGATCCGGATAGAGATTTCTCCCCATCCGCGTCGCCTTTTCATCAAAGACCACCAGATAAACCAGCATTTTCGAGGTCAGGAGAAACGCATGGATCTCGTCCACCGCGATCCGCATCCCTTCTTCCTTGGGATAGCCGAAGCTTCCTGTGGAGATCAGAGGAAATGCTATGGACCGGATTCCGTTCTCCTTCGCCAGTGCCAGGCTCTTCCTGTAACAGGACCTCAGAAGCTCTTCTTCCCCGCTGCTTCCATCTACAAACAGGGGACTAACTGCGTGGATGATATATTTTGCCGGAAGATCAAACCCCGGCGTAATAAAAGCTTCTCCCTGCTTAACGAAACCTATGTGTTCCTTCCTGTAAGCGAGCAGCTGATCATATCCGGCCGCCTCATAGACAGCGCGGTCACACCCTGGCCCGACTTCCGGATACTCATTTGCCGTGTTGACAATAGCATCCGTTTTCATCTTTGTTATGTCATTGCGTACGATCTTAAAAGGCATGGCTGCTCTTCCTCTTCCAAATTCTTGTCACTAAGTACACATCACATGACTCATCCGTTGACAACGTAAATCTGGCAGGAGCGCATGGTTTCCAGTGCGGCCAGATGCTTTTCGGGCGTAACACCGGCGCAGCATGCCGCATCGACTGAGATCTTCACCTCCGGCATGGAAGCTTTGAGCAGGATCGCGTTGGAAACAACACAGATGTCAGTACAAAGGCCGACAAGTTCCAATTCGATCTCTTCCTTCTCTGAAACCGCTTTAAGATCTGCTGCAAGTACAGTACTTCCGAAGGTGGGCTTTTCATAAATCCTGGCGCCGGTCAGAAGCTCCGCTATGTCCGGGCGGATCTGCCATCCGTCAGAGCCCTTTATGCAGTGCGGCACAGGCAGGTTCTTTCCTTCCTGCGTCTCCATGTAGTTCTCGCCGTGGGTATCCATGGTGGCAATGATATTCTCTGCCGGGTAGGAACGGATCTTTTCTTTTACAGCCTCTACGATCGCCACTGCTTCTTTTGTTCCCAGCGCAGCGTCGATAAAATCATTCTGCATGTCAATTACGATCAATATCTTTCTCATTTTATCCGGGCTCCTTCAAAACTGTTGTATTCTGGATCATTATATTTCTAACTATATAAGTGCTTTCATTATACAGCAATTGTCACCCGCGTGGGTCTATTTCTGTTCACCCACCTCTCACTATCTTTTTACCTTCCAGCTTGCCGCTTCACGCCGCTCGCTTATAAAACTCCTGTAAATTCCTTCCTCCTCCATAAGTTTCTTGTGGGTCCCCTGCTGCACGATCTTACCGTGATCCACAACAAGGATCTGATCTGCATGCTCCACTGTTTTGAGCCTGTGCGCGATCATAATGACCGTCTTCTCTTTGGTCAGCGCCTGGATTGCCTTCATCAGGTCGTTCTCATTTTCCGGATCCACATTGGCGGTGGCTTCATCGAGGAAAATGACCGGCGCGTCCTTCATCATTGCCCTTGCTATGGAAATGCGCTGCTTTTCTCCGCCGGAAAGGCTGGCGCCGCCTTCTCCGATGACCGTGTCATACCCCTCCGGAAGCGCCTCGATAAACTCGTGGCAGCAAGCCTTCTTCGCCGCTTCGACCACCTTCTCCATCGGCGCGTCGGGCTGCCCGAAACGGATATTATTCGCAATGGTATCGTGGAACAGGTAGACATTTTGGAACACAAAGGAGAAATTCTCCATCAGGGAATCCATGTCGTAATCCTTTACATTTCTTCCACCCAGGGTCACTGTTCCGGCGTCCACATCCCAGAACCTGGCCAAAAGATTCACCAGCGTCGTCTTACCGCCGCCCGAAGGTCCGACGATCGCTGTCGTAGTCTTCTCAGGAATCTGCACCGAAACCCCATCGATAACTTTCTTCTTCTCATAGGAGAACTCCACATCCTCCGCGGCAAGATTCCTGTTCTCAGGCGTGATCATTTCCCCTGAAATGTCCATCTGCGGTGTATCCAGGATCTCCTGCGCCCTTGACACACTTACATCCACCACGCGCAGCAGCGCGGAATAATTGCCTGCAGTCTCAAGGCTGGCATAGACAATAAACGCTGAAATCACCATGACGATCGCCGTCAGGGCATCCATAGACCCCCGGCAGTAGAAAAAGCAGGACAGAACCACCATACACACGCCGGTCAGTTTGGCGATAAGATTCTGGGCGCTCATGCGTGGGATCAGAGTCAGTTCCATGTCCGAATTTACCTTGACATTGGCTGAAATGGCATCGTTCAGTTCCCTGCTCTTTGTGCCGGTCAAATGATAAGCTTTGACCTCTGCCATTCCCTGCAGATATTCCAGCACCTTTTCCACCACGCGCTCATCGGAGTCAATCTTTTGACCGGCCATCGTGCCGGCTGCCTGCTGCAGGAAACGGTTTGCAAAGAGAAACACTGCAAACCCGCAGAGAAGTACCAGTGCGATCCGCCAGTCAAAAAAGAAAAGCATCACAGTGATCAGAGACGTCGTCAATAGGCCTTCGCATACCATCATGATCACGCGCGTCGCGACATTTTCCAGATTCTGCATCACATTTGTGGTGACCGAAGTGATCTGCCCCAGCGACTTTTCGTTGAAATATCCCATCGGCAGATACCGCATATGCTCGGCGATTTCTACACGTTTTCTTGCGCAGGTGTCATAGCCGCCTTCGGTCTGGAGCATCATGCTTCTGGCTTTGACCAGGCTCGAACTGACAATGGAAAAAAGCATGATCCCAAGAGTAAGAAGAATATCCTGCGTGGTCACACTGCCGCGAAGCAGCGCCCGCACCATGCAGGCAATGGCAGGGATCTTAAGCGCTTCAAAGATCGCCTGCAGTACACCCAGAAGAATGGACTGATGAAATCTCTTGCGGTTCTCCTCCCCGCAGAATGCAAAAAAGCGGCTGATGATCTTAACCATTGTCCTTCACCTCCATATGCGCGTTCCACATCTTCTCATACAGATCATGATGTGCGAGAAGCTCCTCGTGGGTCCCTTCCTCATGGATCTGCCCGTCCTTCACCACATAGATCCTGTCCGCATCCACAATGGTACTGAGCCTGTGGGCGATGACGATCAATGTCTTGCCCTCTGTGAGCTTTGAGACAGAGCGCTGAATGACTGCTTCATTTTCCGGGTCCGTATAGGCTGTAGCTTCATCCAGGATCACAACAGGAGCCGCTTTCAGCATGGCTCTCGCGATGGAAATTCGCTGGCGCTCGCCCCCGGAGAGATGCCCGCCGGAACTGCCGACCAGAGTGTCGTAACCATTTTCCAGGCTCAGGATGAAGTCATGGCAGCCGCTCATTTTGGCAGCCTCTTCCACTTCCGCGTCTGTCGCGGAAGGTCTGCCGAGTCGGATATTCTCCCTCACCGTCATGTTGAAGAGGTAGTTGTCCTGCGAGACAAAAGCCACCTTATCGGCATAAGCCTCCTGTGGAATATCCCGGATGTCGCTTCCGCCGATCGAGATACTGCCGCCCGTCACGTCCCACAGGGATGCGATCAGACGTGCAATAGTACTTTTACCGCTTCCGCTCGGTCCGACCAAAGCCACAAAGCTTCCTTCGGGAATCTTCATGGAAACGCCGTGCAGCACATCTTTATCAGTGTCTGTATGATAAGAAAAGTGTACGTCTTTCAGCTCCAGGTCATTTTTCTCCGGCACATTTCCCGTCTCCGGACGAACCATCTCAGGCGCGTCCAGGATCGCTCTCACCTCTCCGAAGATCGTTCCCATTGTCCTGATGTCGTCCGAATAGCTCATCAGGGTCACAAACGGAGTGATCAGTCCGACAGACAGAATGATGACCATGACAAAATCCTGAGGAGACAGACTTCCGTTCTTCACAAAGATCCCTCCGATCGGAAGGACCGAGACCATGGTAGACGGCATCACGACCATGGCGAAGGTCATGGGCAGGATACTGGCCCGCATCCAGTCGATAAAGCTGTGTGCCGCCTCATAGGCGTCATGAACAAAACGGTCGTAACTGGATTTTGTCTTCCCGAAGACCTTGATCACCTGGATACCGTTGATATATTCCACAGCGGTATCATTGAGCGCTTTCGTGGCGTTAATCGTATGCTGGTAAAAATCACCGCTGCCCAGCATCATCAGCATATAGCTGAACATGCCGATCGGAACGGTGACGAGGCTTGCCAGACCCATTCTCCAATCAATGGTAAAGATGTAGATCTCAATGATCACCGGAACCAGAAGGTTCGCCGTAAATTCCGGCACGATATGGGCCAGCGTCGTCTCGATGCTGTCGATCCGCTCGACCAGGGTGTTCTTTAATGCGCCGCTGCTCTGTGTCAGGACAGTGCCTAAAGGCATGCGGGCGAGCTTTTCCGTACACCTCTTACGGATCTCGCCCAATACGGCAAAGGTAGCCACGTGACTGGTCGCCGTAGAAAAAGCGTGGAACAAAACCCTACCCAGCCATAAAGCAGCCATTATGAGGCACTTTCCCAAATAAAAGGAAAAGTCCTGCTGTCCGTCCATAAGCCCCTGTACGATCCCCACTACCACGAAATAGGGAGCGACCGAAAAGGCCACGCCGATGACGGCAAGGATCACGCTCAGGATGTACTGCCCGCCATGATCTCCCGTCTGCCCCAGCACCCAGGCGATGGGGGATTGTGATTTCCTGTTCTCATCCATGAATAAGACCTCCTTTAAGCTAACATTTGTATATTAGTGTTAACTAACCCTATAACAAACGCATCGCCTGTCCCTTTTAAGAGACAGGCGGTTTACGTGTGTTTTCACCCCTTGGCACAAATCCTCTCCGCAAGTTAGGTTTATCTAACCTGCATGTTAACACAATTAGCTAACAGCGTCAAGTCAGGAATTCACCAGTCTCTGCATTAAGATATGGTACATCGCAGCTATTATAGGATATTATAGTTGAAGGCAAAAACACGTGAGGTGGCGTACAAAATGATTTACACAAATGATTACGAATCCCCTTTGGGAAATATCCTGCTTGCCGGTGATGAACAGGGATTAACGGGACTTTGGTTTACGGAAGGCGGCAGATATATTGGGGTTGGTCTGAAAGAGGGAACCATTCGTCGCAAAATGGACTATTTTGACCAGACAAAAAAATGGCTGGATATTTATTTCTCAGGCCGTGATCCGGGCTTTTTCCCTCTAATCCATCTGACAGGCTCCGATTTCCGCAATCGTGTCGGAGAGATTATGTGCGGGATTCCTTATGGGAAGACGGTTACATATGGGTGGATCGCCGATAAGATCGCAAAAGAACGCGGGCTCGAAAGAATGTCCGCACAGGCAGTTGGAGGCGCGGTCGGCCATAATCCGATCTGCATCATCGTACCGTGCCACCGGGTGGTCGGAGCGAACGGGAACCTGACCGGATATGGCGGGGGTATCCTGCGAAAGAAAACCCTCCTTGAACTGGAGGGCAATGATATGAGCCAATTTACAATCCCGACCAGGGGAACTGCGCTTTAAATGGTGAACAAATTGTTATGTAAATACTCTGCCTCATGTTTATTTACCTGGCGGCCTTATCAGTATGATCGACGGCCCCGGCCTTTTACAGACCGGGGCAAAAGTCACCTCTTAACCTCTTATTTCTTCCTCACCGGATAGCAGATCTCTGTTACAAATTCATCGGGGTTCTGTGTCTCATGCGGGCTGACGTGATATATATTGAACATCGGCCCGGCAGGCTCGTAGCCGTTCGCTTCCATCCATGCGATCACAGCAGCGTAGACATCCGTGATTTGAGTGTAGCTTCCCTGGTAGGTGCAGCTTGCGACAGTCACCTCCGGAAGCTTGCGGAACTTCACATGCTCCGTATCGGGATAGCTTCCCCTTACGGTCTTCCACGCCATCATATCCACATTTACTTCCTTGTATTCGCCGTCGAGATAGGTAACTGCGCAAAGGCACGGATCATCCTCCACAAGATTCATCCGGCAGGTCTCTTCTGTCAGCTTGCCCCAGATCATGCCCTCGTCTTCATAGCGGGGAATGATCATCCGGATCGTCGCGGCATAGCGCTCAGGAATAGTTTTGAGGGTCACGTTGTAACTCATGTCTTCTTCCTTTCTCAGCCTCTTTCTGGCTGC
>CACZXG010000084.1 GCA_902785055.1 uncultured Lachnospiraceae bacterium
CGCTGCTTCCTCCGCCGCTTTGCGGGAGGCTTCTGCCGCCGCTGCTTCCTCCGCCGCTTTGCGGGAGGCCTCTGCTGCCGCCGCTTCATCCGCCGCCCTGCGGGAGGCTTCTGCTGCCGCCTGTTCCTCAGCGATCTGGCGAGAGGCCGCCGCTGCCGCTTCCTGCTCCTTCACATTTCTTAAATGGATCCGCAGTGCCGTGAACGCGATCGCGCCGGCCAGTATGACAAACACAGCAAGAATTCCCATTCTTATCCTCAGCTGCCTCTCTCTGCGCCTTCGTGCCGCTTCCCGTCTTCTTCTGCTCTCTCTATGATCACGCCTCTCTTGTTCTGCCATTTAACTTCCGTCCTGATTTCTATTGCCGGTTTCTCAGATCTTTTTCCCCTGCTTTACCGCCGGTGCGATGGAAAGGTCCGCCGCGTAATACGGGATCAGCATGGACTGGAAAGCGTGATAAAGGTCACTCTTTCCGGGCCAGACTGTGGTGAGAAGATCATTATTCTGATCAAGCTGATGGAACCAGGAGCCGTTCACATGGTCCATCACTTTCTCGTCGAGATACTGCATGAACTGCGCGTACTTGTCCGCGTACTCTTTCTTTCCTGTCACATGGTACAGGCAAGATGAAGTGTTGATCGCTTCCGCCAGGGTCCAGTGCATGCGGTCATGGACCACCGGCTTTCCGTCCCAGTCAGTCGTGTAAACGACGCCGGGAGCGCCGTCAGCATTCCAGCCGTCTGAGACCGCACGGTTAAAGAGATTTTCCGCAGCGCTGATATATTTTGCCGCTTTCTCCTTGTCGTCCCCATAGGTGGAGAGCGCCCACTGTGTGATCAGGCGGGACCACTCGATGCCGTGGCCGGGCGTCGCGCCGTAAGGCTTGAACTGGTCATCGGGTTTGTCCTTATTGCACTCGAGGTCCGCCACCCAGTCGCTGCTGTAGTGCTCGGGGATCCTCCAGTTGTTGCCGGAAGCCCATCCCAGCACATGGTCTATGATCCTCCCCGCGCGTACCCTGAACTTCTCATCGCCCGTAACATCGGCCGCTGCAAGGAAAGCTTCCACGGAATGCATGTTGGCGTTGAGGCCGCGATAACTGTCAAGCTCTGTGAATTCCGTGTTCCATGTATCGCAGGAGAGCCCTTCTTCCTCATTCCAGAAGCGCTTGTCATAGAGCGCGATGGCCTCATCGAGCAGTTCCTGCGCGCCGGGACGTCCCGCCAGCACGGCACTGGACGCCGCCAGGATCACAAAAGCATGGGCATAGCACGCCTTACCGGGCAAAATATCGTCGTCCGCAGTCCGTCCGCTGTACCATCCTCCGTTCACAGCGTCATGGAGTTCGCCGCGTAGTCCCTTCAGGGCGGCATCCGCCAGCTCTTCGCTTCCGGGATGGCCGAGGAATGTCCCGATGCTGTACACATGGCACATACGGGATGTGATCCAGGTCTCGCGGGGCCTGTCTTTCCAGGGCGTTCCGTCATCTCCGAGGTAGTAGGAACCGCCTCCGGGGGAAGGGAACCGATGGCCGAAACTCAGGATATTCTCCGCGTTGTCCCGCAGAAATTCTCTGTTCTCGGTAGTGTCGATCTGATACTTTGCCTGCATGCTCTTACCTCCTTTATATCATTTCATGAAACGGTCGATCGCTTCGTTCATTTTGTCTATAGATGACTGGTCATTCTCCCTGACTGCCTCCACAATACAGTGCTCCATGTGCTGCTTCAGGATCAGTTTCCCCGTATTGTTGATCTCCGACTTCACCGCGGAGAGCTGGATCAGGACATCCGCGCAGTCCTCGCCGTCCTCCACCATGCGCCGGACCTTGTCCAGATGTCCGATGGACCTCTTGAGGCGGTTGACGATCGCCCGGACCTGCTGCGGATCATGAGTGTGGCTGTGATTGTGGTGATGATCTCCCTCGCCGCCATGGACATGCGCGTCCTCATGGCCGTGGGTATGATAGTGGACTCCGTCGTGGGTGTGAAGTTCCCCTGATTGATTCATTCTTCCCCTCCCGGGCTATATTTTGACAGTCTCCTCTGTCTTAATTATATCCCTGACAAGCCTTTTGTACAGGAACAGACATATCACTGAAGACAGAAATGATCCCATCGGCGCCGCAAGTCCCATCGGATAGAGGGTCTGAGGATAAAGGACGGAAGCGAGATAAGCTCCGGGGATCCTGACCAGCGCGATGGATATGATGTTATGAATGAAGGAATACTGTGACTTTCCGTAAGCGCTGAAGTAGCCGCTGAAACAGAACTGTATGCCGGCGATCGCGCAGTCGAGCGAATAGGAGCGCAGGTACTGCCCGCCGAGCCTGACAACTTCGGGCTCATTCACCACAAAGCGTCCGACGATCCCCTCTGCCGCAAACTGGCAGATCACAAAGATGACCATTCCCACGGACACACAGACCATTATGCCGTATCGCAGCGCCCGCTTTCCTCTGTCGTGCAGGCCGGCCCCTGCATTCTGCGCCGCAACCGCTGAGACGGTTGAGAGCATTGAAGACGGCACAAGGAAGAGGAAACTGATGATCTTCTCCACGATCCCGACCGCAGCTGCCACATTTACGCCGCGGCTGTTCGCGATCGCGGTGATGACCAGAAAAGAGACCTGGATGAGTCCCTCCTGAAAGGCCACCGGAACGCCGATTCCCAACAGCTGTCCCATGTACTGTCCGTCCGGAGCGAAGTCCCTGCGGGTGACCCCCATCTCGTCCTTACCCTTCATCAGGAAAAGAAGCGCTATGATCACGGAAAAGGCCTGAGAACCCACCGTCGCGATCGCCGCGCCGGCTGCGCCCATACCCATAGGTCCGATCAGGATATAGTCAAATCCCACATTGATCAGGCCTGCGACAGCGACGAACATCATCGGGCTCTTCGTATCTCCCAGGCCGCGGAAAATACTGCTGACCACATTGTAAGCAGTGATAAAGGGCACACCGATGAAGCAGATGATCAGATACTGTCCGGCCTGGACCAGCGCCTCAGAAGGTACTGCCAGGAGTTTTAATATGAAACCGGTACATAGGAGCAGCACAACCGTAAGTACAGCAGCGAAAATACTGAAGAGCACGGCCGAATTTCCTATGAAACCCGCTGCCTGTTTCCTGGATCCGGCACCGACTGATCTGCTGATACATACTGTAGTGCCCATGGCAAGTCCCACGATCACCACAGTGAGCATGTGCATCACCTGGCTGCCCACCGCTACTGCGGATACTGCTGCTGCCCCGTTGAACTGTCCCGTTATGAACAGGTCTGCCATTCCGTAAAAGGTCTGCAGAAAGCAGGCCACAAGATAGGGTACGGCAAACTGCATCATCTTTCCGAACAGGTTGCCCCGTGTCAAGTCCTTTTGCATAAAGTCCTTTCTGTTTTCATCCGTAATTTCAAAAAATCCACCTTCCAAACGGAAATACTCCTCTGAAAGGTGGACTCTGAGATCTGTTCGATCAATAGTAAACGATTACCGGCATTCCTGAGCGCACATATCCGTAGAATTTGGGCGTGATGGAAGGCGGAAGGTTGATGCAGCCGTGCGATCCGTCGGTCTTATAAATGCTGCCGCCGAAACGTGATCTCCAGTTCGCATCATGGAAGCCGCAGCCGCCATAGAATGGCATCCAGTAATTTACGTGAGAGATGTAAGAATACTGACCGTTCGCCAGCTGCTGTCCCTTGAGGTCCACATCCGTGTCTTTATACAGGATCTGGAAGACACCTGTAGGCGTTCCGCGCCCAAGGCTTGTGTTGCCCGAGACACAATCGGTCTCGCAGACCATTGCGCCGTCTACATAGATCCATACGTGCTGTGAAGACAGATTAGCCTCGATATAGGTATTGCCGAGACCGCTGCCGTGATTAAACTGAACACTGTAAAAATAGGGTTCCCGATCGTCTGTATCTCCGTCCCAGAGAAGGTCCCAGACTTCTTCTCTCTCCTTTACTTTGTTGACGGAGTAACCGTAATCGCCGCCGCTTATGGTGATGTCTCCGCGGTTAGTCGAATGGAAGGTCCAGTCCTTGCCGACAGTATTGACATTTCTCGCCAGTTCATCGACCCAGAACTCAATATTCTCTTCCCAGAGATCCTCATCTCTGTAGTACTCGCCGTCATCGTCCCGGGACAGCCAGTTTACAGTGGTATTTTTATCCACTGTCAGTGACTCTCCGTTGGGCATATTCCAAGTTATGCTGCCGGCGAGCATCTGGTTATAATCGTCGCACTTCTCGACGATAGCCGCATCCTGTGCGCGCACTGAAGGCACCTTGTAGGACCCCTCCAGATCCGTCACCACGATATCCGTCTGCTCCTTGCTGACAGCTTCTGTCGCGGCGTTCTGAACGATCCCTATATCCACAAGGCTTCCTTCCACCTCGGGAACGATCGTGAATGTGGTATCCTGCAGCACGATATAGGCATCTTTGGGGGCGACCATGCGGTCCTCCTGAAGTTCGGGAAGGGCAGCGACCGCCGCTTTGAGTCTGTTCGGATCATAAGTGGTGTGCTGCTCCACTTCTCCGTCCGTGCGTCTGAAGAAGCATCGGAACCATTCCTTGTGGTCCTGGGACTGGAGGATCCGGTCCACGCTTCCGTCAGGCTTTACCTTAAAGCCGATCGTGTCGCCGTCGATCACTTCCACTTCTCCGTCGCGGAACGTGATCTTGAGTTCATAGCCCTCGGCCTTTCCGGACAGGATCTTCTCGACCTCCGGAGCGGTCATATTGCTGACATCTATGCCGTTGATAAACGTGTTCTCAAGAAAATGCGTCTGGGAATAGGTATATCCGCAATAATAGCACCCTGCGATGACCAGCAGCAGAAGGAAGATCCAGAGCAGCGCCCTGCTCTTTCTCCTCGGCTTTTTCTCCTCGTAGTCGTCCTCGGGTTTGTATGCGGCAACCGGCGCAGGCTCCTCTTCAGGTACGACCGCAGGCTCTTCAAAAGCGCTCTCATCCGGTATGACCGCAGGCACCTCATAAGTACTCTCTTCAGTCACCTCGGAAACATCCGGCGTATCCTCGGAAGCGTCCGAAGGCACTCCTGCAGTGTCTTCATCCGGCACTTTCACGGGCTCGAATACCTGGGTATCTCCAGGATCCTGTTCCTGCTCCGGGGTTTCTGCTGCCGGAGTCTCCTCTACGGGTGTCTCCGCCGCAGGGGTTTCCGCCGCAGTTTCCGGCTCCGGCTCAGATTTCTTCTTTTTCCAAAAGAATATTGACATCTGTTTCTCCCATAAAGATCATCGGGGCATCTGTGCCTTGCGGCGCGTCAGATGACTCCCAGAATGAATACCAGAATTACGATGAGGGGCAGAACGTAAGTCACGTAAGGCCTCATCCAGTTCATGACCTTCAGGCCGCGTCCCTCGTCCGCCTCCTTTACGAAGTTTTCCCAGCCCCAGCCATATCTGGCGGTGCAGAACAGGACGAAAATGAAAGCTCCCACGGGCAGAATATAGTTACTGACGATCAGGTCCTCGAAATCCAGTACAGAGGATCCCTCTCCAAGCGGCTGGATGAAAGACCACACATTGAAGCCCAGTGCGCAGGGAAGAGAACCGATGAACATTACGATCGTGTTTACAAGGCCGGACTTCTTCCGGCTCCAGCCAAACAGATCCATGCACATGGCCATAATGTTCTCAAATACAGCCAATACAGTTGAAAACGCTGCGAATGTCATAAATACGAAGAAGAGGCTTCCCCAGAGTCTTCCCAGTGCCATGTGGTTGAAAATATTGGGAAGCGTGATGAAGATCAGGCCGGGACCGCTGTCGGGCTGCACGCCGTAAGCAAAGCACGCCGGGAAGATGATCAGTCCCGAGCAGATCGCTACGAAAGTATCCAGGATGATAACATTGACGGACTCTCCCATCAGAGTCTGCTCGCGCCCGATATAACTTCCGAAGATCGCCATGGAGCCGATTCCGATACTTAGCGTGAAGAACGCCTGGTTCATAGCGCTTGCAACAACCTGGAAAACACCGACTTCACGGGCTCTCTCCATGCTGGGAAGGAGGTAAAACCTCAGGCCCTCACCCGCTCCGGGAAGGAAAATGCTGTTGACCGCCAGGATCACCATGATCACTAAAAGCGCGATCATCATAACCTTTGTCACCTTCTCAAGACCGTTCTGCAGCCCCTGGGAATTGACCCAGAATCCCAAAACGACCACGATCGCCATACAGCCGACCTGGATCAGGGGATTTGAAAGGCCTCCGGTGAACGCACCGGCCACCTGGTCAGCGTCGAGATTCTGAAAACTTCCCGCCGCTGTCCTGACAAAATATTGCAGCATCCATCCTGCTACAGTCGTGTAGTACATCATCAGCAGGTAGTTGCCGATCATGCACAGATAGCCGTGCAGATGCCACTTGGATCCCTTCGGTTCAAGCTCCTGGTACATCTTCACAGGGCTCTTTCTGGAAGCGCGTCCCATCGCGAACTCCATTGTCATTGCCGGAAGACCCAGAATGATCAGGAAGAACAGATAGACAAGTACGAAGATCCCTCCGCCGCTCTGTCCGCACAGATACGGAAATTTCCAGACATTACCAATTCCGATGGCGCACCCGGCGCTGATCAGAATAAACCCTAAACGACTACCAAGACTTTCACGCTGCATGTTGTTTGTTTACACTCCTTAACTACATTTCTTATTTGTTCGGCCCCGGCGGGGGCCCCGCACTGCGGCCTTTATTCCGCAGGCGTCTGTTCAGCACCTTCCTCAGGTGCCTGCTCAGCTCCCTCCGCAGGTGCCTCTGCGGCTCCCTCTGCAGGTGCCTCCGCGGCTCCCTCTGCAGGTGTTTCCGCTTCCGGCTCTCCCGAGGCTTCCGCTGGCGCCGTATCAGCAGTCACAGCTGCCGTATCCGCGGAATTACCGCCTCTTCTGGCACTGCGAAGTTGAAATACATACACGATGCAGAGAATCACGATCAGCGCCATGATCACAAGATAAACCATTGCTTTATTACTGAGTCCGCTCTGCTGCGGATACTCTTCCGCAGGTTCCGAGGTCCGACTCTTCCGGAAGAAACCGGCTCCGGCGCCTTCTCGATCTATCATCTTCCAAATCTCTCTTTCTTTTTATTCTATGTGGAAAGCGGGTTCCACTGCTCCCTTAATCCAGTATTGTAACATGAACCGGACAATTATCACGCATTTTTTTCAGTTTTTGACAATACCGCTTTCAGTTCTTCCTGCGAAAAACGGTATTTTTTGCCGCAGAACTGACACCGGATCTCTACGGGCTCCCCGTCTTCGACGATCTTCTGTACTTCATCGCGTCCCAGAAGGACCAGTGCCCTCTCATACTTCTCTTTTCCGCAGTTGCAGTAAAAACGCACGGGATCCTTCTGTGTGACGACAAAATCAAACCCTGCAAGGACCTTTTCCAGCATCTGTTCCGGAGTATCGCCGGCTGAGAGCATCTTTGTCACAGAATCGATCCCCTGCAGGTTCTTCTCCAGCCTTGAGATCGTCTCCTCCTCGGCAAAGGGCATCAACTGTACGATGAATCCGCCCGCCTGCAGGATCTTCTTCTCCTGTCTGTTCACCAGGACGCCCAGTCCGACAGATGACGGGATCTGCTCGGAAACCGCGAAATAATAAGTAATATCCTCCGCGATCTCTCCCGTCTGGATCGCCGTCTGTCCCACATAGGGGTCTTTGAGGCCGAGATCCCTGATCACGGTCAGAGTGCCGTGTCCGACCGCTCCGCCTACATTGAGATGGCCGGGCCGGATGCTTGGAAGATCCACCATGGGATTTTCCACATATCCCTTGACGCCGCCCTGGTTATCCGCTGTCACCAGGATCCCTCCGATCGGGCCGTCCGCGTCGATCTTGATCGTGAGAAGGTCCTGGGGGCCTTTGAGCATATCCGCCATCATCAGGGCGGCGCTCATGGTGCGGCCAAGAGCTGCGGAAGCGATAGGCGACAGGTCATGCGCCTGCCTCGCGTACTCCACCAGATCTCTGGATGTAACTGCAAAGGCGCGGATCTGCGCGTTTGCAGCAGTTGCTCTTATCATGTAATCCATTTTCGCTCGGTTTCTCCTTTGTATTCATTCCCGGGCGGGGCCATCGTCCCCGCTTCCGGCGCGCTCCTTCTTTTTCTCCCAGGTGCGCTCACTTATGATATATCTCGGTCTCTGCTTGGTCTCCATATAGGTCTTGCCCACATATTCTCCGATCACGCCAAGGCTCAGCAGCTGGATCCCGCCAAGGAAGCAGATGATACAGGTCATACTCGCCCAGCCTGCCACTGTTCCGCCAAGGATATGAGTGATCACGGACCACAGCACTCCCACGAAGCTGATCAGCGCAACGCCTATGCCTAGTCCCGTGATCAGGTGGATCGGCTTGATGCTGAGGCTTGTGATCCCGTCAAAGGCCAGTGCCAGCATCTTGCGGAGCGGATAGTGGCTGTCTCCCGCCAATCGCTCTTTTCTGCTGTAGTAAACGCTTGTGCTCTTAAATCCCACCAGCGGGAACATGCCCCGCAGATACAGGTTCACTTCTTTAAAGTTCGCGAATTCCCTCAGGACTCTCGAAGAGACCAGTCTGTAATCGGCGTGGTTATAGACGACCTCCGCGCCGAGACCTCCCAGGATCTTGTAGTAGCCCTGCGCCGTCGTCCTCTTGAACCAGGTGTCCGTATCTCTGTCCGACCGGACGCCGTATACGATCTCGCAGCCGCCCAGATACTGATCCACCATCTCGTCCATGGCATTCAGGTCATCCTGCCCGTCGCAGTCGATGGTGATCGTGATGTCACAGCGGTCCACCGCTTCCATCATTCCCGCGACAAGCGCGTTCTGATGTCCCCGGTTCCGGCTCTGGCTGATCCCCAGGATCCGCGAATCCTTGTCCGCCAGGTCACAGATTATCTCCCAGGTGCGGTCCCTGGACCCGTCATTGACAAAGAGGATCCTGCTCCCGGCGTCAACCCGCCCGCTCCCGACGAGAAACTGCAGCTTGTCGAGAAACATGGGCGCCGTGACCGGCAGTACCTCCTGCTCGTTATAGCATGGGATTATGATCCATAAAACCGGCTTGGTGTTCAAAATAGTGATTACCTCTCTATGCTGTATGTTTTGCCTGTCTAGCCCGTCCTGCGCTCACGCCTCGAGAAGGACCACCGCTGCCGCAAATCCGGCAAGATGCAGCCTGCCATCCTCGGCATAAGCTTCTTTGCCGTTGTCAAGAAGGAGTTTTCCGCCCTTAAAGGCGCTTCCGTCCGCCCCACGCGGCAGTTTCAGCGATACATCCTGCGCACCAAAATTACCCGCGACCAGGATCGTCTGCTCTTTGCTCTTTCTCAGATAAGCGATCACATTGTGGCCGCAGTCCTCTGCAGGCACGAAATCGCCGTAAACGAAGGTATCTTTGTAAGCAGGATCCTTACGCAGCGCGATCAGCTTCTTGTAGTAGGACAGGACAGAATCCTCCCGCCCCAGCTGCTCCTGCACATTGATCTGTCTATAATTGGGATTCTCCCTGAGCCAGGGATCTCCTGTCGTAAAGCCCGCGTGCTCCTCATCGCTCCACTGCATGGGTGTGCGCGCGTTGTCTCTGCTGTGGAAGGTGATCGTCTCCAGCGCCTCTTCGTTCGTCAGCCCTGCCCTTCTGGCCACCTCGTAGGAATCGATGGAGGAGATGTCATCCAGTTCCTGCACGGAGCGGATCTTCTTGTTCTCCATGCCGATCTCCTGTCCCTGGTAGATAAAGGGAAGGCCCCGGCGCAGGAAATAGACCGCGGCCAGCGCTTTTTTGGAAGCGTCGCATCGGATCTCGTCCGAGAGCAGGCGGCTCGCGCCTCTGGGCTCGTCGTGGTTCTCAATGATCGTGGAATAGAAGCCGATGTCACCAATCTTCTCATGCGCGCCGAACATACAGTTTCTGAACGCGTCGATGTCGATCCGCTTCATGTCGAACCATCCCTTGCCGCTCCTTCCGTACAGTTCCACGGAGAAGTCGAACATCGTGGAGAAATAGCCGTTCTCGCCGATGAACAGGGGCAGGTCCCCTTCCTTTTCATTAAAGACCTCTCCGACTGTGAAAGCGTCATAAGGGGCAAATGCCTTGTCGCGCATCTCGCCCAGGAATTCGCCAATTCCTTCGGCTTCCATCAGCATGTTGTCCACGCTGCTAAGGCCGTCATCCCTGTCCGCGGGATAGTCGTGAAATACTGCCGGCTTCTTGATATTGATGATCGCGTCGATCCTGAAACCGCCGATCCCCTTCTCCATCCACCAGCGGATGTTCTTATATACTTCCTCGCGCAGCTGCGGGTTCTCCCAGTTGAGGTCCGGCTGCTTTCTGTGGAAGACATGCAAATACAGCTTGTCGGTTCCCGGCAGCTCGTCCCAGCAGGGTCCGCCAAAATAGGATCTCCAGTTGGTCGGCAGCTTACCCTCCGGGTCTTTGTCCCGCAGATAGAAGTATTTCCCGTACTGACCGTCGGGATCCTCGCAGGCCTTTTTAAACCACTCGTGCTCGTCCGAGCAGTGATTGACCACCAGATCCATCAGAACGGTCATGCCCCGCTTTTTTGCCTCCGCGATCAGTTCTTCCATGTCCTGCATGCTGCCGAACCTGGGATCGATCGCGTAATAATCCGAGATATCGTATCCCTCATCCGCAAGCGGGGACTTGTAGATCGGGGAGAGCCACAGAATGTCCACCCCCAGATCTTTCAGATAATCCAGCCTGCTGATGATGCCCTGCAGATCGCCGATGCCGTCTCCGTTGCTGTCCATAAAACTCTTGGGGTAGATCTGATAGGCAACTTTGTCATGCCACCACTTTTTCTCCATAACCGCCTCCCTGTCGAAATGCCTGCCCTAAGATTCGGGGAACCCTCAGTCTTTGCATGCGCTCAGCACGTGCCAGTTTGCGGGATCCTCATAATTCCTGCTGACGCCGTCGTCGTGATAATACTCGTACACAGCGTCATCTCCAAAGGTAAGGATCGTGAGCTTGTCAAAATCCACCTCGTCCACGCACTGTCCTCCCGAAGCGAGCGGGATCGCATGTCCCTCTCTGAGGAAGAAGACGACGTCGGAGAGCTCAACCTCTACGTAGTGATCGCCCTTCTCCAGGATCTTCTCACTAAACACTCCGTCTCTGCTATAGCGGAGCATCTTCATTCTCTCCGGCAGATATACATATCTTCCCCGGGCATTCTGCTCATAAACCGGCGCGATCATAAGCTCATCGCCCAGATAG
>CACZXG010000085.1 GCA_902785055.1 uncultured Lachnospiraceae bacterium
AGGAGGATCAAAGATGGCAACGAGTAAGATTAAGGTTGGCGATACAGTAAGAGTCATCGCCGGCAAGAGCAAAGGCAAAGAAGGCAAGGTTACTGCAGTCGACCACAAAAAAGGCAAGGTTACTGTAGAAGGTGCTAATGTTGTGACTAAGCACAACAAGCCTTCTATGATGAATCCCAACGGCGGTATCACACAGCAGGAAGCTCCTCTGGATGCCTCCAATGTTATGCTGGTTGTTGACGGTCAGGTAACACGTGTCGGTTTCAGCGTTGAGAACGGCAAGAAGGTCCGCGTCGCCAAGAAGACCGGCAAAGTGATCGACTGATAACGGAAAGGAGATCTACCAATGTCGAGTAGACTTAAAGATCTGTATAACACAGAAATTCGTGAGCAGATGACAAAGAAGTTCGGCTACACCAACATCATGCAGGTGCCGAAGTTAGATAAAATCGTAGTCAACATGGGCGTTGGCGAAGCAAGAGAGAACGAGAAGCTTCTCGAGGCAGCTGCCAAGGATATGGAGATCATTACCGGCCAGAAGCCTGTTCTGACCAAGGCTAAGAAGTCCATCGCTAACTTCAAGATCAGAGAAGGCATGCCGATCGGCTGCAAGGTTACACTTCGTGGCGACAGAATGTACGAGTTCCTTGACAGACTGGTAAACCTGGCACTTCCCCGTGTCCGTGACTTCCGCGGTGTCAACCCCAACTCCTTCGACGGCAGAGGAAACTATGCTATGGGTATCAAGGAGCAGCTGATCTTCCCTGAGATCGAGTATGACAAGATCGACAAGGTAAGAGGTATGGATATCATCTTTACCACAACTGCACACACTGATGAAGAGGCCAGAGAGCTTCTGAGACTCTTCAACATGCCCTTTGCAAGAGACTGATCCGGTTTTTCCGGTACTAGACCATTAGGAGGAAAAAATGGCTAAAACATCCATGAAAGTAAAGCAGCAGATGAAACCGAAGTTCTCCACGAGAGCTTATACACGCTGCAAGATCTGCGGTCGTCCGCATTCTGTTCTGAAAAAGTATGGCATTTGCAGAATTTGCTTCCGTGAGCTGGCTTACAAAGGACAGATCCCGGGCGTCAAGAAAGCAAGCTGGTAATAGCAGACGATAAAAATAGGAGGCAAATCAGATGACAATGAGCGATCCGATTGCAGATATGCTTACAAGAATCCGTAACGCAAATACTGCGAAACATGATACAGTAGATATTCCCTACTCCAAGATCAAGTTCTCCATCGCGCAGATCCTGCTCGATGAAGGCTATGTGAAGAGTGTTGACCTTGTTGACAACGGCAACTTCAAGGACATCAGAGTTGCTCTGAAGTATGGCGCTGACAAGAACGACAGGATCATCACAGGTCTTAAGAGAATCTCCAAGCCCGGTCTTCGCGTTTATGCGAACAAAGATCAGGTCCCGAAGGTTCTCGACGGTCTTGGAATCGCGATCCTTTCCACCAACCAGGGCGTTGTGACCGACAAGAAAGCCAGAGAGCTTCAGGTCGGCGGCGAAGTGCTTGCATTTATTTGGTAATATCGATTAAAACATTGTAATAACACAGGAGGTACGGGCGAATGTCACGAATTGGAAGAATGCCAATCGCTGTTCCCGCAGGAGTTACTGTGGAAATAGCAGAAAATAATGTTGTGACTGTAAAGGGCCCCAAGGGTGAACTGACCAGGGCTCTGCCGAAGGAAATGACGATTAAATTGGAGGAAGGCAAGATCGTAGTTGAGCGTCCTAACGATCTCAAGAAAGAGAAATCCCTCCACGGACTGACAAGAAGTCTGCTTCACAATATGGTACTCGGCGTTACAAATGGTTTCGAGAAGAAGCTTGAAGTCAACGGCGTAGGCTACAGAGCAGCAAAATCCGGAAAAACGCTTACACTGAGTTTAGGATATTCTCACCCGGTTGAGATGATCGACCCTGAGGGAATTACCTCGGAAGTGCAGGGTACAAACGTGATCATCGTCAAGGGTATTGACAAAGAAGCCGTCGGCCAGTATGCGGCAGACATCAGAGAAAAGAGAAGACCTGAGCCTTATAAGGGCAAGGGCATCAAGTATGCTGATGAGCACATCAGACGCAAGGTCGGTAAGACAGGCAAGAAATAAATAGCATAGATTTTGGAGGATAACAATGGTTAAGAAGGAAAACAGAAAGGCCATTCGCGAGAAGAAGCACGCCAGGATCCGCAACCGTTTCAGCGGCACGGCGCAGAGACCGCGCCTGGCTGTCTACAGAAGCAATAAGCACATCTATGCTCAGATTATTGATGATGACGCACAGAAGACTCTGGTATCCGCCGGCACCGTTGAGAAAGAGATCAAAGACGCCCTTGAGAACACTGATGACATCGCAGCAGCCGAGAAGGTTGGCGAAGTGATCGGCAAGAGAGCAATTGATAAGGGAATCACGGAAGTCGTCTTCGACAGAGGCGGTTATGTTTATCAGGGCAAGATTGCAGCCCTTGCTGAGGCAGCTCGTAAGGCTGGCCTTGATTTCTAAGGAAGGGAGACTCACACATGAAACGTGCAATGATTGATGCAAGTCAGATGGAGCTTACTGATAAGGTAGTAACCATCAAACGCGTTACGAAGGTCGTTAAGGGCGGACGTAACATGCGCTTTACAGCCCTGGTAGTCGTAGGTGACGGTAACGGCCATGTTGGCTGCGGTCTGGGCAAAGCAACTGAAATTCCGGAAGCGATCCGCAAGGGCAGAGAAGACGCTGCAAAGAATCTTGTAAGCGTAGCACTCGACGAGGTTTCCAGTATTTCTCACGATTATATCGGAAAGTACGGCTCTGCACAGGTTCTGCTTAAGAAATCCCCCGATGGTACCGGTATCATCGCTGGCGGTCCCGCTCGTACGGTATGCGAACTTGCAGGAATTAAGAACATCAGAACCAAGTCCCTGGGCTCCAACAACAAGCAGAACGTTGTTCTTGCGACCATCAACGGCCTCAGCCAGCTGAAGGTTCCGGAAGAAGTCGCTGCAAGACGCGGAAAGAGCGTTGCTGACCTCAAGGGCTGATAACAGCGCAAGCAAGCCGAAAGGAGAATTGGTATGCCTACAGATGTAAAAGAGACAAAGGCTGAGCCGAAAAAGCTTAAGATCACTCTGATCAAGTCTACCATCGGTGCAGTTCCGAAGAATAGAAAAATCGTGGAATCCATGGGCTTTAAGAAACTTAACAGCTTCGTGATTCTGCCTGACAACGCCGCAACCAGAGGCCAGATCCGTCTGATCAGCCACATGGTCAAGGTGGAAGAACTGGACTAAGGGAGGTACAAAATGGAATTATCAAATTTAAGACCTGCTGACGGTTCCAAGCACAGCAAATACAGAAAAGGCCGCGGCCACGCTTCCGGAAACGGAAAGACCGCAGGTTACGGACACAAGGGACAGAAGGCTCGTTCCGGCGCTCCCAGACCGGGATTCGAAGGCGGCCAGATGCCTCTGTACAGAAGACTTCCTAAGAGAGGCTTCAAATGCTACAACAGCAAAGATATCGTTGCGATCGACATCACAAGACTTGAGAAGTTCGAAGATGGCGCAACTGTTGATGTACAGGCACTTAAAGAGATCGGAATCATCAAAGAATCCAGAGATGGCGTAAAGATCATCGGATGCGGAGATCTTTCCAAGAAGCTCAACGTTAAGGTTGACGCATACAGTGCCTCTGCCAAGGCTAAGATCGAAGCCGCAGGCGGTACAGCTGAAGTCGCTGAATAAATACGGAAAACTCGCCGTCTTTTCCAATGTATATAAACTGAGGGAAAGACGGCATAACCCGTTTTACAAAAGAGGTCTGTGTTTATGTTAGAGTCTGTAAAAAATGCTTTTAGAATGAAAGAGATCCGCCAGAAGCTGCTCTATACTTTGGCCATGATGGTTGTGATCCGTATCGGATCACAGCTTCCCGCGCCCGGTATCGACAGAACGTATTTCAGTAACTGGTTTGCTGCGCAGACCGGTGATACGTTCAGCTTTGTGGACGCGTTCACAGGCGGTTCTTTCTTAAACATGTCCATACTGGCACTGAACATTACACCCTATATTACTTCTTCCATCATCATCCAGCTTCTTACAATTGCAATTCCCAAACTTGAGGAAATGCAGAAAGAAGGAGAAGAGGGAAGAAAGCTCCTTGTATCCATTACCCGTTATGTCACGGTTGCCCTTGCCCTTATGGAATCGGCAGCAATGGCGATCGGATTCGGAAGACAGGGCCTGCTTGAAGAATACAATGCCTTGAGTATCATCATGGTGATCTGCACCCTGACTGCAGGCAGTGCATTCCTCATGTGGGTCGGTGAACAGATCACCGAGAAGGGTATTGGAAACGGTATCTCGATCGTACTTGCGATCAATATCATTTCCAGAATGCCTCAGGACATCGCTTCACTTTTCTCTCAGTTCGTATTTGGCAAGACTATTGCCATCGGCGCAGTTGCCGCAGTGATCATCATTGCGATCATCGTGCTTATGGTAGTTATGGTAATTTTCCTTAACGATGCAGAGAGAAGGATCCCGGTACAGTATGCTCAGAAGATTCAGGGCAGGAGACTTGTCGGTGGAGCCAACTCCGTAATTCCCCTCAAGGTGAATACGGCAGGCGTTATGCCGATCATCTTCGCATCCTCCCTTATGGAGTTCCCTGTGATCATCTCCACACTGGCCGGCTACAAAGGAACAGGAATCTGGTCGGAGGTCCTCCGCTATCTTTCCTCATCCTATTGGTGCAATCCCGGACAGATCAAGTACACATTGGGTATGCTCGTGTATATAGCATTGCTGATCTTCTTCGCATACTTCTATACATCGATCACATTCAATCCGCTGGAGATTGCAGATAACCTGAAAAAGCGCGGCGGCTTCATCCCGGGTATCCGTCCCGGCAAGCCTACGAGCGATTATCTGAACAGGATCCTTAACTACATCATCTTCATCGGCGCGATCGGCCTTACGATCGTCGGTATTCTTCCGTTCTTCTTCAGAGGCGTGTTCAACGCTTCCGTATCTTTCGGAGGAACGAGCCTGATCATCGTGGTCAGCGTTGTGCTCGAGACGATCAAGCAGGTTGAGTCCATGATGATGGTCAGAAACTATAAGGGATTCCTGAACGAGTGATTTAAGTAAATGGTCCGGAGACGGTGGAATGTGGGGTTTCGCCGCCTCCGGTTTGGTGCGCAACAATGACAAAACATTGATTTAATGTCAAGCTTCAGAGCCAAGGCTCAGAAACGGAGGTTACAATGAAGATCGTTATGCTGGGAGCACCCGGAGCGGGTAAAGGAACGCAGGCTGAGATGATCGCGGAGAAGTACGGAATCCCGCATATCTCGACCGGAGATATCTTCCGTGCCAACATTAAGAACGGCACAGAACTGGGCAAAAAAGCAAAAGCATATATGGATGCAGGCAACCTTGTGCCCGATGAGCTGACCGTCGACCTGGTGATCGACAGAGTCGCGCAGCCTGACTGCGAGAAGGGATATATCCTCGACGGTTTCCCCAGAACTATCCCTCAGGCGGAAGTATTCACTGCGCAGCTTGAAAAGAACGGCACCAAGATCGATCACGCTATCGATGTTGAAGTACCGGATGAAAACATTGTCAATCGCATGAGCGGCAGAAGATCCTGCCCTAACTGCGGCGCCACCTATCACATTCAGTACATTCCTCCGAAGAAGGAAGGAATCTGTGACGTATGCGGCACTGAGCTGGTCCTTAGAAAAGATGACAAGCCTGAGACTGTTTTGAACAGACTGAATGTATACCACGAAGCTACACAGCCGCTGATCGACTTCTACAAGGCCCAGGGAGTTCTCAGGGAAGTCGACGGGACACAGGACATGAAAGATGTCTTTGCGGCAATTGTTAATATTTTGGAGGATTAAAAGTGTCAAAAGCAGATGTCATTGAACTCGAGGGTGTGGTAATTGAAAAACTTCCCAATACGCTTTTCCGCGTCAAACTTGAGAACGGAGCAATTATTCTCGCTCATATCAGCGGCAAGCTCAGACAGAATTTCATCAGAATCCTGCCGGGGGATAAAGTGACCCTGGAGATGTCCACCTATGACCTGACAAAGGGCAGAATCATCTGGAGAGACAAATAAAAAAACATCCGGAGAGATTGCAGAAAACATTTGCTATCGGCATAGCCGTGTGATATAATGCAAAGGCTGTAAAGAATTCGTAACGCGAATTCTTATTTGTGCGTGCATGAAGACCCGCTTGTGCGTGCAGGGAAATTGCAGAGAATGATGAAAGGAGAAGACTATGAAAGTAAGAGCTTCTGTAAAGCCTATTTGCGATAAGTGCAAAGTCATTAAGCGCAAGGGTATCAGGATCATCTGCGAGAATCCGAAGCACAAACAGAGACAGGGTTAATAAAGAGCCATTTGCCGGCTGTCGCAGCCGCGAATTACTCTTTGATACCCTGCTGAATCTGGAATCCGTGTGCATTTGACGGCACGCGGGCTGTGACGGAATCGCAGCGGAAAGACCGGTCATTACCGGTTGGGCTGTTCATGAGCCCCAGTCAATCAGTAACGAAATAAGTATTTATTATGGAGGAATAACAAAATGGCTCGTATCGCAGGTGTAGATTTACCTAGAGATAAGCGCGTCGAGATCGGCCTGACAAGCATTTATGGAATCGGCCGTACAAGTGCAACCAAGATCGTCGAGAAGGCAGGCGTCAACCCTGACACCCGCTGCAGAGATCTGACTAATGAAGAAGTACAGAAACTCAGCGAAGTTATTGCTGAGGAGTATATGGTAGAAGGTGACCTTCGCCGTGAGATCGCTATGAATATCAAGCGCCTCACCGAAATCGGCTGCTACAGAGGCATCCGTCACAGAAGAGGTCTCCCTGTTCGCGGTCAGCACACCAAGAACAATGCCAGAACCAGAAAGGGTCCCAAGAAGACCATCGCAAACAAGAAGAAATAATATTCACTAATAAAGGGAAAGAAAGTAGGTTAGTTTTATGGCAAAGCAGAATGCTGCAGCTAGAAGAAAAGCTGCAAGACGTGTCAAGAAAAACGTTGAACGCGGACAGGCGCACATCCAGTCTTCTTTTAACAACACAATCGTTACTCTGACAGACGCTCAGGGCAACGCACTGAGCTGGGCAAGTGCAGGCGGTCTTGGATTCAAAGGTTCAAGGAAATCTACTCCCTATGCAGCACAGATGGCAGCAGAGACAGCTACCAAGGCTGCGCAGATTCATGGACTGAAGGCAGTCGATGTATTTGTTAAGGGACCGGGTTCAGGAAGAGAAGCAGCGATCCGCGCACTCAATGCAAATGGTCTGGAGATCATCTCCATCACCGATGTAACTCCCGTTCCTCACAACGGATGCCGTCCGCCTAAGAGACGTAGAGTCTGATGCTCTTAACAGAGATTGGATATAGTAACAAATACTTGGAAGAAGGCACGCGCAAGCGTGTTGTAAACAACAATCACGGCTAAGACCGTGACAGAAAGGAGCCATCATGGCAGTTGATAAGACACCAGTACTGAAAAGATGCAGATCCCTCGATCTGGACCCCACATTCCTTGGCTATGACAAGAAGTCCAAGAGAACTCTGATCCGCAGAAGCCGTAAGATGAGTGAGTACGGCCTTCAGCTTCGCGAGAAGCAGAAAGCTAAATTCATCTATGGCGTTCTTGAGAAGCCTTTCAGAAATTACTATGAGAAGGCTGACAGAATGAAGGGCATGACCGGTGAGAACCTCATGACCATGCTTGAGAGCCGTCTTGACAATGTTGTCTTCCGTATGGGCTTTGCAAGAACCAGACGTGAGGCAAGACAGGTCGTAGGACACAAGCACATCTTCGTGAACGGAAAATGCATCAACCTTCCTTCTTACCGCGTTAAAGCCGGTGATGTTGTAGAGGTTAAGGAAAGCTCCAAGTCTATCCAGCGCTTCAAGGATATCATGGAAGTAACGGCCGGAAGACTGACTCCCGAGTGGGTAGTCGTCGACAAGGAAGCCCTCAAGGGCACCGTGAGCGCACTTCCCCGCAGGGAGCAGATCGATGTCCCTGTTGATGAGATGCTTATCGTCGAGTTGTATTCCAAGTAATACGATAAATACCTGCACTGCGCGGCGACGCGCAGGCAGGTTTATTATGCTTATTTAATGACGATGAGCCGCGCAAAGGAGGTATTCGCGTGTTTGATTTTGAGAGACCGAGCATCGAGGTCGTGGAGATCTCCGATGATAAGAAGTATGGCAGATTTGTAGTGGAACCCCTTGAGAGAGGCTACGGCATCACTCTTGGAAATTCACTCAGAAGGATCATGCTTTCTTCTCTTCCCGGTGCAGCTGTAAGCCAGGTCAAGATTGACGGCGTGCAGCATGAGTTCGGATCTATTCCCGGAGTCAAGGAAGATGTTACTGAGATCATCATGAATATCAAAGGTCTTGCTATCAAGAACAGCAGCGAGACGAACGAGCCCAAGAATGCTTATATCGAGTATGAGGGCGAAGGCGTAGTGCGCGCTTCTGATATTCAGGTTGACCAGGACGTTCAGATCATGAATCCTGACCTTGTGATCGCTACACTCAGCGGAAAGGACACTAAGCTGTTCATCGAGCTTACGATCACAAAAGGCAGAGGCTACATCAGCTCTGACAAGAACAAGACACCTGATACTAAGATCGGTGTTATCCCTGTAGATTCGATCTACACTCCCGTAGAAAGAGTCAACGTCACAGTCGAGAATACTCGTGTCGGACAGCAGACTGACTACGATAAGCTCACACTTGATGTTACAACAAACGGCACGATTGGTCCTGACGAGGCAGTAAGCCTTGCAGCAAAGGTTCTGAGCGAGCACCTGAGCGTGTTCATCGACCTGTCCGAAAACGCCAAGACCGCAGAGATCATGGTTGAAAAGGAATATGACCAGAAAGAGAAAGTTCTCGAGATGAGCATCGATGAGCTGGAGCTTTCCGTTCGTTCCTACAACTGCCTCAAGAGAGCAGGCATCAACACTGTTGAGGAACTCTGCAACAAGACTCCCGATGAGATGATGAAGGTCCGCAACCTGGGCCGCAAGTCTCTTGAGGAAGTTCTTGAGAAGCTCAAGGAACTGGGACTTTCCCTCAATAACAGCGAGGAAGTTGTCCAGTAACTGCTATCACTGATGATTCCGCCGAGGTAAAACCGAAGAGTGCGAGGCGGTCGACGGCAGCGGAAGATCCGCGAACCGAAGGAAGGTAAAGTCCAAAGAGTGCTTCCTTCGGCGCTGTCATAAAGGAGGAAAATAAAATGGCAATGTACAGAAAACTCGGTAAGAAGACCAAACTCAGAAAAGCTCTGCTCCGCAACCAGGTAACAGCCCTGATCTACAAGGGAAGAATCGTTACAACTGAGGCGAGAGCTAAGGAAGTCCAGAAGATCGTGGAGCCCATGGTCACTCTGGCTGCAAAGCACAAAGACGACTACGAAGAAGTTACCGTTCAGGCTAAGGTTGCCCGCAAGGACAAGGACGGCAAGCGCGTCAAGGAAGTCGTTGACGGCAAGAGAGTCACTGTTTTTGATACTGTAGAGAAGAAGGTGAAGAAGGATTCCCCTGCTCGTCTGCATGCAAGAAGACAGCTGATGCGCTATCTGTACCCCGTTGTTGAAGTTCCGGCTGACGGCAAGGCCCGCAAGAAGAACTCCAAGAACGTGGATCTTGTTGAAAAGCTGTTCAGCGAGTACGGCAACAAGTACGCGAACCGTAACGGCGGCTATACCAGAATCATCAAGATCGGTCAGAGACGCGGCGACGGTGCGATGGAAGTCGTACTTGAGTTTGTCTGATTACTATAAGTTATCTGACGGATAATGAGTTATTTGGCCTCCGGGAAATCATTTCTCGGAGGCTTTCCTGTGTTCAGCAAGGATGAAGGACAGACGTCTATGATCAAAATACAGAAACTGATACACGACTATATTAAGAGGGATGACGAAGGCAATGCGGCGGGCACGCAGCGTGCTGTTGACGGCGTTGATCTCGATGTGAAAGCGGGGCAGTTCATAGCTGTCCTGGGACACAATGGATCCGGCAAGTCGACTCTTGCCAAGCATCTCAATGCTCTGCTTTTCCCCACGGAGGGAACGGTATGGGTTGACGGACTCGATACCAAGGATGAGAAAAATCTCTGGGAGATCCGCAGAGAGGCGGGAATGGTATTCCAGAATCCGGACAATCAGATCATAGCGCAGGTTGTCGAAGAGGACGTTGGATTCGGACCCGAGAACATCGGTGTCCCCACAGAAGAGATCTGGCAGAGAGTGGAATACAGCCTCAAGACAGTAGGCATGTGGGAACATCGCAAGAAGTCTCCCAACCGCCTGTCCGGAGGTCAGAAGCAGAGAGTATCCATAGCAGGCGTCATCGCCATGGAGCCCAAGTGCATAATCCTGGACGAACCCACAGCTATGCTTGATCCAAACGGACGAAGAGAAGTCATCAGTGCGGCCATGAAACTTAACCGCACTAAGGGGATCACGGTAATTCTGATCACCCACTACATGGAGGAAGCCATTAACGCGGACCGGATCATTGTTATGGACCGGGGCAAGGTTGCAATGCAGGGAACGCCCAGAGAGATCTTCAGCCAGGTGGACCGTATGAAAGAACTGCAGCTCGATGTGCCGCAGGTGACGCTGCTGGCCCATGAACTTCGCGGGATGGGACTGAAGATACCGGACAGTATTTTGACCAAAGAGGAGCTGGCGGCCGCTTTGCTGGACGGACAGACAGGTCAAAACATTGACCCCGGCGAGGATTGCGCGAAGAAGGAGGCTGCCCATGGGTATCAGGATTGATGATATCAGCTTCGAGTATGAGCGGGGAACGGCAATGCAGGTGACTGCTCTCGACCACATCTCGGCAGAGATCCCGGACAATCAGTTCATCGGGCTGATCGGGCATACAGGCTCAGGAAAATCCACTTTTGTGCAGACGCTGAACGGCCTTCTCAAGCCGACTTCAGGACACATTTATTATAACGGCGAGGATATCAACGGGGAGAATTTCGACAAAAAGAAGCTCCGCTCGGATGTGGGACTGGTATTTCAGTATCCTGAGCACCAGCTCTTTGAGATCGACGTGCTCACGGACGTAATGTTCGGTCCCAAAAACCTTGGACTGAGCGATGAGGAAGCCAAAAAGAGGGCGCTTGAAGCTCTGGAGAGTGTTCATATGCCGGAGAAGTACTACAAGTCATCGCCCTTTGACCTGTCAGGAGGACAGAAAAGGCGCGCGGCGATCGCCGGCGTACTGGCTATGCGTCCGAAGATCCTGATCCTTGACGAGCCCACCGCGGGCCTGGATCCCAAAGGCAGGGACTCGATCCTGGGAATGATCTCGGATATGAAGAAGAGACTCAATATGACGATCATCCTTGTCTCCCACAGTATGGATGACGTCGCCCGTTATGTTGACCGGATCATGGTTATGGGAGGCGGCAAACTTCTGTATGATGACGAACCCGTGAAGGTGTTCAGACATGTACAGGAGCTGGAGAGCCTTGGACTTGCCGCACCGCAGATCACCTATATTATGAAACTGCTCAAGGAAAAAGGTCTCGATGTGAGTACCGACGCCCTGACAGTAGAGGAAGCTGCGGCGGAGATCATGGCACATCGGAGGGAACTGCATGTTTGATTCAATTACACTTGGCCAATATTATCAGACGGATTCCCTGCTGCACAGACTCGATCCCAGAGTGAAGCTTGTAGGAACCTTTGTCTATTTGATCTCTCTGTTTGTGGTAGACTCTTTTGCCGGATATCTGCTGGCAGGTCTGTTTCTCGCTGTAATGATCATGCTCTCCAATGTACCGTTCCGGTATATTGTCAGGGGCATGAAGACGATCGTATTTCTTCTTCTGATCACAGTGGTGTTCAACCTCTTTCTGACACCGGGCGAAGTGATTTGGCAGGCCGGCATCTTTAAGATCACCAGGGAAGGCCTCACCTTTGCCGTTAAGATGGCGGTAAGGCTGAGCCTTTTGATCCTGGGCTCGTCGATCATGACGCTGACCACTACGCCGACTCAGCTGACGGACGCACTGGAGAGCCTCCTGAGACCTCTTAAAAAGGTACATGTGCCTGTCCACGAGATCGCCATGATGATGTCCATCGCGCTGCGCTTTATACCGATCCTCATGGAGGAGACGGACAAGATCATGAAGGCGCAGATCGCAAGAGGAGCGGATTTCGAGAGCAAAAATATTATCAAAAAGATAAAGAGCATGGTTCCCCTTCTGGTACCTCTCTTCATCTCGGCTTTCAGAAGGGCCAATGACCTTGCCATGGCAATGGAGGCGAGATGTTATCGCGGCGGCGAAGGACGGACCAAAATGAAGCCCCTTGTCTACCATGGCAGGGACCATGTCGCGTATATGGTGCTTCTGGCGTTCTTTGTCATCTGTATTTTGACAAGGATCTTTTTCTAGAAAACGGGCCGGCCTGTCATAAGGCCTTATGCGGTGGCAAGCTATGAAGAGAATACTTCTCACGGTGGCCTATGACGGCACCGGATATTCGGGATTCCAGGCACAGAAGAGCGGAGTCCCGACCATAGAGAGAGAACTGAACAGAGCGGTCACGGAGCTTACAGGCGTTGAGACCGAGGTCAGCGGAGCGAGCCGGACGGACGCCGGGGTGCATGCGCTGTGCAATCTCGCAGTGTTTGACACCGAGAGCCGCATTCCGCCGGAAAAGTTTGCGAACGCCCTGAACGTACGCCTTCCCGGGCAGATATGTGTGCAGGATTCAAGGGAAGTGCCTGCGGATTTCCACCCGAGATTCTGCGACACGGTCAAGACCTATGATTATGTGATCTACAACGCGCGTTTTCCTTCTCCGCGCAGAGGGAGGTATACATACTATTCTTATACTCCCTTTGATGTGGAAAGAATGCGGGAAGCGGCGCGGGATCTCGTCGGAGAGCACGATTTCAAGAGTTTCTGCAGCGTCCACACCCAGGCGCAGACCACGATGAGGACCATTACTGAGATCGAAGTGATCGAGAGATCCTGCGAGGAGGAGCGGACCGCTGAGAGAGCGGCGGACATGACTTCTTTCTACAGAGAGAACGGCTTGGGAACAGAGCCGGAGAGTGCCCGCGCAGCCGCAGATCCGACTTCCGGGCGCAAGGCGGTATCTCCAAGGGAGATCGTGATCCGGGTCAGCGGAACAGGGTTTTTATACAATATGGTCCGCATCATCGCGGGTACGCTGATGGAAGTCGGGCGCGGCGCGATCGAGCCGGCGCAGATGAAAGCCATTCTGAGCGCGTGTGACAGGAGCAAGGCGGGTCCCACAGCGCCGCCGGAAGGATTGACCCTTGTGCGCTATCAGATTCTCGGCGGGAAATCTGACAAAAATATGAAAAATAGTAATAATTAAATTGACAAGCGCATAACCGCATCTTATAATATTCGGGTGCGACGGTGATGAACTGCGTCTTTTTTGATGCCCAAACTCCCCGGTTTTGGATCATCCACCGACTGCGAATCGCACATTTTTGACTATCTGTGACAGTTAACTGATAATGGAGGATATATGATGAAAACCTATATGCCTAGCGCAGCGAAGATCGAGAGAAAATGGTATGTAGTTGACGCTACTGATATGACCCTTGGTCGTCTTGCTTCCGAAGTCGCGAAGGTCCTTTGCGGCAAGAACAAGCCGATCTTCACCCCTTTCCTTGACACAGGCGATTATGTGATCATTCTTAACGCCGGCAAGGTCAAGGTCACCGGCAAGAAGCTTGATCAGAAGATCTACTTCAGACATTCCGAGTACGTCGGCAGCGCGAAGTACACAACACTTCGTGAGATGCTCGCGAAGAAGCCCGTCAGGGTTGTCGAGAAGGCTGTCCGCGGAATGCTTCCTAAGGGAAGACTCGGCGAGCAGATGTACAAGAAGCTGTACGTTTACGAAGGCGGCGAGCACAATCACGCAGCCCAGAAGCCTGAAGAGCTTAAGTTCTAATCGGAGACTGAAAGGAGATAAAAATGGCTAAAGCAACCACTTACTATGGAACAGGCAGAAGGAAATCCTCTGTTGCCAGAGTTTTTATGACCCCCGGTAAGGGCGAGATGACCATCAACGGCAGAACCATCGACGATTACTTCGGACTTGAGACTCTGAAGGTTATCGTGAGACAGCCTCTGGTTGAGACCCAGACTGTGGATCAGTATGATTTCAAGATCACTGTTAAGGGCGGCGGCACAACCGGCCAGGCAGGCGCGATCCGTCACGGCATCGCTCGTGCACTTTGCGAAGCAGACGCTGAGTTCAGACCCGTTCTGAAGAAAGCCGGCTTCCTGACAAGAGACCCTCGTATGAAGGAAAGAAAGAAATACGGCTTGAAGGGCGCTCGTCGTGCACCTCAGTTCAGCAAGAGATAATCTCTGCGGAATATTGTTTGTCCAACCCCGAAAACGAACTGTTTTCGGGGTTTTTAGCAGGATAGGAATATGATCGAGAGAAAAAACGAGATAAAACAGGGAGCGGCCGCGGCCGTGCTTTCGGCGGCGGTGCTCGCCGGAAGTCTGTATATCAATCAGGCACTGGACTACAGGGACTCTTTTATTCCCGGTACTGTGATCAACGGCGTGGAAGCCGCCGGACACACGGTCACCGAGATGGAAGAGATTTTGGGGGAGTACGACCTCAAGGTGACGTTCAGGGACGGAGAAGGGCTTTCTATTTCTGCTGAAGATATAGATTACCACTATGTGGCGGACGGAAGCCTGGATTCGATCCTGGCGCAGCAAAATCCGTATCTGTGGGGAAAAGGGCTCATTAGAAGCAATACCCATGAGATCAGCGAAAAGAAGGAGTATTCCAAAGAGAAGCTCCTGAAATTGCTTGACGCGATGCCGCAAATGAATGTGAATGCAATGATCGCGCCTCAGGATGCTTATCTGGGCTACGTGGACGGCGCTTTCACAGTCGTTCCGGAAGTGGAGGGCACAACTCTGGATCCTGAACTTGTGAGGAATACTGTGCTCACCGCTGTGAACAAAGAAATCGGCTCCGTCGATCTTGAGAACACGGAAGGGGTATACAGTTATCCCGAGGTCAGGAAAGAGGATGAGGATCTGAATAAAGAGGCGGAGCAGCTCAATGAGCTGGCAGGAGGCAGAGTCGTCTATCAGCTGCCGGGCGGCAGGACGAAGGTCCTGGACGGACCGATCCTCAAGGACTGGCTGGAAGTAGATGACGAGGGCGACTATTACAGAGACGACGATGTATGGGAGAGCTGTATCGCGGACTATGTAAAAGAACTTGCTGACGAAGTAGACACGGTCTATAAAGAGCATGCCTTTACCACGCACGACGGAGATGAGATCACGGTGCCCGGAAAAGGTTACTACGGCTACCGCATAGAAAAGAAAAAAGAAGCGGAACAGCTGTGGGAAGAACTGGACGAAAATGAACAGGTCGAGCGTGAGCCGGTCTACCGCAGAACGGAGGCGGCGGAGCCAGATGACAACCACGGCTTCGGCAGCACATATGTGGAAGTCGATCTTTCGAAACAGCATCTGTGGATCTATAAAAACGGAGAGGTGATCCTGGAAACAGATGTGGTCTCAGGACTTAACGACAAGGAGCACAGGACCCCGGCGGGGGCATTTTTTGCCTATGACAAAAAGAGAGACACGGTGCTGAGAGGAGACAAACAGGACGACGGAGAGTGGGGATACGAGACACCGGTAGAGTACTGGATCCGCCTCACGGATACCGGCATCGGCCTTCATGACGCGGACTGGCGCTACTCTTTCGGCGGAAATATCTGGAAATGGAACGGATCCCACGGCTGCGTCAATATCCCGCCTAAGGTGATGCCGACTGTCTATGAACTGGTTGATGAAAATATGCCTGTCGTGGTCCATTACGGGGATACTCAGTGACCCCCTGCCGTGCTATAATAAAGGGTATTCTTAGAACTCTACACCTACGCATACAGAAAAGGGGTAATCATGAAGAAATTAGAA
The DNA here is from genome assembly GCA_902785055.1 of uncultured Lachnospiraceae bacterium. GTDB lineage: Bacteria > Bacillota > Clostridia > Lachnospirales > Lachnospiraceae > CAG-791. The sequence continues at coordinate 16,051 of CACZXG010000085.1, forward strand.
GATTATATCCGTACAATTCCGGATTTTCCGGAGCCCGGCATTATGTTCCGAGACATTACAACAGTTTTCCAGGATGCTGACGGCCTTCAGCTCGCGATCGATTCTATGCAGGACCTGATCAAGGATTTAGATTTTGACGTGATCGTCGGCGCGGAATCCCGCGGCTTCATTTACGGCGCGGCGTTAGCCTACAACCTTCACAAACCGCTGGTCCTGATCCGCAAGAAGGGCAAACTCCCCTGGAAGACCATCGCTGTGGATTATGACCTGGAATACGGCAAGGCAACGCTGGAGATGCACATCGATGCTATAAAGCCCGGACAGAAATGTCTCGTTGTTGATGACCTTCTGGCGACGGGCGGAACAGCGAAGGCTATGGCGCAGCTCGTTGAGAAACTGGGCGGCGAAGTTGTCGACATGCTCTTCATGATCGAACTGGCAGGCCTGAACGGCCGCAAGTTCCTGGAAGGATATCGTGTAGATTCCGTACTTGCTTTTGAAGGCAAATGATCTGTATCAGGATAAAACGGAGAAGCTGCATCGCATGATGCGGCTTCTTTTTTTGTGCGATAAGCAGCAGGGCAGGTGTCGACCCGGTTGTTAAAAATAATCAGCAAAACAGAGTAAATATAATCATTCTAATTCTTTGGTTATAGGAATAAAATCAAATCACGGTTTTTGATAAATTTTAAACCGAATGGATCAAAAGATTGAGAGGACAAAGCAATGATGAACTACAGGAAGTACATGCGTCAATATTTTCTCCCTCCGGAAGAATGCCTGGACTGGGCGAAAAAGGATCATATCGAGAAGGCTCCGATCTGGTGCAGCGTCGACCTGCGCGACGGCAACCAGGCCCTGATCGAGCCCATGAGCCTCGAAGAGAAGATCGAGTATTTCCGCATGCTGGTGAAGGTCGGCTTTAAGGAGATCGAAGTGGGATTCCCCGCAGCTTCTGAGACGGAGTATGTCTTCCTTCGCGCTCTCATCGAGAGAAACATGATTCCGGACGATGTCACGATCCAGGTCCTCACCCAGGCCAGGGAGCACATCATCCGCAAGACCTTTGAAGCTGTAAAGGGAGCGCCGAAGGCGGTGGTCCATCTCTACAATTCCACTTCCGTGGCGCAGAGGGAACAGGTCTTTAAGAAGAACAAAGAAGAGATCAAAAAACTTGCTGTGGACGGAGCGAAACTCCTTAAAGAGCTTGCTGATGAGACTGACGGCAATTTCATGTTCGAGTACAGCCC
>CACZXG010000086.1 GCA_902785055.1 uncultured Lachnospiraceae bacterium
TTTAGTATATAATTAAAAGGTTCGAGAAGGAGTGTAGTGTGTAGATTGACTGCCCGAACATCGAGCCTTTTAATTTGCTCGGACCGTGAATCTACGAACTACCTCCTTTACCCAAAATTTATTTTTTTCGAAAAGGAGTTTCAGATGGAAAAGATTTTCAGAACTGAAATCGCCGGCAGACCGTTGGTAGTCGAGACCGGTAAGATCGCGCAGTTTGCAAACGGTTCCGCTCTCGTAAGATACGGTGAGACAACTGTTCTTTCTACAGCAACTGCAAGTGCAACACCTCGTGAGGGAATCGATTTCTTCCCGCTCAGCGTAGAGTACAGCGAGAAGTATTATGCAGTCGGCAAGATGCCCGGCGGATTCAATAAGAGAGAAGGCAAGCCCAGCGAGAACGCGATCCTTACAAGCCGCGTCATCGACAGACCTATGCGTCCTCTTTTCCCTAAGGATATGAGAAACGACGTCACTCTTGAGTGCATGGTCATGAGCGTTGACCCTCAGTGCAGACCTGAGATGCTCGCAATGATCGGTGCTTCTCTGGCAACGACAATTTCCGATATTCCGTTTGACGGTCCCTGCGCAGCGACCCAGATCGGTCTTGTGGACGGCGAAGTGATCATCAATCCCAGCCAGGAGCAGTGGGACTTCGGCGATCTGTGCCTGACTGTTGCTTCTACAGCTGACAAGGTCATCATGATCGAAGCCGGCGCTAATGAGATCCCTGAAGAGGATATGATCCGCTACATCTACATGGCAGATGAGCAGAACAAGAAGATCATCGAGTGGATTAATCAGATCGCTGCTGAGTGCGGCAAGGCTAAGAGAGAATACATCAGCTGCGCGATCCCTGAAGAGATGTTCGCGGCTATCCGTGAGATCGTTCGTCCGGCAGAGATGGAAGTGGCTGTATTTACAGACGACAAGCAGACCCGCGAGGACAATGTCGCAGCTGTTACCGAGAAGCTCAGAGAAGCTTTTGCTGATAAGGAAGAGTGGCTGGCGATCCTTGACGAGGCAGTCTATCAGTATGAGAAGAAGACTGTAAGAAAGATGATCCTCAAGGACCACAAGCGTCCCGACGGCCGTGAGCTGAACCAGATCCGTCCTCTTTCCGCGGAAGTCGACCTGATCCCCAGAGTACATGGTTCCGCAATGTTTACCCGCGGACAGACCCAGATCTGCAATGTTGTAACTCTTGCTCCTCTTTCCGAGGCACAGAGAGTTGAGGGCCTTGACCCCAATATCACAGAGAAGAGATACGTTCATCAGTACAATTTCCCGGCATACTCCGTTGGTGAGACAAGAGTCTCCAGAGGACCCGGACGCAGAGAGATCGGACACGGCGCTCTTGCAGAGAGAGCTCTGATCCCTGTACTTCCCACTGTTGACAAGTTCCCTTATTCCATCCGTTCCGTATCCGAGACTTTTGAGTCCAACGGATCTACCTCCATGGCGTCCACTTGTGCTTCCTGTATGGCACTTATGGCAGCAGGCGTTCCGATCAAATCACAGGTGGCCGGCATCAGCTGCGGTCTTGTCACAGGCGACAAGGATGAAGATTTCGTACTTCTTACCGATATCCAGGGCCTTGAGGACTTCTTCGGAGACATGGACTTCAAGGTAACAGGAACGCATAAGGGTATCACTGCGATCCAGATGGACATCAAGATCCACGGTCTCACAAGAGCGATCGTGGAAGGCGCCATCGCAAGATGCAAAGAGGCACGCGAGTTCATCATGAACGGCGTCATGAAAGAAGCTATCGCCGAGCCTCGTGAGACAGTTAATGAGTACGCTCCCAAGATCGACTATATGCAGATCGATCCTGAGAAGATCGGTGAAGTTGTCGGCCAGCGCGGAAAGACCATCAATGAGATCATCAAGCGCACCGGCGTACAGATCGATATCGAGGATGACGGCAGCGTTTCCATCTGCGGCAATGACGCCAAGGGCATGGAACTTGCCAAGAAGTATATCAATACTATCGTTTCTGAATTCGAGGAAGGCCAGGTTCTTGACGGCACAGTCGTCAGCATCAAGGAATTCGGCGCGTTCATCGAGTTTGCTCCCGGAAAGGAAGGCATGGTTCACATCTCCAAGATCGCGAACCGCCGCATCGAGCATGTCGAAGATGTGCTGACTCTGGGCGACAAGGTCACCGTAGTCTGCCTCGGCAAGGACAGAATGGGAAGACTGAGCTTCTCCATGAAGGACGTAAACAAGCAGAAAAAGAATAAGTAATAGGACTCATTAAAACCCGGCAGGCCAGGGCATTTGTAAAAAATGCGCTGGCTTTGCCGGGTTCATTATGCAGTTATACGAATCAGTTATTTGAAGCAGGAGAATAGATTATGTCAACAACAGCGCAGGAAATCGCACGCAGACGGACATTTGCGATCATTTCCCATCCCGATGCGGGTAAAACAACGCTGACGGAGAAGTTCCTTCTGTACGGAGGAGCGATCAATCTCGCGGGAAGCGTCAAGGGAAAGGCGACAGCCAGACACGCGGTGTCGGACTGGATGGAGATCGAGAAGCAGAGAGGAATCTCTGTGACCAGTTCGGTGCTGCAGTTCGAATATGACGGATGCTGCATCAACATTCTGGATACACCGGGTCACCAGGACTTCTCCGAGGATACATACCGCACGCTTATGGCTGCGGATTCAGCGGTGATGGTCATTGACGGAGCAAAAGGCGTTGAGCCCCAGACCAAGAAACTTTTCAAGGTCTGTACCATGCGTCATATCCCGATCTTTACATTTATCAATAAGATGGACCGCGACGCCCTGGATACATTTGATCTTCTTGACGATATCGAGAAGAATCTGGGCATAGACACTTGTCCCATGAACTGGCCGATCGGTTCCGGTAAAGCTTTCAAGGGCGTTTTCGACAGGGAAAAGGAAGAAGTGATCACCTATGCGGATACCCAGAAGGGTACCAGAGAGGGGACACAGACAAGGATCCCCATGTCAGATGAGGACAGGATCCTCGACGAACTGGGTGAGGACGCAGCGGAGCAGCTGCGCGAGGAAGTGGAACTTCTTGACGGGGCAAGCGCAGGCTTTGATCTTGAAGAAGTCAGGGCGGGAAAACTGACGCCGGTATTTTTTGGCTCCGCTCTCAACAATTTCGGTGTTGAGATCTTCCTCAGGCATTTCCTTGAGATGGCTCCGGCTCCTTCAGCGAGAATGACGGACCAGGGACCGGTGGATCCGGTAGAGGACGCCTTCTCGGCTTTTGTATTCAAGATCCAGGCCAATATGAATAAAGCCCATAGAGACAGGATCGCATTCATCCGCATATGCTCCGGAAGATACGATATCGGCATGGATGTCAAACATGTGCAGAGCGGAAGAGTACAGAGGCTTTCCCAGCCCCAGCAGCTCATGGCAGACGACAGAAAGATCCTGAGCGAGGCCTATGCAGGAGATATCATCGGTATCTTTGATCCCGGCCTGTATTCCATCGGCGATACATTCTGCATGCCCAAAGCGGGATTCAGATATGAGGGCATCCCCACATTCGCGCCTGAGCACTTCGCGAGGGTGCGCCAGGTGGATACCATGAAGAGAGACCAGTTCGTCAAGGGGATCAAGCAGATCGCCCAGGAAGGCGCGATCCAGATCTTCAGAGAGCTTCATACTGGCATGGAGGAGATCATCTGCGGAGTTGTGGGTATGCTGCAGTTTGATGTTCTGCAGTTCAGGCTTAAGAGCGAATACAATGTAGATATCATCCTTGAGCAGCTGCCGTATGAGCATATACGCTGGGTCACTAAGTGCGACACGGATATCATGCGGATCACCGGCACGACAGATATGAAGAGAGTCGAGGACCTTAAAGGCAATCCTTTGCTCCTCTTTATCAATCCCTGGTCGGTCCAGATGGTTCTGGACAGGAACGAGGGGCTGGAGCTTGCAGAATTTTCCCGGGGCTGACTATAGGCAAAGATTGCATAATCTGATAAAATATTATGATGTATATGCAGAGTATACAGGTAAGGTTTAGATATTAAACGGGAGGCTTTCTATGGCACAGGAAAAGAATACTGGTGAGAGATATAGTGATGTACTGGACATCGGTACTGTAAAGATCGCCGATGACGTGGTTGCTCTTATCGCTGCTTTCGCGGCGATGGAAGTTGAAGGTGTCTCAGGAATGGCCGGCGGGCTGGACATGAATACGGTCAGCAAAGGCGGCATGAAGAGACTCGGCAAGACTGTCAGGGTGGAAGTCAGCAAGGAAGGCGTGCAGGCTGATCTGGCTGTAGAGCTTGTCTATGGATACAGCATTCCCGAGACATGCAGCAAGGTACAGGACAGAGTAAAGACTTCTATTGAGAATATGACCGGACTTGAGGTCAAGGATGTCAATATTCGTGTATCCGGTATCAAGATGAACGACTAATGATTGAAAGACGGGTTATATGAACAGAAAGAGCTTGAGAGAGCAGATCTTTAAGCTGCTTTTCAGAACAGAATTTAATGACCCTGTAGAGATGGAGGAACAGGCGGAGTTCTTCTTTGAAAGCGGTGATATGACTGTCACGGAAAAGGACAGGGAGTATATTACCGGCAAGTGCGGCAGGATCCTGGAGAATATTGAGGAGATCGACAGAGCGCTGAATGACAAGCTCGAGGGGTGGACGGTGAGCCGCCTTCCTAAGGTTGAGCTTGCGATCCTTCGTCTGGGCACATACGAAATTCTTTACGACGACTCGGTTCCCACAGGCGTTGCCATCAACGAAGCTGTGGAACTTGGGAAGAAGTTCGGAGAAGACGGGTCAGGCGCCTTTATCAACGGTGTTCTTGCCGGCATTTCCGGCAAGGAGAGAAGTAAAAGATCTTCTTCAGACAGGGATGAGAAGACTTCCCGCCCCGGATCTTCTTCCGGCGGCAGCGTCTCAGAGCGCAAGGGCGAGACCTTTATCACAAGGAGAATATGAGAAAGATATTTTCTGTATCGGAGATCAACCGGTATGTAAAGAGGATGTTTGAGCAGGACGATCTTCTCCACGGCGTTCTTGTCCGCGGAGAAGTGAGCAACTGCAAATACCATTCTTCAGGTCATATTTATTTCACTTTGAAAGATGCCTCGGGCACGCTTTCCTGCGTAATGTTCGCGGGGCGCCGACGAGGCCTTTCTTTTCGCATGCAGGAAGGCGATCAGGTGATCGTATCCGGAGAAGTGGATGTCTACGAGCGAAGCGGCAGCTACCAGCTCTATGCGAACAGGATCATCCAGGACGGCGCAGGAATCCTTAATGCAAGGTACGAGGAACTCAAGCGCAGACTTGAGGAATCCGGGATGTTTGACGAAATGTACAAAAAGCCCGTGCCCCGTTATATAAAAAGGCTCGGAGTCGTCACAGCACCCACCGGCGCAGCGGTACAGGATATCATCAACATCTCCCTTCGCCGCGATCCTTACCTTCAGATCATATTATATCCGGCCATTGTCCAGGGACAGGAGGCTGCAGCAAGCATATGCGAAGGAATCCGCAGACTCGACGAGTACGGAGTAGATGTGATCATTATCGGAAGAGGCGGAGGGTCACTGGAGGATCTGTGGGCTTTCAACGAAGAGCCTGTTGCGGAAGCTGTATTTGCCTGCAGCACACCGATCATATCGGCAGTAGGACATGAGACAGATACTGTGATCACGGATTATGTGGCGGATCTGAGGGCTCCTACCCCTTCGGCTGCGGCAGAACTGGCTGTGTTTTCCTATGAACAGTTCGTGAGAGACCTGGATCATTATTCAGACAGGCTTGCGGCAGCAATGGAAGATCAGATCAGGGTGCTTCGGAGAAACACGGAGAGTCTCAGGAGAGAGCTTGCGCATCTGTCACCCTCGTCGCGGATCCGCGACAGAAGGATGTATACGGCACAGTGTGAGGAAAAACTGGCACTGGCGATGGAGAGAAAGATCCGGGAATGCAGACAGAAAGCCGATCGGAGAGAACGTCTGCAGAACAGGATGGACAGGAAACTGTCGGAGGCGGCAAACAGCATGCGGGTATATGCCGCTAAGCTGGAGCAGCGCTCGCCGCTGGCGAGATTATCCGCAGGTTTCGGATATATAAGCAGCCGGGACGGAAAAGCGGTTCTCTCTGCAGAGACGGTAAAGCGCGGCGATTTTTTGAACATACGGCTTAAAGACGGAAAAGTAGAGGCAGAGGCGCTGCGCGTGCTGCCGGATCCGAAGTGACGAAAGGACAGAGCATGGATAATCAAAATGGCAGCATGACTGTGAACGGATCTTCTGCGCAGGAGGCAAAGAGCATTGAGGAAGCATTCGAGATGCTCGGAAAGATCCTTGCGAAAATGGATGAGCCGGGCGTGACCCTGGAAGAATCATTTAGCTGCTACGAACAGGGGATGAAGCTGATCCGCTATTGCAATGAGACGATCGACACAGTTGAGAAAAAAGTACAGGTGCTGAGCGCAGAGGGGGAGACAGATGAGTTTTGAAGATATTCTGGCTAAAAAGGCGGCACATTGTGAGAGAGTACTCTGTGAGATGCTTCCTGACGCGGACAGGCTCGAAGGAGGCGACCGCTTCGCTGAAGTAGTAGTCAGGGCGATGCAATACAGTGTCATGGCGGGAGGAAAGAGGCTTCGCCCGCTGTTTTTGTATGAGACATGCAGCATGTATGGCGGCAGGGAGGAACTGGCTGCTCCGTTTATGGCTGCGCTGGAGATGATCCACAATTATTCCCTTGTCCACGATGACATGCCTGCCATGGACAATGATGAATACAGGCGGGGACGCAAGACCACATGGCTGGTTTACGGTGAGGGCATGGCAATCCTGACCGGTGACGCGCTTCTCAATTATGCCTATGAGACTGCCCTGAAGGCGTTTGACTTCTGCACGGACTCTTCCGAAACAGCCCGCTGCGTAAAGGCCATGAAACTTCTTGCGCGCAATGCGGGGATCTTTGGAATGGTCGGCGGACAGTGCGCTGATCTGGAAGCGGAGAAGAATCCGAAGGATACTACTGAAGAAGCGCTTACTTATATCCACAAGCATAAGACTGCCTGCATGATCGAGAGCGGCTTCGAGATCGGAGCGATCCTCGCCGGAGCGCCCGACAGCGATGTGGAGAAACTGGGAAAGATCGCGGAGAACATCGGGATCGCGTTTCAGATCCAGGACGATATCCTCGACGTGATCGGGGACAGCGAAGAACTCGGAAAGCTGACAGGCAGCGATGAAAAGGACGGCAAGGTCACTTATGTGACGATGCACGGACTCGATAAGTCCGCTGAGGACGTCAGGAGAATGTCAGAGGAAGCTCTCGAGCTGTTTGATTCGCTGACTGTCTCCAATGATTTCCTGCGCGAACTGATCGTCGGCCTGATCACCAGAACAAAATAATATGAAGAAAGAAAAAAAGAGACTGGATGTTCTGCTGGTGGAAAGGGGCCTGGCCTCATCGAGAGAGAAGGCAAAGGCGCTGATCATGGCGGGCATCGTATATGTCAATCAAAATAAAGAAGATAAAGCAGGTGCGTCTTTTGACCCGGAAGAGGTACAGATCGAGGTGAGAGGAGCGGCGCTTCCTTATGTAAGCAGGGGCGGGCTCAAACTAGAGAAGGCACTCAAGGTGTTCCCTATTGACCTCAGGGACCGCGTGTGCATGGACATCGGCGCTTCTACGGGCGGATTTACTGACTGCATGCTGCAGAACGGCGCTGCGAAAGTCTACTCTATCGACGTGGGTTACGGCCAGCTGGACTGGAAACTCAGGAGCGATCCGCGGGTAGTGTGCATGGAAAAGACGAATTTCCGCTATGTAAAGCCTGAGGACCTGGGGGATGGCCCGGCGCCGTCTTTTGCCTCCGTGGATGTGTCTTTCATAGGCCTTGACAAAATACTGCCACCCGCGCTGCAGATCCTCACGCCGGGAGCAGAGATGGTATGCCTGATCAAGCCCCAGTTCGAAGCGGGCAGGGACAAGGTCGGAAAGAAGGGGGTCGTCAGAGACCGCAAGGTACACGAAGAAGTGGTAAGAGATGTCACCGCCATGGCAGCAGGGCTCGGATTTGAGGTGCTGGGTCTTGACTATTCTCCGATCAGAGGGCCTGAGGGAAACATTGAGTATCTCATGCACCTGAGAAAGCCTGCGGAAGGCGAAGAGCACTCACAAGAGACTGTCACAGAAGAAAAGATAAAGGAACTGGTCGAGGCATCACACAGCCGGCTGGATACAGAATAAAGTTATGGAGCAAACTCTGAAACATAAAAAGGGAAGCGGGAGTTTTGAAATGGACCGCTTCTATATTATCACCAATACGAAAAAAGACCCTGACTACAGGTTTACCAACTTGCTTAAGGGGTTTCTTCTTCTCAACGGAAAGAAGTGCATACAGATCCCTCCTGAAGCCTATGAGAACAGAAAAAGACTGGATATCGACTTCGATCCGGAGACTGACTGCATAATTGTGATTGGAGGAGACGGATCGGTGATCCGGGCAGCGCACCTGATACTGGGCAGCGGCGTTCCGATCCTCGGGATCAATCTGGGGACCCTGGGATACCTGGCTGAGGTAGAGAAGGGAAACTGGCAGGAAATGATCAGTCTTCTTCTGGACGGCGCTTATGAGATCGAGCCCAGGATGATGCTGGAAGGCCGAATGACGGAAAGAAACGGCGTCACTGTGGAAGGCGGAAGGGTACTGCATGCTCTCAATGAGGCGGTCATTGTCAGAAACAGCGCTTTCCGGGCCCTGAATTTTAATGTATATGTTGACGGACACCTTCTGAATAACCTTAATGCGGACGGCATAATCGTCGCGACGGCTACAGGCTCCACAGCTTACAATCTGTCAGCAGGAGGACCCCTTGTGGAACCTAAGGCGCAGCTGATGCTGCTTACGCCTGTCTGCGCGCACACGCTGAACACAAGAAGCGTCGTTCTCTCGGCTGAGGATGCTATCGTGATCGAAATGGTGAAGACCACCAGAAATGAAGCGATCAAGGCAGAAGCCGTATTTGACGGAGGGAGCAGTTTCCCGCTTCAGTACGGGGACCGCATTGAGATCAGGCGCTCGGAAGAAGTGACGAATCTTGTAAAACTCAGCAAAAGGAGTTTTTTAAGTACGCTGCATAAGAAATTATCATCTTAAAATGACCGGAATTGGTTGAGGGAATCATGAAGAAAAAGCGCCTTGACAAGATACTTGACATCATCAGAAACAATGAGATCGAGACGCAGGCTGAGCTTGCGACAATGCTCAGAAACAGCGGATATAATGTGACACAGGCTACGGTTTCCCGGGACATCAAAGAACTGGGGCTCATCAAGACCCCTGCGTCAAAAGGTGGCCAGAAGTATGAGGCCGGCAGTCCTGTCAATGAAGAGCAGCGCCGTTTTATCCGTGTACTGAGGGACAGTGTACAGAGTGTAGATACGGCTCAGAATATTCTTGTGATCAAGACAGGGTCGGGCATGGCCATGGCCGCCGCGGCTGCTCTCGACAATCTGAAGCTTCCGGAAGTTGTCGGTTCAATTGCTGGTGACGATACGATCATGGCTGCAGTCAGGACTGCGGACGAAACTGTTTTACTGATGGAAAAGATACGCCGAATGCTTGAAGAAGAGTGAGGATCCTTTGAAGGGGGAAGGCGAATGCTGCTTAGTTTACATGTTAAGAATCTGGCTCTTATTGAGGAGGAAGAGGTCACCTTTACGGATGGCCTCAATATTTTGACCGGAGAAACCGGAGCGGGCAAATCGATCATAATCGGCTCCGTAAATCTGGCTCTCGGAGGAAAAGCGGATAAGGCCATTATCAGGACCGGGGCGGAATATGCCCTGATCGAGATGGTCTTTCAGACAGATAATGACAGGCAGCTGAAGAAACTGGAAGAAATGGATCTTCCGGCTCCTGAGGACGGAACCATTCTCATAAAGCGCAAAATATTGCCGGGAAGAAGTGTGTGCAGTGTCTGCGGAGAGTCAGTGACGCTGCGGCAGCTCCGGGAGATTGCGGAGCTTATGATCGATATATACGGCCAGCGGGAGAACCAGAAACTTCTGCGTAGGGAGGCTCAGCTTCAGACTGTCGACGAATTTGCCGGAGATAAGGCGGCACTGCTCAAAGAAAAAATATCAGCTTCTTACAGCAGATGGAAGTCTTTGAAGTCGGACTGGGATAAGGATGATCTGGACGATACCGCGAGAAAGCGTGAAGCGGATCTTCTTTCCTATGAGTGCAGAGAGATCGCGGAAGCCGCTGTAAAAGAAGGCGAAGACGAGGAGCTGGAGAACCGCTTCAGGCTGATGGAGAATTTCCGCAGGATCAGCGAGGCGGCGGGACAGACCGGAATGTGGACCGGCGGTTCTGACCACAGCGCCGAGGAAGCAGTCGACCGCGCTGCAAGGGAGCTGGCTTCGGTAAGCGGAATCGATCCTGAGCTGGACAGGCTCGCGGATGAACTCTCCGAGATCGAAAATCTTTTGTCGGATTTCAACAGATCCCTGAACGACTATATTCGGGATCTGACTTTTGACCCCTCCGAATTCGAAGAGATCAGGGAAAGGCTCAATCTGATCAACCATCTCAAGGACAAATACGGCAGGAGCATTGAGGATATTCAGGATGCGCTGCGCGAGCGCGAGGAGAGGCTGGCATTTCTTGAGGACTA
>CACZXG010000087.1:0-16160 GCA_902785055.1 uncultured Lachnospiraceae bacterium
CTGCGGAGCTGAGGTTCAGAAGGGTAATGCTCCTACTGAGAGAAAACTTCAGAGACTGTTCAGAAGACCTGAAGTCTCAAGTCTTATCAAGAAGTGCAACGACTTCGGCGCAGGCGGTGTGTCCGTAGCGATCGGTGAACTGGCAGACGGACTGAAAGTCAATCTCGACCTCGTTCCCAAAAAATATGAGGGTCTGGACGGAACGGAACTCGCTATCTCCGAATCCCAGGAGAGAATGGCCGTAGTAGTCGCGCCTGAAGATAAGGATCAGTTCCTTGCTTATGCGGCGGAAGAAAACCTCGAAGCTACTCCTGTTGCAGTAGTTACAGAGGAACCCAGACTTGTGCTCAACTGGAGAGGAAAGCCGGTGGTTGACATCTCAAGAGCTTTCCTTGACACTAACGGCGCGCATCAGGCTACCGATGTTAAAGTACTCATGCCCTCTGAGGAGGACAATTATCTCAATAAATTCGCATGTAAAGGCGTTCGCGATGCTTTTGGAGACCGCAGAAACCGCGATATGACCGGCGAGGACTTCGTAAAGGCTATGAAGAGCTCCCTGTCGGATCTCAACGTGTGCTCCCAGAAGGGACTTGTGGAGATGTTCGACGCTTCTATCGGAGCAGGGACAGTAGATATGCCTTACGGCGGAAAATATCAGCTGACTGAGACCCAGACAATGATCGCCAAACTCCCTGTTCTGGGCGGTGAGACCGATACTGTCACGATGATGAGCTACGGATTTGATCCTTATCTCAGCTCCTGGAGCCCTTATCACGGAGCAGTTTACGCAGTGACACAGTCTGTCGCCAAGGCAGTGGCAGCCGGCGGTGATCTCACAAAGCTTCACCTTACTTTCCAGGAGTATTTTGGCAGGATGTCCAAGGATCCGGCCCGCTGGAGCCAGCCTTTCTCCGCTCTTCTGGGCGCCTATGACGCGCAGCTCGGATTCGGGATCGGCAGTATCGGAGGCAAGGACAGTATGTCCGGAACCTTCAATGATATAGACGTGCCTCCTACGCTGGTATCTTTTGCCGTAGATGTGGCTAAGATCGGCGACGTGATCACTCCCGAGCTCAAGAAAGCCGGCGACAAACTCGTTCAGATCGACATCGAGAGAGATGAATACGATATTCCGGTATACACGGATGTTTGTGCGATCTACGGTCAGGTAACCGAACTCATGAGAGAGGGCAAAGTGAAAGCGGCTTACGCTGTGGACTGCTACGGCGCAGCTCCCGCAGCTGCCAAGATGGCTTTCGGAAACGGATTCGGCATCGCATTCGCGGATGAAGTTCCCTTAAAGCACCTGTTCAGGAACAGGATCGGCGACCTGATCCTTGAGATGGAACCCGGATGTGAACAGATCCTCGAGGAGCGTCTGCCCGATAACTACACAGTGATCGGTACTGTCACAGAGGATGGCGCGGAGACTGCGTTTACATGGCGCGGCGCGTCGGTATCCACGGCAGATGCCGTAAAGACCTGGAAAGCACCTTTGGAAAAGGTATTTCCTACTAAGGCATCAACCGATACTTCCGTGATCGAGACACCTGTCTATGACAAAGGCAGCATCGCTGTCTGCAGTCACAAGATCGCGCAGCCCACAGTTTTCATCCCGGTATTCCCTGGGACAAACTGTGAGTATGATACCGCGGCGGCTTTTGAAGCAGCCGGAGCAAAGACGATCACAAGAGTATTCACAAACCTCAGTCCTCTTGATATCAGAGAGAGCGTCAGCGCGTATGCCAAAGCCATTGACGAAGCACAGATCATAATGTTCCCTGGCGGATTCTCAGCCGGTGACGAGCCTGACGGAAGTGCCAAGTTCTTCGCAACAGCGTTCAGGAACGCTGTCATTGAAGACGCGGTAGGCGATCTGCTGGGCAAGAGAGACGGACTGATCCTCGGAATCTGCAACGGCTTCCAGGCGCTGATCAAACTCGGTCTTGTTCCGAACGGCGAGATCACAGGACAGAAGGAAGATTCTCCCACGCTGACCTATAATACGATCGGCCGCCATATTTCAAAGATGGCCTATACCAAGGTCGTGACCAACAAATCTCCCTGGCTTTCGGGTGCGCAGCTCGGCGGTGTGTACACGAACCCCGCTTCTCACGGAGAGGGCAGATTCGTAGCACCTAAGGAGTGGATCGACAGACTCTTTGCAAACGGTCAGGTAGCTACGCAATACTGCGATCCTGACGGAAACATCTCCATGGACGAGGAGTGGAACATCAACGGTTCCTTCGCGGCGATCGAGGGCATTACCTCTCCCGACGGAAGGATCCTCGGCAAGATGGCACACTGCGAGAGAAAGGGAAACGGCGTCAACCTCAACATTTACGGAGAACAGGATCTGCGTCTGTTTGAGAGCGGCGTGCGCTATTTTAAATAATTGTTGAAACTTTTATGGAGTATGTGCGGATCCTGCCGCGCATACTCCGTGTTTTGAACTGACGCGGACTTGCCAAAAAAGAGAAATATACCGATGAATCCCAATTACAGCAGGATTTTGGAAAAGGAAATACAAAGACTTGACGAGAGCGGCATAAAGCCCCGGCTTCTTCTGCACAGCTGCTGCGCGCCCTGTTCAAGTTATGTTTTAGAATATCTGAGAGAGCATTTCAGGATCACCGTCTTTTATTACAATCCAAACATTACTTCAACGGAAGAATATAACTACAGGCTGTCGGAAGAAAAACGTCTGATCGAAGCCTATAACCGGCAGGTGGAGACGCAGAACTTCGAAGGGATGAACTCAACTCCGAATGCGGAGAAGATCGAAATACTTGAATGCCCTTATGATCCGGAAAACTATCTGGAGGCTGTTAAGGGATATGAGAACTGTCCGGAAGGCGGCGGCCGATGCGGGATCTGCTTTGAAATGAGACTTAGAAAGACTGCACAAGCCGCGAAGGAAGGCGGATATGACTGCTTTACCACAACGCTGACCATAAGCCCTCTCAAGAACGCGGCGAGGCTCAACGAGATCGGAGAGAGAGCAGGCGCGGAATACGGCGTATCATTTCTGCCCTCCGATTTTAAGAAAAAAAACGGGTTTAAGAGATCCATCGAACTGTCCGCGCAGTTTGATCTCTACAGACAGAATTACTGCGGCTGCGGCTTTTCGAAAAGACAAGCGCAGGAGAGAAATACTTAATTACAGCATAGACAAGGAGAATACAGTGGAAAAATTTCTGAATCTGATCTCCGCCGAAATGGCGGGTGCTTTCGATGCGGCCGGATATGACAGCGAACTTGGTAAGGTCACTGTCTCAAACCGCCCCGACCTGTGTGAATATCAGTGCAACGGAGCCATGGCAGGCGCCAAAAGGTACCATAAGGCACCGATCATGATCGCGAACGATGTGGCAGCGAGACTTCAGGACTCGAAAGTGTTCTCATCGGCGGAAGCTGTAAAGCCGGGTTTTCTTAACCTGAAGATCCGGGAAGAGTTCCTTACCTCTTACCTCAATGAGATGAGCGGTGCGGAGAAATTCGGACTTGAGATGCCCGAAAAGCCTGCTTCCATCATTCTCGACTACGGCGGACCTAATGTGGCCAAGCCTCTTCACGTGGGGCACCTTAGAAGTGCCGTGATCGGAGAGTCTGTCAAGAGGATCGCCAGATACCACGGAGAGAAAGTCACAGGGGATATCCACCTCGGAGACTGGGGCCTTCAGATGGGTCTTGTGATCACGGAAGTTTCCAAGAGACAGCCCGGCCTGTGCTATTTTGACCCCTCCTATGAAGGTGAGTATCCTGAGGAAGCTCCTTTTACAGTGTCCGAACTGGAGGAGATCTATCCCACAGCCAGCAAAAAATCAAAGGAAGATCCGGAATACTACGCTGAAGCAATGGCCAACACACACAGGCTTCAGGAAGGTGACCGCGGCCTGAGAGCTCTGTGGAACAAGATCATCGAGGTCTCTGTGGCCGACATGAAGAAGAATTACGCTAATCTTGACGTGGATTTCGACCTCTGGTGGGGCGAGTCCACTGTACACGACGCAATCCCCGGCATGGTCGCTGATATGAAAGATAAGGGCCTGGCTTACGAGTCAAACGGAGCTCTTGTTGTCGATGTTTCCGAAGATAGCGACACCAAGGAGATCCCGCCCTGCATCATCCTAAAGTCAGATGGTGCGGCGCTCTATACAACCACAGACCTTGCGACCATCAGCGAGAGAGAGAGACTCTTTAACCCGGACCAGATCATATATATCACGGACAAGCGCCAGGAACTTCACTTCCAGCAGGTTTTCCGCACAGCGAGAAAGTGCGGTCTTGTCGATGAGAATACTCAGCTGCGCCACATCGGCTTCGGCACGATGAACGGCAGGGACGGCAAGCCCTTCAAGACAAGGGACGGCGGTGTCATGAAGCTCTCCGACCTGATCAGTGACATCAATCGGGAGATGAGAGGCAAAATAGCGTCAAATCCGGAGATCGGACCTGAGGAAGCGGAAAAAACCGCAAAGCAGGTCGCTCTTGCGGCACTTAAATACGGCGACCTGTCCAATCAGGCCTCAAAGGACTACATTTTCGACATCGAGAGATTTACCTCCTTCGAAGGTGACACAGGTCCTTATATCCTTTACACCATCGTCAGGATCAAATCCATTCTCGGCAAATATGCTGCATCCGGCGGCAGAGATCTCTCTGCGCTCAGGATCGGTCTTGCACAGAGCAAAGCGGAGAAAGACCTGATGACAGATCTGGCGGGATTTAGCGCCATGATGGACAATGCGTTCGCGGAAATCGCACCTCACCGCGTATGCGCCTATATTTATCAGCTCTCCAACGATTTCAACAGTTTCTATCACTCGACGAAGATCCTGTCGGAGCAGGATCCTGAGAAGAAGGAAAGCTGGATAGCACTGCTCAAGCTTACACTGGATATCCTCAGCGCCTGCATCGACGTTCTCGGCTTCTCCGCCCCCGAGAGAATGTAAGCCATATGCCGGACACTATTCGAGATTTACATAATCTGTAAAAAGTGCTATGTTGAAAGGGATATTATTGTTTTAATGTATAGAAACGTGTGGGGTTTCGTTATGGCTTCTGGAAAAGTTATGATCTTTATGGGGGATGGATACGGAAAGTCTGCGGCTGCGCTCGGCATTGCGATGAAAAGGGCTTCGGAAGATGACAGTATTGTCATCATTCAGTTCCTCAAAGGAAAAGGGATCACGGACAGTCCTTTCACAAAAAGGCTTGAGCCGGAGATCAAGATTTTCCGCTTTGAGAAATCGGATATCGATTACATGGACCGGACACAGGAGGAGAAAGAGGAAGCTGCCGTCAATATCAGGAACGGCCTCAATTTCGCCAGGAAAGTACTCGCTACCGGTGAGTGCAATCTCCTGATCCTCGATGAAGTGCTTGAAGTTGTCAACAAGAATATCATCTCAGTGGATGATCTGAGAGAACTTGTGGAATCCCGCGCAGACACAGATATTATAATCACAGGAAGCGAGATGAATGTGGAGGTCTGCAAGTTTGCAGACAAGATCTCTGAGATAGGAAACATGCAGTTCAGAAATTTCTGATTGACTGCGCGCTTACAGGCGCCAGTGGGAAGGATGGGAAAATGGCAGTTTTTAAAGGTTCTGCAGTAGCTATTGTGACACCCTTTAAAGAGACGGATGAGTCCGTCAACTATGAGGCTTTTGCCGACATCATCGATTACCAGATCGACAACGGGACGGATGCTATCGTTAAGTTCTGTATTGAACACACAAAGGGAAGAGTTCCCGTGATCGCGGGTACCGGATCCAACAGAACCCTGACCGCAATGCAGCTTTCAAAGGAAGTGGCATCTTACGGAGCGGACGGCCTGCTTCTTATTTCCCCTTACTACAACAAGGGAACCCAGGATGGCGTTTACAAACATTTTAAGATGGTAGCGGACGAAGTGCCCGGAACTCCCGTGATCCTCTACAATGTGCCCAGCCGCACGGGCGGAAATGTTCTGCCCCAGACAGTCGCAAGGCTCGTAAAGGATGTTCCCAACATCGTCGGCATCAAGGAAGCCAGCGGTGATATCAGCCAGATCGTCAAACTCATGACCCTCTGCGACGGCAACATTGACCTCTATTCAGGAAATGACGACCAGGTCGTTCCGCTTCTCTCCATGGGAGGGATCGGCGTGATCTCGGTTGTTGCAAACGTTGCTCCCAAGGCAATGCATGATCTGTGCCAGAAGTTCTTTGACGGAGATGTTAAGGGCGCGGCAAGACTCCAGATGGATACTCATGAGCTTTTCGAGGCTCTGTTCTGCGAGGTCAATCCCATTCCCGTCAAGAAAGCTGTTAATCTCATGGGCCAGAATGCAGGACCTCTTCGTATGCCTCTTACAGAGATGACACCCGCAAATACTGAGAGACTGCGCAAGGCAATGCAGAATTTCGGACTTATCTGAGCAGGGAGGACAGATTATGATCAGGATCATCATTCACGGCTGCTGCGGCAGAATGGGACATATCATCACGGAAATCTGTGAAAAAGATGAAAAGACTCAGGTAGTCGCAGGCGTTGACGCTTTCGGCGATGCCTATGCCGGATTTCCTGTTTACAAAAGTCTTGAGGACTGTCCGGAAGCGGACGTAGTCATTGATTTTTCCACAGCTTCCGCTGTAGACGGACTTCTTTCATACTGCACGAAGAAAAATCTTCCTGTAGTTGTCTGCACCACGGGACTGTCCGAAGAGCAGACAGAGTCGCTCCACAGCGCGGCAGACAAGATCGCAGTACTCAAGTCCGCCAATATGTCAGTCGGTGTGAATCTGCTCGAAGCCCTGATCGCTCAGGCCGCTCCGAAACTTGCGGCCGCAGGATTTGATATCGAGATCGTTGAAAAGCATCACAACCAGAAGATCGACGCGCCCAGCGGCACAGCGCTGGCCCTGGCCGATGCTGCCAATACAGCTCTTGGCAACGAGTATGAGTATGTCTACGACCGCACCGTCAGGAGAATGAAGAGACCTGTGAAGGAGATCGGAATCTCCGCAGTGCGCGGCGGATCCATAGTGGGCGACCACGACGTAATCTTCGCCGGGCAGGACGAGGTGATCACTCTTTCTCACAGAGCTTACAGCCGGGCCGTATTTGGAAAAGGAGCCGTTGAAGCTGCTAAATTCCTGGCCGGCAGGGAGGCAGGATTCTACACCATGAGCGATGTGCTCAGATGACAACACAGATCACACAGGGACCGCTTCGGCGGTCCCTTCTTTAAATCAGGAACTACGGGAGATCGGAATATGCGCATCAGACCCTGCATAGATATACATAACGGACGCGTCAAGCAGATCGTCGGAAGTACACTCAAAGATCAGAATGAGCGGACGCAGGGATCCGCCAAAGAGAATTTCGTGGCGGACAAGGACGCTTCTTATTACGCTTCCCTTTACAGGGATATGGACCTTAGAGGGGGACATATCATCCTTCTTAATTCCGTAAAGGAAGAAGCATATGAAAGAGACAGGTGCCAGGCCATGAGCGCTCTGGCGGCTTTTCCGGGCGGCATGCAGATCGGAGGAGGCATAACGCCTGAGACAGCAGGCGGTTTTCTTGACGCCGGAGCTTCCCATGTGATCGTGACCTCTTATGTCTTTAAAGACGGAAAACTGAGTGAGAGTGCGCTATCTGAGATGATCCGCACAGTGGGGCGGGAGAGAATGGTACTGGATCTAAGCTGCCGGAAGAGGAGCGACGGAAAGTATGTAGTGGTCACAGACCGCTGGCAGAAATTTACGGACCTGGAGATAGAAAGCGGGATCCTGGACAGGCTCTCCGAATGCTGCGACGAGTTTCTGATCCATGCAGCGGACGTAGAAGGAAAACGCTCCGGGATAGAAGAGAGTTTGGTATCGCTCCTTGGAGAGTGGCAGCTAAAGTCCGGATTTTGTGTTACTTATGCCGGTGGCGTGCGTTCTTTTGACGATCTTAAACTGATCGGAAAGCTGTCGGGCGCCATGATGGATGTCACTGTCGGAAGCGCGCTTTCACTGTTCGGCGGAAACCTGTCTCTGGAAGACTTGATGAAAGAAGCGAATAAGATCTGAATACAGCGTTATTCAAAAAAGAAAAAGCCGGTCCTGCGTAAAGGGTAATACCCTCCGCCGGACCGGCTTTAAAGACTATGATCAGAGCTTCGTCACATTAACAGCCTGTGGACCTTTCTCGCCCTGGATGATATCGAATTCCACTTCCTGACCTTCTTCAAGAGTCTTGAAACCTTCGCCGTTGATGCCTGTATAATGTACGAATACATCGTTTCCTTCCGAATCACTGATGAATCCAAAACCGCGCTGGTTATTGAATCTTCTGACTACGCCCTTACTCATGTTGCTACCTCCGATTTATGTAATGAATGATACAGCCCAAATGTTTGTGAAAAATAAAACAATTTGTGCAACATTATCAAAATAGCACAGGTAAACATAAAAGTAAAGATACAAAACAGATAAATGTTATATCGATGAACAATGATACCAACTACCAATTACTTACTCAAACTCTTTACTTTAAAACTTTACAATGCTAAAATATTATTTGCAGATTAGTATTACTTGAGAGCAAGGAGTAGCGGGGTATGAACAAAAAGATCAGAACAGAAGCTGTTGACAGTTTGTTTGAAGCCATTTTGACACTGGAAAATAAAGAGGAATGTTACAGTTTCTTTGAGGATCTGTGCACTGTCAATGAGCTCCTCTCACTTTCCCAGAGGTTTGAGGTGGCAACAATGCTGCGCAGACATGATACGTATCTTAAGATCGCGGAGAAGACCGGAGCGTCTACCGCGACGATCAGCCGTGTCAATCGTTCTCTTAATTACGGAGACGACGGATATGCGCTTGTCTTTGCAAGAATGAACAGTATGAAAGACTTCATTGAGGCTGAAAAGGCTGCAGAGACTACAGGCGAGTAAGAGGACACTATCTTGACTACTAAACGTTCGGACATACTTCAGTATATATTGCTGTTCGCGGGAGGAGCGCTGCTGTATCTGGCAGCGGTCCTTCCCTTTTTGATATATCACGGCGGGATCTTTTTCTATTACGGGGACTACAACGTCCAGCAGGTCCCGTTTTATATACTGGCGCACCGAGCAGTCCGCAGCGGCCGCTTTTTCTGGAATCCTTACATCGACCTCGGAAGCAGTATGGGCGGGAGTATGTCTTTCTACCTGTGGGGCAGTCCCTTTTTCTGGCTGACGATCCCGTTCAGCGAGAAGATGATCCCTTACATGCTTCCGTTTGTCATGTCCCTTCGCTACGGAACCGCGATGGTAACTTCCTTCGCTTATATAAGAAGGCACGTGCGCACAGATTTCTGGGCTGTGATCGGAAGTCTCTTATATACTTTCTCCGGCTTTCAGGCCTGCAACATCGTGTTTCAGCACTTCCACGACGCGACGGCCTTTTTCCCTTTGTACCTTCTGACGTTTGACGATGCAGTCCAAAAGAACAAGACAGCCCGTTTTACGCTCATGACAGCTCTGATGTCGGTCGTCAACTATTATTTCTTTTTCGGACAGGCAGTCTTTATTCTTCTCTATTATATCGTGAGATACTGCCCGTCCAAAGAACCTTCCAGGATTGCAGGTGATGTGATCCGTGTTCTCATGAGCGGAATCCTGGGACTTTTGATCTCCGCGTTTTTCCTCGTGCAGTCTGTATACGGGCTGTCAGGGAACAGCCGGCTCAATGACTATATTAACGGTTATGGCCTTTTTGCCTTTGAAGAGGGAAAAACTCCTCTTGCGATCATCAAATCACTGTTCATGGTACCGGACATCATCGCAAAACCGACTCTTTTCTCGGGGGAACAGGTTAAAAACAGTTCTTTGGCCGCTTATCTGCCATGCTTTTCCATGACGGGCGTGATCGCGTACTTAAAGCTGTTCGGCAGTTCCTGGAAAAAGCGTATGATCGTGATCTGCGGCATCATCGCTTTCGTACCGGCCTTTAATTCGGCATTCAGCGCTTTCAACTCGGAATACTATGCGAGATGGTTCTATATGCCGATCCTTATCATGGCGGCAATGACAGCCAGGGCCCTGGAATCAGAAGACAGAAAGAGTCTTGCTTCTGCAGCTCGCGTCACTGCCATCATCACGGTTATGATCATGCTGAGCGCGCTGGTGCCCGTAATAGATAACGGGAAGGTAAAGTGGTTCTCTGTCAGCAGCAACAACGACCTGCTCGTCATAGAGATCGCGGCAACCGCGGTGCAGCTTCTGATCATGGTCGTGCTCATCATCCTGCTCCCGGAGATCAAAGGCATGTCAAAATACAGAAAGCCTGTGTTTTTGACAGCAACGGCCGCCTGCTGTCTTTTGACCACTCTGGCCGTCCTGTATAACGGAAACTCGCTGATCGCAAAGACCGGCGGAGTAAAGTGGAAAACACAGATGCTGGATACAAGGCCTGATCTTGGGGATACATCTGAATTCATGAGGGTGGAGACGGACGGAACATCGACCAATTATGAGATGGTCTGGGGGTATCCCACGATCCACTGCTTCGAGAGCACCGTCAATCCTTCCATCTTTACTTTCTACAGAAAGATAGGAATGATCCGCACCGTGGAATCAACTCTTCCCGTGGACAGGGTCGGCGCCAGAGCGCTTCTGTCTGTTCGCTATTATATTGAAAATACACTTGTGAAACCCTCCAAGACTCTTGAGGACAAGGGAGGTCTTGCGGGATACGATCAGCTTACCGAGAACAATGGTTACAGGATCTTTGAAAACTCCAATTATATCCCCATGGGATTCACTTTCAACAGTTATATAAGGGATGACGAGTACAGCTCTATGAAGAAAGGAGAGATGACCGACAGGCTTCTTGTCAAGGACATCATCCTTACAGAGGAGCAAGTGGCAAAATACGGCAAATATATGCAGGAAGACCAGCACGTGGATGAGCAGGTCATGAGCGACCGGGATTTTGCAAGACACTGCAGGGAAAGAACCGAATCTTCCTGCTCGGAGTTCAGCTTCAATCTCAGCGGATTTACTGCGAAAGCGGACCTGCCCAAAGAAAATCTGGTATTTTTCTCGGTTCCCTTCGATCCCGGCTTCACTGCTTTTGTGGACGGCGAGGCAGTTCCGATCGAAAAAGTAGACGGCGGATTGATGGCGATCCCGGTGCCCGAGGGAAAGCATTCCATTGAGTTTATCTATTTCCCCGCAGGCCTGAGGATCTGTACTTTCATCTCGGCTGCGGCTGTAATACTGTTTATTATCCTGATCATACGCGGAAATGTCCGCTCGGGAAAAACAAATGTCCTTGCAATGGAGAATAAACCGTGATAGTATAGGTTTCGTCATTGAGTTCGTTTGTAAAGGAGACGGTTTTGAGCGATAAGACAGAATTCTATATTGTGCGCGCGAGGGCAGTCCCCGAGGTCTTAAGGGGGGTCGCCAAAGCCAATGAGCTGCTGGCATCCGGAAAAGCCAGAACGGTGAACGAAGCTGCTGAACTGGCCGGGATCAGCAGAAGTTCCTATTATAAATTCAAAGATGATATTGAAGAATTCCATGACAGCATGTCAGGAATGAACGTCACGCTTTCCTGTGAGATCAACGACGAGACAGGGATCCTTGCCAGTCTTTTAGGGATCATATCGGGATGCAATGCCAATATACTGACGATCCATCAGAGTATACCGATCAGCGGAGTCGCGGATCTGAGCATCAGCCTGCAGATCAGGGAGAACACTGAGGACATAGGAGTAATGATCCGGAAGATCGAAGCCCTCGGCGGCGTCAGGAAGATCAGGATCATGGGAAGAGACAATATTCACTGAAATACTCAGCGGAAAAGGAGATTATAGATATGATACAGATGGCAGTTCTCGGGTTCGGCACAGTCGGCGGCGGAGTTGTTGAAGTTATTGACCGGAACCAGGATGTGATCAGAAAGACTGTTCCGCAGGGAATCTATGTAAAGTACATCCTTGACCTTCGCGATTTTCCCGGCAGTCCCTATAACGACAGAGTGACCCACGACTATCAGGATATTCTTGAGGACGGGGAGATCTCGGTGATCTGCGAGACTATGGGAGGCAGGGAGCCTGCTTACACCTTTACCAAAAAAGCGCTTGAGCGCGGGATCAGTGTCTGCACTTCCAATAAAGAACTGGTAGCCGCCCATGGACCGGAACTGCTTGAGATCGCGAAAGCGCACAACTGCAGCTATCTCTTCGAAGCCAGCGTCGGAGGCGGGATCCCGCTTATCAGGCCCATAACCTCGTGCCTCACACAGGAAGATATCACTGCTGTATTCGGTATCCTGAACGGTACCACGAATTATATCCTGACCAGAATGGAAAAATCAGGTCTGTCTTTTGAGGCCGCACTAAGAGAAGCGCAGGAGAAAGGCTATGCGGAGAGAAATCCCGCTGCGGATGTGGAAGGTCACGACGCGTGCCGCAAGATAGCGATCCTTTCTTCCCTGATCAGTACGAAGACTGTTCGCTATGAGGATATTCCCTGCGAAGGGATCTCACGCGTTACCACTGTGGATTTCGGCTATGCCAGGAGCATTAACAGAGCCATCAAGCTTCTCGGCGTCAGCAGAAAGCTGGGCGACGGCAAATTCAGTGTCCGCACAGCTCCTTTCCTTGTCAGGGAGGACCATCCCCTGCACAGTGTACAGGATGTGTTTAACGGGGTCTTCGTCCACGGAAATATGGTGGATGATCTCATGTTCTACGGCAGAGGAGCCGGCAAGTTCCCCACAGCGAGCGCGGTCGTCTCCGACGTGATGGAATGCGCCAGAAATATCGGCAGAAATATCGGCTGCAATTGGAGCGGAGAGATCCTCCCAATAGCGGATCCGAAGGAAGAAACCTACCACTATTTTGTCAGGGTGGACAAAGAGGAAGAAAGCAGAGCAGAAGAGATCCTGCATGCGGATTTTATGGTGCACTACGAGGGAGCACCTGCGGATGAGAGAGCTTTCGTCACTGCCGAAATGACAGAGAGAGAGTACGAAGAGGCGGCCGGATCCTTAAGTACCGTCAAACAGCGCATTCGTCTCTTGCAGGATTGAATAAATTCTGCTATTACTTAGTAGGCGGTCAATCATCTGAGCCGCTGTTAAGGATTCTATCGAAACAGGAGGACAAGCCCTGCGGACAATGCGGGGGATCATTCTATGAAAAAAGTAGTTAAATTCGGCGGAAGCTCGCTGGCGGATTCAGAACAGTTCAAAAAAGTCGGTGCGATCATCAAAAGTGATCCGTCCAGGGTTTACGTTATCCCGTCAGCACCCGGCAAGAGATTCAGCGGTGACGACAAAGTAACGGACCTTCTCTACAGAATGTATAACAAAGCCTATAAGGATGAGGATTTTGGAGAAGAGCTGGATGAGATCAAATCCCGCTACCAGGAGATCATCGACGGCCTTGGCCTTGAGGGCTTCAGCCTGGAAGGTGAATTTGCCCAGATCGAGAGAAAGATGACCCAGAGCCCGAACAGCAATTACGCTGCTTCCAGAGGCGAGTATCTCAACGGCCGCATCATGGCCCGCTATCTGGGTTATACATTTATCGACGCCAAGGACGTGATCTTTTTTGACGAACATGGAAATCTCGACGCGGAGAAGACCAATCAGGTTCTCACCAATGTTCTCTCCGAGACGCCCAAAGCGGTCATTCCGGGCTTTTACGGAAGGGGTTTTGACGGACATGTCAAGACCTTTTCCAGAGGCGGCAGCGATATAACGGGGTCCATCATAGCAAGAGCCTGCAAGGCGGACGTTTACGAGAACTGGACAGATGTGTCCGGATTTATGGTGGCAGATCCCAGGATCATCAACAACCCTGTAGGCATCGAGACTATCACATACAGGGAACTCAGAGAGCTCTCCTATATGGGCGCTTCTGTTCTCCATGAAGACGCGATCTTCCCCGTAAGACACGAGGGAATACCGATCAACATCCGGAATACGAACTGCCCGGAAGCCGACGGCACCTGGATCGTCGAGAGCACCTGCCAGAAATCCGGCTACGTTATTACCGGCATTGCAGGCAAAAAGGGCTTCTGCGCGGTAACAGTCTCCAAAGCGCTCATGAACTCCGAGGTTGGCTTCGGACGCAAGGTGCTTCAGGCTTTTGAAGACAACGGCATTTCTTTCGAGCACATGCCTTCCGGCATCGATACAATGACTATCGTTGTTCATGAAGACGAGTTCATGCACAAGGAGCAAAGGGTAGTATCCGCCATCCACAGATACGCGCAGCCTGATTCTGTTGAGATCGAGTCGGATCTGGCACTGATCGCCGTCGTCGGCAGAGGCATGAAGTCTATGCGCGGTACTGCAGGACGCATCTTTTCCGCCCTCGCGCATGCCCAGGTCAATGTCCGCATGATCGATCAGGGCTCCAGCGAGCTCAATATCATCATCGGTGTTGACAACACTGATTTTGAGATCGCCGTGCGTGCAATCTACGATATTTTCGTGAAAACGAGGATCTGATCCGTTTAAAACTTCCCCGGGGAGCCTCTCATACGCCGCTCCCCGGGTTCTTTTTTCCCGCGAAGAGGCAGTTAAATAAGGGTTTTTACACCTTGCATTATCAAATGTTCTGATATAATATGGTTAGAAATAATCTGAAAGACAGGAATGAGGTAAAGGGTATGGAAACAGGCTGCCTGGAAGTCGTGGTAAACAGGAAGACGAACACACTGATGAAGACGCTCCACTATGGTGCGATCGTCCTTGCAGTGTGTTTTTGTTTATCTTCTTTTCTCATACACTTGGCACTGCTTCTTCCGGCAGTCGGCTGCCTGGTCGGCGCGTATTTTTTATGGCTGGAGATCACAGTGGATTACGAATACGTGTATGTGGACAAGGAGATCCGGATCGCGAAGATTCAGCAGAAAGAGCGCAGGAAAGATCTTGCCGTCTATGATCTCACCAGGATGGAAGTAATGGCGCCGTCAGGATCTTATCATCTCGACGAGTACAGAAACAAAAATCTTACGGTTTTTGATTACAGCTCGGGAGAGGACGGCAATAAACCGTTCAGGTATGAGATCGTGCTTGAAGGCGGCAGCAAGCTGATCCTCGATTTTGTCGGGGAGTACGGAGAGCAGATCATTACCATACTCCGCACCTATTTTCCCAGAAAGGTTTTTACAAACTGACAACAGATAACGTAATATGAGTGATTAAACAGGAGGAGAAAATGGCGAAACTGATCGGTGAAGGTATTACTTTTGATGATGTGCTTCTTGTACCCGGTTATTCAACAGTTATTCCCAATGAGGTTGACCGCAGCACGAACCGCACAAGGACGATACGTCTTAATAGCCCTATGATGAGTGCCAGCATGGATACTGTCACGGAGCACAGGATGGCGATCGCTATGGCAAGACAGGGCGGAATCGGCATTATACATAAGAATATGTCCATCGAAGCGCAGGCGGAAGAGGTAGACAAGGTAAAACGTTCCGAAAACGGTGTTATCTCAGATCCTTTCTCTCTTTCACCCGAGCATACACTGCAGGATGCGGAAGAGCTGATGCGCAAATTCAGGATCTCCGGCGTACCGATCACCGAGGGAAGAAAACTTGTCGGCATCATCACAAACAGAGACCTGAAGTTTGAGACGGACTATTCCAAGAAGATCCGCGAATCAATGACCTCTGAAGGACTTGTTACCGCCAGGGAGGGGATCACTCTCGAAGAAGCGCAGAAGATCCTTGCCAAGTCCAAGAAAGAGAAGCTTCCTATTGTCGATGACGACTATAACCTTGTCGGTCTTATCACGATCAAGGATATTGAGAAGAATATTAAATATCCCAACGCCGCCAAGGACGCTCAGGGCCGTCTTCTGTGCGGTGCCGGCGTAGGCATTACAGCGAATGTGCTCGACAGAGTCGAGGCGCTGAGAAAATCCAAGGTCGACGTCATCGTTCTGGATTCTTCCCACGGCCATTCCGAGAATGTTCTTCGCTGCATGCGCATGGTAAAAGACGCATTTCCGGACCTTCCGGTCATCGGCGGAAACATCGCCACTGCAGAAGGCGCCCTTGACCTCATCAAGGCCGGCGCAGATGCTGTTAAGGTAGGAATCGGTCCCGGTTCCATCTGCACGACCCGCGTCGTAACAGGAATCGGTGTTCCTCAGATCACAGC
>CACZXG010000087.1:16248-21684 GCA_902785055.1 uncultured Lachnospiraceae bacterium
CAAGGCTCTTGCCGCAGGCGCCAACGTCTGCATGATGGGCTCCATGCTCGCCGGATGCGAGGAGAGCCCCGGAGCGACTGAACTCTATCAGGGCCGCAAATACAAGGTATACAGAGGCATGGGCTCCATCGCAGCCATGGAGAACGGCAGCAAGGACAGATACTTCCAGGAGAACGCGAAAAAGCTTGTTCCCGAAGGCGTCGAGGGACGCGTTGCCTACAAGGGCGAGGTCGAGGATGTGATCTTCCAGATGTGCGGCGGCATCCGCAGCGGAATGGGTCTTACAGGTTCCCATAACATAACCGAGCTTCAGGAGAAAGGCCAGTTTGTCAAGATCACGGCCGCTTCTCTCAAGGAGAGCCATCCCCACGATATCCAGATCACAAAGGAAGCCCCCAACTATTCAATGGAGGACGCCTGATCTGTATTTTGACTGATAGTATATAAAAATCCAATAACACAAAGCAGGAGCAGCAATGGGTAAAGAAGAACTGAACAGAGATGACGCAACGGTCTCCGCTGAGGAGAAAGTCAGCCGCCATTTCATCGAAAAGGAAATTGACAAGGACCTCGCCGAAGGCGTATATGACACCGTACACACGCGTTTTCCCCCCGAGCCGAACGGCTATCTGCATATAGGCCACGCTAAGAGCATACTTCTCAACTATGGCATGGCGCAGCAGTACGGCGGGAAATTTAACCTCCGTTTTGACGACACTAATCCCACAAAGGAAAAGAGCGAATTTGTGGAGTCCATCAAGGAGGACGTGGCGTGGCTCGGAGCTGATTACGAAGACAGGCTCTTTTTTGCCTCCAACTACTTCGATCAGATGTATGAGATCGCAGTAGATCTTATCAAAAAAGGGAAGGCCTATGTATCGGACCTGACTGCGGAGCAGATGAGGGAATACCGCGGAACTCTGGATGAGCCCGGGATCAATGACCCTAACAGGGACAGAAGTGTCGAGGAAAACCTTGAACTCTTCACAAAAATGAAGAACGGCGAATTCGCTGACGGAGAAAAGACTCTGCGCGCGAAGATCGACATGACAAGTTCCAATATGAACATGAGAGATCCGATCCTCTACAGAGTGGCTCATATGTCCCATCACAATACGGGCGACAAGTGGTGCATTTATCCCATGTACGACTACGCGCACCCCATTGAGGACGCGATCGAGAATATCACACATTCCCTGTGCACGCTTGAATTCGAGGATCACAGGCCGCTCTACGACTGGGTAGTCAGGGAAGCGGGATTTGTGCATCCCCCGAGACAGATCGAATTTGCCAAGATGTATCTGACCAATGTGGTCACCGGCAAGAGATATATCAAGAAACTTGTGGAAGAAGGAATCGTAGACGGATGGGATGACCCCAGACTTGTGAGCATCTCAGGCCTTCGCCGCAGAGGCTTTACGCCTGCGTCCATCAAAAAATTTGTAGAACTCAGCGGTATATCCAAGGCGCAGTCCTCTTCGGACTACGCGATGCTGGAGTACTGTATCAGAGAAGATCTCAAGCCCAGCTGCAGCAGAATGCTCGCTGTTCTTGATCCCCTCAAGCTGATCATCGACAATTATCCCGAGGATCAGACAGAAATGCTTGACGCGGACAACAATCTTGAGAATCCTGAGCTTGGCGTAAGACAGATTCCTTTCGGACGCGAACTCTGGATCGAGAGAGAAGATTTCCTGACAGCTCCGATCCCCAAGTACAAGAGGCTCTATCCCGGAAATGAAGTGCGCCTTATGTATGCTTATTTCGTAAAGTGTACCGGATATGACACCGATGAGAACGGAAATGTTACTGCGGTGCACTGCACTTATGACCCCGAGACCAAGAGCGGAAGCGGATTTACCGGCCGCAAGGTCAAGGGCACGATCCACTGGGTCAGCGCGAAGGAAGCGGTGCCGGTCAAGGTAAGGCTTTACGAGAACATCGTAGATGAGGAGAAGGGTGTCTACAATGAAGACGGCTCCCTCAATCTGAACCCGAATTCTCTGGTAGAGTGCAGCGCTTATGCAGAGCCCGCACTGAAAGATGTAAAGCCTTTTGACAGATTCCAGTTTGTCAGAAACGGCTATTTCTGCGTGGACTGCCATGACTCCAGGGAAGGCGCGCCTGTATTTAACAGGATCGTCGGTCTTAAGAGTTCCTTCAAACTGCCGAAGTGATAACTGATCACAAATATAAAAGCGCGTGGATGTTTTTATCCGCGCGCTTTTTTTATTTCATCTGCAGAAACCTCAGCTGTATATCTTTTCAAAGAACCGTATCAGTTCATTTGTTTCTTCCATAAATCTCCCGGGTTCAAAAGAGCCTTTTTCAAGAAGCCTTAGAACAGTATCTTTTTTCGAAAGATCCAAAAGCCTGCTGATCCTTCCGGCGTCCCCGGCCGTAAGTGTTCCCGGAAGTATCGCTTCTGCAAGCACTTCCGATCGGCATTCATTATACGGGGCAGTGCCTGAGAGAACAGCCTCCTGGTTTTCAAAGGTTCCGTCACTCTCTGCCCGCTCAAGAAACAGGAACATATACGGATACCTGCGCATGGCTGAACATTCGGACGCAGTGATCTTTCGCTGCAATTCAAAGTAGGGAAGAGGTCCGGCCTTTGCGATCCCGGAATTAAGCTCAACAAGAGCAAATCTGGCGCTGTATTCGGCAAGGAACTCATAGATTCCGGACTTGCTGTAAAAATAGTGAAAGAGCAGGCCTTTACTGATCCCGGCCTCGGCTACGATCTCGTCGGTGCTTGCGTGGCGGAACCCGTCCCGCGAAAACACTTTAAGCGCACCGTTGATCATACTGTTCTGCTTGGTCTTATTAAGGTCCCAGAATTTCTCATTCAATGCAGCTTCCTCCTCTCCCGGCTTCTTATCATTAATGATAACATTGCCCAAATCCAGCTTCAAGAAAGAGCGTCAATTTATGATGTGTTTACAATTGAGTCTTTAATTTTACGGCTAAATAGAGTAGTATGAAATACAGCAGGGCGGTTATTGCCCGATTTAAAATCAACAGGAGGTCAATATGTTCAGATTAGGAAAACTTCTTTTTGGTCTTGCGGTGGCAGGCGCAACTGCGGCAACAGTTTATAATTATCTGGATCAGAAAAACAGTGAGCCGGATGAGGATTTTGACGAGGACTTCGAGGACGACGATACCGAGAAATCTGAGGAGGAAGACTACACAGAGAAACTTAAAACGGCTGCGACCAGGACTTACACTACGATCAAGGAGAGCTCTCAGGACGCCGTGGCCAGGGTCAAGGAAGCGATCGGCCCCAAGGGAGAGGAAGTTCTCGACGTTGTCGGCGAAACTGCTGAAAAAGTCAAAGGTGTAGTTGCGGATTCCGCTGCCCGCGTGAAGGATATTCTTCAGGAAGAAGAGAGCAAACTCGACGAGGAAGCTGTTGAGGAAGCCGTAGCGAACTCACTGGCAGAGGAAATGGCTGAGGAAGCTGAAGCCGGCGAAGCGATCCACGAGGACGACCACGACAAGGAAGCGGTCTATGAGGAGGAATTCCCTGAAGCGGCTTCTGAGGAGAAAGAGGAATAACATATCTTAAAAGGATTTGTTTTGCAAATCTTCTTGACTAATTATATGTTCTTGATTAGAATCTCTTTAGATTTTTGAGGGAAGGACATCAATGAGTCGGAGAATTGTCAATCATCTGAATTTCATGAGTTAATTGCAGCACGTCAGGGTCAGTGTTCCCTGACGTGTTTTTTAAGGGGGTATCATGGGATCATCAGGATGGCAGGGATCTGCGGATTCGCGGCTTTTGCGCGGGTCTTTCCCGGATCTTTACAAAACAGGAGGAAATACAGATGAGTAAAAACGAGTACAAAGTCGGCGAGCGCGCCATCTACGATGCGCGGGAGCTGGGTACGGGCAAGATGATCGTACTGGGACTTCAGCACATGTTCGCAATGTTCGGTGCTACAGTAGTTGTTCCGCTGATCACAGGACTGAATGTTTCCACGACGCTTCTGTTCGCAGGACTGGGAACGCTTCTGTTTCACCTGATCTCCAAGAAAAAGGTTCCCGCATTTCTGGGTTCTTCATTCGCATTTCTTGGCGGTTACGCGGCTATCGCTCCCCTTGGAGCGGATGGCTCGTCCAGTGAACTTCTGCCTTATGCCTGCTTCGGCGTCGCATGCGCAGGACTGCTTTACCTTGTTCTCGCCGCGCTCTTCAAAGCGTACGGCACCAGTAAGGTAATGAAGTACTTCCCGCCGGTAGTTACAGGTCCCATCATTATCTCGATCGGACTTAACCTTGCTCCTTCGGCGATCAATAATGTGGCGTCCTGCTGGTGGGTGGCCCTTGTCGCGATCATTATCGTCGTGATCTGCAATATCTGGGGCAAGGGAATGATCAAGATCGTCCCGATCCTGCTCGGCGTGATCGGCTCCTATCTCTGCGCGGCAGTGGCAGGACTGATCGATTTCAGCCAGGTGGCAGCAGCTCCCTGGATTGGCATCCCGATCAGCTATAAGAACACAGTATTCTCTATTTTTACCGGCGGCAATCTCAATGCGGGTCTTCTGATCACGAGCATCGTGACCATCATGCCCATCGCGCTCGCGACCATGATGGAGCATATTGGCGATATCTCAGCCATCAGTTCCACCTGCGGCATCAACTACATCAAGGATCCCGGACTGCACCGCACACTGACAGGTGACGGTCTTGCCACAGCGATCGCTTCCCTGTTCGGAGCTCCTGCTAACACTACATACGGCGAGAACACCGGTGTCCTGACCCTGACAAAGGTCTATGATCCCCGCGTCATCCGTATCGCTGCAGGTTTTGCGATCCTGATGTCCTTCTGCCCGAAATTCGCGGCCATCATCGAGGTTATGCCTTCCGCAACGATCGGCGGCATCTCTCTTGTCCTCTACGGAATGATCTCCGCAGTCGGCGTGAGAAACCTTGTTGAGACGAACACTGACTTCTCCAAGAGCAGAAACGTTCTGATCGCGGCGCTTATCATGGTTCTTTCCATCGGTATCAGCTATTCCAGCGCAGGCGCGATCAACATCCCCGTAGGTTCAATGACACTGAGCCTTTCCGGTCTTGCTACCGGCTCCCTGGTAGGTATCATCCTCAATGCTATCCTGCCCGGCAAGGATTACAAATTTGAAGACGATAAGCCCAACCGCACAGGCGTTAACTTCGAGATCATCTCCGGTGAGACGATCGTCGAGAGCCGCGAGAAAGAGAAGCACTGATCGTCAGATCAAACAAAATACAGTAATCTTACAGAAGCATCGCCTCCAAGGCGGTGCTTCTTTTAATTGTCCGACTGGTGTAAGATAAGAAGTGTGACGGAGGTGTCAAACTATAAACAGTCAAGTACAAATTGAAGATTTTTGATGAACCTTGGAAATTGCACAACAATAAGCCATCTGAAGAAATCGTATTTCA
>CACZXG010000088.1 GCA_902785055.1 uncultured Lachnospiraceae bacterium
CCGGTCAATAGGGCTTCAGCTCTATTGACCGGGGGCTTTTTATGACCTAAATCGACCTCGACCTCAATCGACCTCTGGGGTAGTTTGTCCACACATGGGGACAAACTACCCCAGAGGTCGAGGTCGACTAAAAGGTCTCTTACACCCCATACGCCACTTTAATAATATCGTCGATCCCCGCCTCCTCGATGGAGACGTCCTTGATCGTCTTTACCTTCGAGAGGTCCGCAATGGTCTCCGCGGCAGTGAGGTCATTTTTCAGGAATCTGTATTTTGCCACATTTCCTTCGTGAAGGATCATCTCGCACAGGGGATGTTCCGGCGCCTCTTCATCGTAGTATTCGACGACAAGTGTCTTGTACGGCGCGATCCGGTCGACGATCTGAGAGAGGTTGCCGTCCTCCATCATGACGCCGTGGTTGATAATGATGATCCTCTCGCACAGTTCCTGGATGTCTCCGAGGTCGTGCGTGGTCAGAATGACCGCAGTCTTTCTGACGCGGTTAATCTCCTTAATGAATTTGCGGAGCGCGAATTTGGCGGAGACGTCCAGACCGATCGTCGGCTCATCGAGAAAGAGCACTTTAGGCGAGTGGAGCATGGACGCCACAAGATCGCCTTTTACCCGCTGCCCGAGGGACATCTGCCTTACAGGCTTGTCGATGATTTCTTTGATCCCCAGGATCCGGTCCAGCTCGTCCAGCGTCCTGTCATAATCCGCCTGTCTGATCTGATAAATATGTTTGAGCAGTTCGAAGCTCTCGCCAAGGCGCAGGTCCCAGTTGAGCTGCGTCCTCTGCCCGAACACGACGCCGATGTTCCGCACCACCTCTTTCCGATGTTTCGTGATATCCCGTCCGTCGATCAGAACGCACCCCTTTGTGGGCGTCAGGATCCCCGACATCATCTTGATCGTCGTGCTCTTCCCCGCGCCGTTGGGCCCAATAAATCCGACGATCTCCCCTTCCCCGATGTGAAAAGACAGATCGCGCACCGCGTGTACGACCTTGTACTCCGGCTTCACGAGCCCTTTAAGCGCTCCGCTGAGGCCGGGGTCTTTATGTTTTTGCATATAGTCTTTACTAAGATCCTGAACATCAATCATAGTCAGTTCCCTGCACTTTCATACTTTCTGAGTCCCATACTGAAGTATGCGCCCGCAACAACCATCACCAGGATTCCCACCCCCAGCGTGATCAGAGGAACCACCATTGCGTTGTAGGCGCTGTCGATCCCCAGAAGCGCCGAAACCGGGTAGAACGAGATCCATCCGACCGGGATCAGATACGTCAGAATGAACTGCATGCTCTCGGGGTACATGGACAGCGGATACATCGTTGTCTTGTCCATGATCTCCTGCGTGTACTGCCCGAAGTCCACGGCGCTGCGAGTGTGGAACGACGTGCTCCCCAGCAAAATATAGATCCCGCCCCGGATAAGCGTAGCCCCGACAAGTATGACAACCACCTGCATGATAAAGAGCAGGTTTACTGCCACCTCACACTTTACGCATCCGTAAATGAAGACGAGTATGCCCGGGATCAGGTCCGTCACTCCGAAGATATTGATATTGGTGAAAAAGAACTGATACAGCACTCCGAGCGGCCTCGTCAGGTACCTGTCAAAATCCCCCTCGATCACGTAATATCCCATAAACCAGCCCTGCACGAAAAAGATCATGGAGAGCGCATGGGAGATCACGGAGAGCCCGTACAGAAAGGCCAGCTGCCCGTAGTTCCACCCGTTTATCTCCCCGAAAGACTCCACGACAAACTTGATGATCGCGAATCCCATAATAAACTGGAGCGGATTCGAGATCATCCATCCGTCGATGTTGGACGGATATTCTATGATCGTCATGACTGCCATTTTGATGACCTGAGCCGTCACATCCATGTAATGGATCAGTTCCCTGAATGCTTTTCCCATCTTCAGCCTCCCTGCACCATGACTTTCCTTGTGACTCTGTTTTGGACAAAATAGAACACGCCCGCGAGTATCACAAGCCATAACAGCTGGATCCGCATCTGGGCAAGATGCTGCGCGCGGTCCCCTCTCCCGATGTAAATGCTCAGAGGCAGCTGGTAAATATACACGAAGGGGAGCGATTCCAGCACGCGCGATACTCCCGCCGGGAAAAACCAGATCGGAATGATGCTCCCCGAGAGGAGTCTGAGCAGATGCTTCTTGACCTGGATCAGGGCGTCGATATTGACCGCCGTAAAAGCGATCATGCCGAACAGCGCGGCGATCAGCCAGTTGATCAGAAATGATTCTAATACCGACAGAATAAAAAGCGGCAGGTCTCGAATGTCAGCTATCCGCGGGATCCCCACCATCAGCGATCCGATGACCAGGATCGGGACCATATTTTGAAATACCAGCGCAGTGATGTTCCCGATATCCTCGGGACCTCGGTCGACCTCTGGGGTAGTTTGTCCCCACATGGGGACAAACTACCCCAGAGGTCGAGAGGTCAGGTCGAGAGGTCGATTTACCGTTTTGCCTATTTATGGTTCCCGAAAATGGTTGTATCCTATTCACTATAAGGAATAGCGGCCTCAGTTTTATCATGGGAAAGAGTTTGGAAAATGGATACAACACAAGCCAGCATGCAAACTGAATTAATAAAACACCGGCACACGCTCGCAGTCGTAGGGATGGGCGCCATCGTGTTCGGAATCTGGAGTTTGATCAAATCGATCCTGTATTTTGTGCTGGTAGAGCCACTCAGCGATATTATTAATGAAAATTTAGATAGTATTATCGATTCTAATTTCGAGGCATTGGCTGCCCTCGCCTTATCAATATTGATTGTCGGCCTATTCGTCCTGATCGATATGCTGTTCCGCTGGAAAGTGGGCAGGAGGGCTATGGCGATCTCAAGGGGCGATAAGGATCCGGGAGTCGGCTTCTTTATCCTCTCTGCCATCCTCCTGCTGATGGACCTGTCAGAGTTAGTGCTGGGCGTTTCATCTATTGTGGGGGCCATATCTTCCGATGAAGATATGATCGACCGGATCTCGACCCTGCTCGTTGACTTCACTTCTGTTGTGATGCTGGCCGAAATGATCTTCGCGGCGGTTATGATCAGAAAGCTTACAAAGGCTATTTCTGACGGGCAAAACACTGTGCAGCACAGTTCCGGCGCAGCCTGAACAACGCTGCTGCGACAAACTCAGGGAAAGAAACACGAAATGCAGATTGATTTTCATTATTATGCGACATATTGCGCAGCCTTTCTGGCAGGGTATTCCCACGAGGAGTGTCTTGCGATCTGTTACAGCGCGCAGTTTACGGACTGCTGCACGAGAACGCTGCTCTCCACGATCGGCGGGCCGGCCGAGGCGGCCACCACACAGCTGCAGCTGGAGATGATGGACGCCCGTACGGACATACTCGGGCTTCAGGACATTACAAGGATCTGGTCTTCCTTCCATTTCCTCCCCAGGGACCTCAAGGCTGACCCCGGGAAGGGCTCGCGCATCTATAAGGCAAAATATCGCCTGATCTGCGGTCCCAACGGCGACCTTCTTATGAAAACAGTAAACCTTGCCAAAGAAAGCCTCCAGGCTGTCGGCATCGCCATGCACGTTCTGGCTGACACGTGGGCGCATCAGTATTTTGCCGGGACGCCGTCACAGGTCATCAACAACACGGACTACTGGTTTTTCGAACTCCTCCCGGCGGAGGCTTCCGGCGACAGCCAAACAAGCGGGGACAGCCAGGAAAACGGAGACGCTAAAAGGACCTTCACAGAGCGAAGGATCACGTTCCGCCACAACCCGACAGGAAAGGACGATCTTGACAAGGGTATTTATACGAGCACGGTCTACCAGCTTGAGGAGAACTCCGTGATGAGCCTCGGCCACGGCCGCGCGGGCCACTTGCCGGATTACAGTTTCATGCGCTACAAATACCTGCCCGCATGGGGTAAATACGAGGAGGTCATCAAGGACAATCCGTCTGATTACTATAAAGCATTCTGCCAGATGGTATATGCGATGAGATATCTGCGCGGGGATCACGAGACCTTTGAGACGGACCGCTACGATACGGAGAAAGTATCCCCTTACGAGACGGAGATCAAAGAGATCCTCGAGAAGAGGCAGCTCGACGCCTGCGCCGACTGGAAAGCCTTCGGAGAGAAACTCTCCGGCTGCGAGATCCCGGATTTTGACGCGGATCGATACTGTACCGAGTATAAACAGGCGTCTGAAGACGATAAAGACGGTACTTTTCTGGGCAGTTATATCGACGCGGCCCTTGCTCAGAAGACCATGGTCACGAACCAGATCTTCCAATCGGACAATCTTTTGGCCGGCTACTCGGTAGAGTACAACGAGAGCCGTTTCCTGGGAATCCGCGACTTTATACACTACGTTGAAAATAAAAAGAAAAAGGGGAAGGCATGAGTAAGTTCCAGCGTGTTCAAAATATAGTGATCGGTCTGAGCATGCTGATCAGCGCGGCGGTCCTCATTTTGTTTCCGGAAGGCGGCTGCGTCTATATCATGCTCTTTTTGGCAGCTTCTCTGATCCTTCGGGGAATTTCGGAACTGATCTATTACTTCACCATGGCAAGATACATGGTGGGAGGGAAATTGATCCTGTTCATCGGCGCCGTATTCTTTGACTTCGGCTTCTTTACGCTGACGCTTTCCGACGAGTCGAACTTATTCGTGCTCGCCTATCTGCTCGGCTTTCACGCTTTTGCGGGCCTGGTCAATGTTTTGCGTGCGCTCGAGGCAAGGCGGTATAAATCAACTTCCTGGCGGATCAACATGGCCCAGGGCGTTGCGAGCATACTTACCGTCCTGATATGCATGCTCTTCTCCCACAACGAGACCCTGCTCGTCTATTGCTACTGCGCGGGCATGATCTACTCCGCGGCGCTTCGGATCTACTCCGTGTTCAAGAGGACGGCCGTCGTGTATATTCAATGATGTCAAGGGGACGGTTCTGCCGACAACTTTTGTCAGCAGAACCGTCCCCTTTAGAGTTAAAGCGACCTCTGGGGTAGTTTGTAGACAGGTGTCTACAAACTACCCCAGAGGTCGCTTTTTTTGCAGTTATACTTTTTCCCGATCAGTGCTTCTCGAACAGGAACTTCTCAGGCAGGTTTACGCCGAAGTCCTTAGCCAGATGTCTGAACTCATCGGGCTGGATGGTCTGTCTCTTCTCATATGTCATGGAGCGGACCTTGACCAGGATCTCCGCGGACTTCTCTACGGTGTGCATGAGGCCGAAAGTGAGGTCGAAGTCCTCGCCGGAGCAGAACATGCCATGGTGTGCCCAAATCGCTACGTCATACTTCTTCATGAGCTCTGAGGTCGCGACAGCGATTTCGCGTCCGCCCGGAACCATCCACGGCACAACGCCGATTCCGGAAGGGAATACGACAGGGCACTCGGTAGCCATCTCCCACAGCTCGCGCGTGAAAGCCTCGTCAGTCAGAGGAAGGACGAAAGTCAGCGCGATGGTATTGGCGGGATGCGCGTGATAGATGACGCGGTGCGCGCCGTTTGTCGCAATAACCTTCACTTCATGGTTCATAAGGTGGGAAGGAAGCTCTGAGGTGGGGCGTCCGCCGTTCACAAGCCCCCAGCAGATGCGGTAGTTCTCACCCTTCTCATCCAGCTCGATGATGCAGAAAGAATCCTCGGGCTTGATAGTCACATTGCGGAAGTACTTGCCGGAACCGGTCACAAGGAAATACTCCTTAGCAAGCTTCGGAACAACAGTTCCAATCGGCTTCCACTCGCCGGGAGTGAGCTCTTCCTTCACGGACTCGATCTCTTCTGCCTTGATGCGGTAGGAAAGGTTGCCGCCGTTTCTCTCGTGCCAGCCCTGCTGCCAGCCGTCGTCAGCCATTCTCATAAAACCTTTTACAAATTCTGCGTCTAATACTCTCATGTTCTTTTTGCTTCCTTTCTTTTATGGGTGACATGGGGACGGTTCTTCTGTCACAAAGTGTGTCACTGGAACCGTCCCCGTGACACATTATCTGCAGATGATGTCTACCGGTACGTCGAAGATCTTCGCGACTTTCAAAATAGTTTCAATATGTCTGCCGTTGGCCGCCGCCATGTGGTGGGTCGGGCCCGCCTCGCTCCAGCGGTTGCAGAATTCTCTGGCGCCGCAGCTAAAGCGTGTGCGCATATTGGTGTCGCCGAATGTGAAGATCGGTCCCTCTTCGTTGACGCCCTCAGCGACAACGAATTTAAAGTGTCCGTCTCTGTCCTGGGTAATTCCGAGGTATGTTATATCGCCTGCCGGGGGATAGAACTGGGTGAGGTAACCGCCGCCTGTCTTGCCGTGGAAGACATCCACGATCTTCATGGTGGGTTTCTTCGCGGTGGAGATCGCCGCGTCGCCGGATCCGCTGTGGCCGATGATGCAGATGTCCTCGTTGAAGTCAATGGAGTACATCTCGGAGAGCTGGCCTGTTCCGGAGATGGTCTTGAGGATGGACATTGCCATAGCTACCTTGATATCGCCCTCTACTGCGCATGCAGTTCCCTGCTTGATCAGCATGGAGAAAGCCGGAATCAGCATACTGTCGAGCTTGCCGGCTACGCCCTGCGCGAATCCGTCGTAGTGAGAGGCGATCAGGCCGAGCTGTTCGTCCTTGACCCACTGCTCGAAAGCCACCACGTATCTGGCCATATCCCATACCTTTTCGATGGTTCCGCCGCCTTCGATCTCGAAGGTGTCCAGGATATCCTGTGCCTTGGCGCGGATCGCATCCTCATCGGTGATGTTGTCGGCGATAGCCCACATCTTCTCCCAGTCGAACTGCTTGGTGTAGACCCACATTCTGTGGTAGAGGTTGGTCTCGTCGATGTAGAGGTCCATCATGCCGGGATAAGGTCTTCCGATCTGAGCCAGGTTGGTGTCGCGGAATCTCCTGCGGACCTGCGCCGCACGGCACCACTCATCGATTTCCTTAGCAACATAGGGATCGCCGCCTTCGACAACACCTGTGATCACTGCGTGTCTCTTTCCTGCGCGCTCAAGGTCAGCGACCATCTCGCCGACAGCGCCGCATGCATAGAGCTCGCCAAGCCATGTCGCTGTATCGGTGTTGGCGTAATCCGGCGCCTTGAGTTTCTGTACGTTCACCAGAACAACCGGCACGTTGACGTCGCGAACAGCGGGAAGCATGTTGTAAGAGGTCGCGTAGGTGAGAAGCTGGCAGATCACCAGGTCTACGTCCGCCGCGCGGAACTTGTCGCCTGCCGCCTGGGACAGCTCTTTGGTCGTGCAGATTCCGCCGTCAATGATCTCGACTGTGTCCGGAAGTGTCTTCTTGAACGCGTCGTACTGACCCTCGAACTCAGGTACCAGAGACGGGAACTGCGGCAGATA
Organism: uncultured Lachnospiraceae bacterium; assembly: GCA_902785055.1. Taxonomy (GTDB): domain Bacteria; phylum Bacillota; class Clostridia; order Lachnospirales; family Lachnospiraceae; genus CAG-791. The sequence continues at coordinate 7,371 of CACZXG010000088.1, forward strand.
CGCGCCGAGCGCGATGGAGAAAACGCCGATTCTTGCTTTCGTATTTACTAACATTTGGTTACCCTCCTATATTTTGGCAAAACATTGATCTGCTATCATTTAATCTCTTTTATGTCGAAGCTCGCGCGGATGGCGTCTCTTGCCGCCTGCAGGTCAGTGAACTCACCTGCCGCGATAAACTGTACGATGAGGTTTCCAATGGCCGTTCCCTCAACAGGACCCGCATACACCGGAAGTCCTATGGCCTTCGCCGTCATCTCGTTGAGGTACATGTCCTGGCAGCCGCCGCCCACAATGTTGATGCTGGTGTAGATCTTTCCGGTCAGCTTGCACAGATTTAAGATCGCTTCTTTGTAGCATCGGGACAGGCTCAGATACACGCACTGCATGATCTCGCCCACTGTCTCGGGTACCTGCTGGCCGCTGATCCTGCAGTACTCCTTGATCGCGTCGATCATGCTAAGGGGTGCAAGGAAGCAGTCGTCATTGGCGTCGACGATCGAATGGAAATCAGCAGCTCCTCTTGCCGCTTCGATCAGGTCCGGGAAGCTCCACTGCTTTCCGTCCGCGTACTTACTGGTGCGGCCCGCCACATAAGCTACTCCGTTCAGCTCACGGCGAATGGACTGGATCATCCACAGGCCCATGATGTTCTTGAGATAGCGAAAGCGGTACCAGGCGCCGCCCTCATTCGTGAAGTTCTCTTTCCAGGAATCCTCGGTGCAGATGGGCTCTTCGTTCTCAACGCCCAGAAGTGACCATGTGCCGCTGGAGAGGTAGACTGCTTTGTCGTCTCTTGCGGGAACTGCCAGGAAAGCAGAACCTGTGTCGTGGGTCGCCGGAAGAATCACCGTCGCATCAAATCCGACTTCCTTCTGTATCTCTTCCGTCAGGTTTCCGACGACTGTGCCCGGCATGGACAGTTCTCCGAAGAGCCTCCTCGGAAGTCCCAGCATTTCGATCAGTTCGTAGTCCCAGGTCTTCGCAGCCGCGTAGACCAGGTTCGTGCTGGTCGCGTTCGTGTATTCCTGCTTCATCACGCCGGTGAGTTTATAGTCAAAATAGTCCGGGATCATCAGCATTGTCTGCGCCTGCTCAAGCTGCTCCGGATGCTCCTCCTTAAGCGCCATGAGCTGGTAGATCGTGTTGAAGAGCTGCTTCTGGATTCCGGTGCGCGCGTAGAGCTCTACAGCGGGAAGGATTTTGTCCACAAGCTTGTCGGCGTCTTTGGTGCGGCCGTCCCTGTAGGCGACTGCATCGCCGACGGTGTTTCCGTCTTTGTCGATCAGGACGAAATCTACGGCCCAGGTGTCTATACCGATGGTCTGCGGTATTTTGCCGGCTTCTCTGCAGGCCTTAAGGCCGCCCAGAATTCCGTTCCAAAGGTTGTCCATATCCCAGCAGTCGTGGCCGTTCTTGTGAACCTGTTTGTTGTCAAAGCGGTACATCTCTTCCAGAAGGATCCGGCCATCCTCGACATGGCCGAGGATGTGGCGGCCGCTGGATGCGCCGATGTCTATAGCGAGATAATAGTTTGGCATTTCAAGTTACCCCCGAATTTCTTTATCCTGATTACTTTAACCAGATTCTTTGTCTTGATTTCTTTATCTGATCATAATCTTACTAATACGGTTGCAGATTTTTAAGGTCGTAATACAATAAATATAGGGACCTTATTTGCAGATTCGGAGGGAGTATATGAGACAGGATCTGATCGACAGACTCAGGGAAATCACCCCTGAAGAGCAGGAACTGCTGAAAGAAGGGGGAGAAATACGCAGAGAGCGGTACACGAACAGGCGGGACTTTGTTGTAGACAGCCGATTGCTGCTTGAAAAAGGGCGTCTCATAGAGATCCGGCCTCATACCAGATTTGCATATTTCCCCAGGCACCGCCACAACTACGTGGAGATGGTCTATATGTGCTCCGGGACTACAACGCACATTATCAACGGCAATAAAGAATTGACTCTTGAAGAAGGAGACCTTCTCTTCCTTAATCAGAATGTCTATCACGAGATCCTTCCCTCCGGGGAAGGCGATATCGCGGTGAATTTCATTATTTTGCCCGAGTTCTTCGACCGGCCCATCTCCATGGTCGAGCGGGAGAACATCCTGCGGGATTTCCTCATCTCCACCCTCGCCGGCGATTCGGCCATAAACGATCATCTCTACATCCGGACCAAAGGGATCGTTCCTGTCGAAAACCTCTTAGAGAACATGATCTGGTCCCTCATCGAGCGCCACCCCATGATGGATACGATCAACCAGACCTCCATGGGGCTCCTCTTCATGAACCTGTCCAGATTTGCAGACCAGATCGGCCGAGGCGACCCGCAGCAGGAGGAGCAGAACCTGCTCTTCTCCGTCCTGGATTACATCGAGCACCACTACCAGAGCGGGACTCTGGCCGAGATCTCAGAACTCTCCCACCTTCCCACTTATCAGGTGAGCAGGCTCCTCAAGAAGAGGACCGGAAAGAATTTCAAGGAACTTCTGCAGCTGCGCAAAATGCAGCAGGCGGCCTACCTGTTGCAGAACTCTACATTATCTATTGACCGGATCATCGAGCACATCGGGTACGAGAACAGCAGTTACTTCTACCGCATGTTCCGCGAGAAGTACGGCTGCTCGCCTTCCGAGTACCGGGAGACACCGGTTTAGCAGGTTTGATTTGTACCGGTTGTATTCCAATCATCGATTATGATTGGGTCAGGCTGGGGACAGTACCTACTCCGGCTCCAGAATTCGGTACAGAAGCCCCTTTTTCTAGTCACTCTCGTCTCCACAAGACCGTTCGAATCGATATGATCCTGACTGGTGAATCTCTTATATCAGAGTTTTCGGTACAGAAGCATTGATAATAAAAACTCTCGTCCATGAAAACCCTTGATTCCTGTTTCTTCTCAGAGATATTCCCGGAGATCTTAAATTTTGTGGGACGAGAGTTTGTTCAAATTAAGCTACTACTATGTATGTTGTGGTTAATATTCCTATCATCCAGATAGGATGTTATCCTCTTGTTGCTTAAGCTGTTAGAATGAGTACGGCAATCGGTCTGG
>CACZXG010000089.1 GCA_902785055.1 uncultured Lachnospiraceae bacterium
ATGACCGCCCACTGGATAGGCGCTGCACCTCTGTATTTTGGCAGAAGGGAGGCGTGGACATTGACACAGCCGTACCGGGGAAGGTCCAGGATCTCCTGACTGAGGATCTGGCCAAATGCCGCCACCACGATCAGGTCGGGAGCCTCCTCGCGCAGTCTCTGCACCGCTTCGGGCCTCTTGACTCTCTCGGGCGAAAAGACAGGGATCCCCCACTTGTCCGCGCACTCGTGGACAGGGGTCCTGATCACGCCTCTTCCTCTCCCCTTGGGCCTGTCGGGCTGCGTCACAGCCAGGGTGACTTCACAGCCGCTCTTCATCATAGTATCCAGTACTTCCGCCGCAAGATCCGGCGTTCCCATAAAGACGATCTTCAAGCCTGCTCCTCCGCTTCTTCATTCTCCCTGGCGAACATCTCGTCCAGTTCCTCATTCGTATAGAGTCTTCCCTCTACGAGTTCCACATACATATGTCCGTCCAGATGATCCAGCTCATGGCAGATCGCTCTGGCAAGAAGGTCCTCTCCCTCGATGGTGAACTCCTCCATATCTTCGTTGAGCGCTTTGGCGACCACATGGCGGGGCCTTTTCACCTGACCGCTCTTTCCGGGCACGGACAGACACCCCTCCCAGCCGATCTGCTCGCCGTCCTGCTCAATGATCTCAGGGTTGATCATGACGACAGGCTGATCCTGTTCGGCGCTGACATCGATCACGACGATCCTCTTGAGCATCCCCACCTGGGGAGCGGCAAGTCCCACGCCGTCAGAGTCATACATCGTCTCCTTCATATCAGCGATCAGCTGTTTCAGCTTGGGCGTCATTTCCTTCACTGCTTTGGCTTTTTTGCCGAGCACAGGATCGCCCAGCTCTCTGATCATTCTAAGTCCCATATCTGCTTTCCGCCTTTCTCAACTTGTATTTAAGTATTAAGAGACCGGCCAATGCCCCTTAGAACGGACTGACCGGATCAAAGTCAAACTGCACCTGCACCTGCGGGTCTTTCCCGATCTTCACAAGATAGGCGTAGAACGCCTCGGCGCGGTCTTTACATCTCACCAGTTTATCATAATTTGCATCTTTGATGTAGATGACATATCTGTATTGGTCCCGGATCTTTGTAAGAGACCCCTTCGCGGGTCCGATCACCAGCACCTCGGGGTCATCCCTGACAAACAACTCTCTGAGCCTGCCCGCGAAGCCTTCCGCCCTGTCCTCGTCATCGGATTGCAGCTGAACGCACAGCATGTGCGCGGCCGGCGGGTACAGAAGGAGTGAGCGATAGTTCATTTCCTCCCTGTAGAACCCCTCGTAGTCCTGGGCAGACGCGTACTGCACCGCGTAATTCTCCGGCTGGTAGGTCTGGATCACTACATTTCCGGGAATGTCTCCCCGTCCGGCTCTCCCTGCTGCCTGGGTCAGGAGCTGGAAGGTTCTCTCCGCCGCCCTGTAATCACCCGCATACAGCGACATATCCGCAAGAAGGATCCCCACCAGTGTTACTCCGGGAAAATCATGCCCCTTTACGATCATCTGCGTTCCCACCAGGATGTCCGCCTCGCGGTTGGCAAAAGAAGAGAGGATCTTATCGTAGCTCCCTTTCCGGGATGTCGTATCCGCATCCAGGCGCAGCACCCGCGCTCCGGGATACCTGATCTTCAGGTGCTCCTCGATCTGCTCCGTCCCTGCCCTGAAACCGGAAATATAGGGAGATCCGCACTCGGGACATCCCTTAACGCCCGGCCTCTCAAAACCGCAGTAGTGACAGACCAGCCTGTTATTTTTGTGCAGGGAAAGCGAGATATCGCAGTGCGGGCATTTGATGACCGATCCGCAGGACCTGCAGGATACGAATCCCGCTACGCCGCGCCGGTTGAGAAAGAGAATGGACTGCTCTCCCCTCTCGAGCCGGTCCTCCAGCAGCTGCTGCAGCCGCTCCGACAGGATCGAGCGGTTACCGTTCCTGAGTTCCTGCCGCAGATCTGCGATCTCCACGGAAGGGAGCGTGCCTCCCGTCAGTCTTTCCGTCAGAGTATACAGTTTATATGTGCCGCTCTGCGCCCTGTAATAAGACTCAAGGGATGGCGTCGCGCTTCCCAGTACAACGCAGGCGTTCTTGAGCCTTGCCAGCTCCTCAGCCACTTCCCTCGTGTGATATTTTGGCATCGATTCGTTCTTATAGCTTCCCTCGTGCTCCTCGTCGATCACAATGACGCCGAGCTCCGCGAAGGGGGTAAACAAGGCGCTCCTGGGGCCGATGATCACGTCGATCTCGCCCCTGCGGGCCCTTTCGCACTGGTCAGCCTTCTCGCTCTCGGACAGGGACGAGTTCATCACCGACACTCTCTCGCCAAAATAGCGGTAGAATCTCAGCAGCGTCTGATAAGTCAGCGCGATCTCGGGAATGAGCATGATCGCTTTCTTCCCCCTGGCGACGATCCCCCTGATGATGGAGATATAGACCTCAGTCTTGCCGCTTCCGGTGATGCCGTGGATCAGGCTCACCGTGCTCTTTCCTGCGTCAAAATCGGCCAGCACGCCGTCCACTATAGCTTTCTGCGCTTCACTGAGCTCCTTCCGCTCCTCTTCTGCCTTATCAAACAGGACAGGATTGCGGAGTGACTCCTCCTCGGTGACTCTGATCACGCCGGCAGAAGACATAGCCCTGATAACCGGGGCGGTGATATGCAGTTTCCCCGTGATCAGGCTGTATGGCTGCCTCGGAACTTCCATTAGTTCCCGAAGAAGACGCTCCCTTGCGACCTGATGCTTTCTGACATAGATTTCCAGCAGCTTCTCCGCTTCCTCCTTTGTGAGAGCGAGTTCGATCTCCCTGGTTTTGACAGGTTTTCCGGGCTTTCTCGAAGTCAGCACTGTCCGCAGGGCCGCCGCCATCGTGGAGCCATACCGGCGCTTCATCCAGGCAGCGAGCGCGATCGCGGCCGCACCGTCGTCATCCTCGCTGTAGCCGCTGTCATTGACGGGAAGTTCCGCGATCTCCTTCACCTTTTCGGGATCCATGCCGCAGTCGTCCTTCAGAGCGATCACATAGCCTTTGCGCAGTACATTTCCTTTGCCGAACGGCACCATAACAAGGCTCCCGGGCTGCAGCACTTCCTGCATCCTCCCGGGAACCCTGTACGTGAACGGCCTGTCCAGCTTGTTATAGGCGATGTCTATGATGATCTCCGCGTATCTGCTCAAATCCTATTCGTCTCTCTCCTCAGCCTTCCTCCAGGATCTCCCTGATCAGCACTCTCTCATCCATGGGATACTTGTGACCCTTGATCTCCTGATAATCCTCGTGTCCCTTACCTGCCAGAACGACGATGTCCCCGGGCTCTCCGTTGCGGATCGCATAACGGATCGCTTCTTTTCTGTCGGGGATCGTCACATATTTTCCATCAGTGCGGGAGATACCCGTAACTATATCCTCAATAATGGCCATCGGCTCCTCGTCCCTGGGGTTGTCCGATGTGATGATGCTCAGTTCCGCAAGCTTTCCGCTCACTTCACCCATTTCGAAGCGGCGCAGTTTCGAGCGGTTGCCGCCGCAGCCGAACAGGCACACAAGTCTGTGGGGCTCATATTCGCGGAGCGTCGCAAGAAGGCTCTCAAGAGCCATCGCGTTGTGCGCGTAGTCGATCATGAGAGTAAAATCATCGCTGACCTTCACCATCTCAATACGGCCTCTGACGTGTACCTTCAGAAGCGCCTTCCGGACATCCTCCGGCGTGACATTAAAGTGCCTGCATACAGCGATAGCGCACAGCGCGTTATAGACGCTGAAGCGTCCGGGAGCCGGCACCTCCGCATGGAAGTCCATTAGGCCCTTCACGTCGAATTCGACGCCCAGTTCTCCCGGCTTTTTGATAAGCTGCAGGTTCTCCGCGTGCAGATCCGCCTCAGGGCTCAGCCCGTAAGTCTCTACGCTGCAGGTGTGGCCGTCCATGACCTTCTTATAATATTTGTCGTCCGCATTGAAGATACCTACCCTGCACTGGCGGAAGAGAAGGCTCTTGCACTGCAGGTAGTCGTCGAAATCTTTGTGCTCGTTGGGACCGATATGATCGGGCGACAGATTCGTGAAAATGCCGAGGTCGAATAAGAATCCCTGGGTCCTGTGCAGCATGAGCGCCTGGGAGGAGACCTCCATGACCACAGCCTCCATGCCCGCGTCCGCCATGTCGCGGAAAGTCTTCTGCAGGACCGTGGACTCCGGAGTCGTATTGTGCGCCGGGATCCTGACATCCCCGTATAGTATCTCAATGGTGCCGATAAGGCCCACCTTAAATCCTGCGGCTTCCAGGATCGATTTCACCATATAAGTCGTGGTGGTCTTTCCTTTGGTTCCGGTGACGCCGATGATCTTCATCCGGGAAGCCGGATTTCCGTAATAAGCCGCCGCAATGTAAGCCATCGCGTATCTTGTGTCCTGTACTCTGATGATGACCGGCTCCTTCACCGGTGTCTTCCCTTCCAGATCGGACAGGTCAAGGTCCTTCTGCACTACCAGAGCGGCCGCGCCGTCCAAAAGAGCCTGCCTTGCGAACTCATGGCCGTCTCTTACCGCGCCGACGATGCAGAAGAACAGGCAGTCCTTCGAGATCTTGCGGGAATCGTTGACGATCCCGCTCACTTCAGTCCCGCGCAAAGCCCGGACCCTGTCGTGATCCATGATCACTTCTCCTGCCAAAGTATTGAAATGATAATCCAGTTTGCCGATCAGTTCCGCAATCTTCATATGCCGTCTCCTAACTGTGTATCCTGTAGTCCTTCACAATGTACTGCATGCTCTCTCTTCCGTTCCAGACATTGATGTCGGGATAATATACCATATCTATTGTAACATTTCCGGCGCCTCTGAAAAGCCCCTCCAGGGCTCCTCTTCCGGCAGTTTCGATAATGTCCTGCTCAAAATCCGACGCTTCCCCGAACCGGATCAGGTCAATTCTGGCGCCCGTGTCATCCTGCGCGCCGAGCCTTACCACGTTTCTGTTCCTGCCCAGCACTCTGGCCGACAGAAGCCGGATATTTCTCGTGACAAACAGAGGCCTTGGATTATCCGTCCCGCAGGGCTCCATCAGCGCCAGCTCCCTGGTCATATCCACCCCCAGAAACCTCGGCGGAAGTTCCATGTCCACCCTGATCACTTCCTGCAGCTGCTCTTTCGTGAGTGTGCAGTTCTCCTCGATCCTTCGGCTGAACTCGGCGAAGTTCTCCTCCTTCATTGAGAGTCCTCCGGCCATCTTATGTCCGCCGTATTTGATGAACAGATCCTCGCAGGCGTTCATCTCCGCGTACATATCGTAACTCTCGATGGAGCGTCCCGACCCCTTCAGCACGCCCTCCCCCGAGTCTGTCAGGACAAAAGCCGGCCTGTGCATGCTCTCCTTGATCCTGCCGGCAATGATCCCGGCCAGAGATTCATGACAATTTCTCAGAAGAATGACAAGGACACGCCTGTCCTGCATTTTTTCGCTTTCGATCAATGCAGCAGCCGCGTCAGTTCCTTCGGCGGTCATGCTCTTTCTGCTGTCATTGAGATCCTTGAGCTGCTGCGCGTTTTTGAGCGCGCTGCCCGGATCCTTCTCCATGAACAGTTCCAGCCCCCTGTATGCCGTGTCCAGCCTTCCTGTCGCATTGAGACAGGGACCGATCACAAATCCCGCGTGGTAGCAGGTCAGAGGAGTCTGCGCAAGACCGGTCACACTGATCAGGGCCTGCAGTCCCGTGTTATTTGAAAAAGAGGCCTCACCCAGCCCTTCTCTCACGATGATCCTGTTCTCGTCTCTGAGCGGCATTACGTCGCAGACTGTGGCAATTCCCGCGAAAGGGATCAGATAGCGCCTGAGTTCTCTGAACTCCTCGTTCTCCATCCCGCCCCACAGCTTCCGGGCAAGCAGAAGACAGATCTTAAAAGCCACCACCGCGCCGCATATATCATGAAAGGGGTAGCAGGTCCCCCCTGCAGGGTCCTTCGGGATCTTCGGATCCACAACCGCATCAGCGGGCGGAAGGATGTACTCCCGGCTGCCGTCCTCCTGCAGTTTGAAGGGAACTTCATGGTGGTCTGTCACGATCACCGTCATGCCGAGGTCTTTCGCGGTCTTCAGAGCCTGTGCCGCGGCAATTCCATTGTCACAGGTCACGATCGTGTCGATGCCGTCCTCAGCGGCCTCCCTGACAAGGCGCTCATTGATACCGTATCCGTCCCTCATCCTCTCGGGAAGCTTTGCATCCGCCTCTATACCGAAGCGCCCCAGCGAATACCAGAGGATGAAAGAGGAACAGATCCCGTCCACGTCATAATCCCCGATGATCCGGATCCGCTTTCCCTCCCTGCGCTTTTTTGCCAAAATATCGACAGCTTTTTCTGCATCCGGCAGCAGCGCCGGATCATGAAGATCTTCCAGCGTCCCCCTGAGGAACTTTTCTGTGGCTTCTTCCCCGATCACATCCCGGTTCCGGATCAGGCGCGCAAGTACGGGAGAGATCCCGCAGGCCTGTGCTATTTTGTTAAAATCCGCCCTCTTGGTGGTTACGATCCACTTCTTTTCCTTCAAGACTCTCTCCATCATTAATACGCGAAAAATCGAGGGAACGGACGCTCCATCCGTTCCCTCGGGTCAGTTTACTATGATCAGACGGTGATCTTCGCTTTATTTCTCTCCTCGGCTTCCTTCTGTCTCTGGAGTCTTCTCTCCTTCTTGGACAGGTTGGAGTTGTTCTTCTTCCTGGGAGCCTGAGCAGTGCCGCCGCCGTTGCCGCCCTTGCTTCCGGAATTGTCATTATCCTTAGCGGAAGCAAATTTGGTGCGCAGCAGGTGCCACAGGGGACCTGCGATGCAGACGGAAGACCAGCAGCCGGCCACAATACCTACCATCAGGGGCAGGGCGAATTCCTTGACGGAAGCCACGCCGAAGATGTAGAGCGACAGTACCATGAAGAATGTAGTCAGGGAAGTGAAAACACTTCTGGAAAGTGTCTGGCTGACACTTGTGTTAACTACATCTCCGATAGAAGTTCCGGCTTTTCTCACAGCCAGGTTCTCACGCACGCGGTCGAACACGACGATCGTAGCGTTGATGGAATAACCGACGATGGTCAGCATGCAGGCGATGAATGTGCTGCCGACGCTGATCCTGATGATCGCGTAAGCTGCAAGCACTACAAGGCAGTCATGCGCAAGGCAGATAACAGAGGAAGCGCCGAAACGGGCATCCTTAAACCTGAACCAGATATAAGCCAGCATAAGGACAAGTGCCACGATGACTGCGTTGAAGGCAGCTGTCTTCATCTCGGAGCTGATCGTGGAACTGATCGTCTCAGAGGTAATGTTGTCCTTGCCAACCTGGAACTGATCCTGCAGCGCAACTGCCAGAGCAGTACTCTTCTGCTCGTCGAGCTCCCTGGTCTTGAAGATCACTTCGCTGCTGCCCGCGACCTTCTGAACCTGAGGGTTCGTGTCACCGGTAGTCTCTGTGATGACCGGGATCACCTTCTCGTTGATCTCATCGAGAGACATATCCTCGTTAAATGTGACATTTGTGGAAGTGCCGCCCACGAAGTCAAGGCTGTAATTGAGCGCGCCCTTGCCGCCGCCGGCGTTCATGGCCATTCCCGCAAATCCGGCGATGATCACAATACCGGAGATCGCGAAGACGATCTTTCTCTTGCCGATAAAGTCAATGAGGTTGACATCTCTTCCCTTTCCATAGAGCTTTTCATCCGTTGCGCCCAGAGCGTAAGCGATATTCATGATAAGCCTTGTCACGAAGAGAGCCGTGAACATAGATACAACGATACCGATGGCCAGTGTGTATGCGAAGCCCTTGATCGTGCCGGATCCGAGGATCGCAAGAACAGCTGCCGCGATCAGGGTTGTTACGTTTCCGTCGATGATCGCGGAGAGGGCCTTATCAAAGCCGCTCTTGATCGCCATCTTAACATTCTTGCCGGCGCGCAGCTCCTCACGGATACGCGCGAAAATGATAACGTTCGCGTCAACAGCCATACCGATGGAAAGCAGGATACCTGCGATACCGGGCAGCGTCAGAGTGACATCAAACGCATTGATAACGATCGCTACGATCAGAATGTAGATGCAGAGCGCAATACTGGCGCACACACCGGGCAGCCAGTAGACCACGCACATAAGGATCGCGACCAGCGCAAAGCCCAGCATACCTGCTGTCTTACTCGTTCTGATAGCGTCCTGTCCGAGCTGGGCGCCTACGATCTGGGAACGGAGTCTCTGCAGTTCAACTTTCAGTCCGCCGATACGGATGTTGGATGCAAGGCTTTCCGCCTCTTCGATCGTGTTCTCTCCGGTGATGACCGCGCGGCCGTCTGTGATCGCCGCCTGAACTCTGGGAACGCTTATAAATCTGCCGTCGTAGTAGATACCGATGCTCTCGCCCGCTGCATAAGCCTTGGTCGTAGCATCTGCGAACTTCTGCTTGCCCTCGTCAGTAAATGTGAGGGAGACCACGATCTCCTGGTTGTTCATGTTGTCGGACTGATAGCCGGCTTTGGCTTCCGCCACGTCTGTACCCTGAAGGACAGCGTCGCCGTCCGCGATGATCTGCTCGAGATCCTTGGTCAGGACATAGCCGTAATTGCCGTTCTCGTCAGTTCCGAGCTCGTAGTTCTGATTTCCACTCTCGTCTGTCTGTCTGATAAAATACAGAGAGCCGGGTTTACCCAGTTCTTCAAGGATCTTGTTGGTCTCTTCGACGCCGGAAATGCCGGGGATCTCGATATTGATCCTGTCGCTGCCTTCCGTATAGACCTGCGCCTCTGTGCTGTACTGGTCAACACGCTGCTGAAGCTTGTAAACTGTATCCGCCATATCCTCTGCCGAGGGGGCTGTGTCGCCTACTGCTTCATAAGTGATGCTGGCGCCGCCCGCAAGGTCGAGTCCAAGCTTGATGTTGTGATAAGATCCTCTGTGTCCGCTGCCCAGACCTACAAGTGCGGTATACGCCATAAGTCCGGTGATCACCGCAACTGCGATCAGTGCGATGACTGCTCTCGATTTTTTCATGATGATTCTCCTTCTAACATTTCCTGGAAGAAGCTTTAACTGAAAACAATTTATAAAAGTTTTCTTAAAAAAGCCTACAACCTTTGAAATTATAGCACACTTAAGGATATTGTAAAATGTTTTCTTTAAAACAAACCTGCCGGGGTGTCAATTCCGGTTTCCGGATAGTATACTGAAACGGTAGTTATGTCGTGATCCGCAGCCGGATTTATCATAAAACACACGAGGAAGCAGAACGTGGACCACCAAAAAAGAGCACATCTGAATATTCTCATAGCGGATGCCGGGGATCTGCCGGAACAGGTTTACCCTGTGCAGGCTGCTTCTGAACTCAGTGCAGCTTCCATGAGGCCGGAGTCGGTCATCGCGCGAAGGCTCACGGCGAAGGCTCTGCATATCTTTCTCGGACGCGCTCCTTCCCCCGGGGAACTGGACGCAGAAGTGCGGCCCCCCGGCGGAAAGCCTTATTTTCCCGCTTTCCCGGACTTCTATTACAATATCTCTCATTCCGGATCCTATGTGGTCTGCGCGGTATGCGATCATCCGGTCGGAATTGACCTGCAGCAGATTCCCGATCAGGCAGAACGCGCTGTAAAGATAGCAAAGCGTTTCTTTTCCGCACAAGAACAGGAGGCGCTGCAAGTGCTGCAGGGCAGAAATGATACGGAGGCGTTGTGCCGCCTTTTCTGCCGGTATTGGACTGCCCGCGAGAGCTACATCAAACTTACCGGCCGAGGTCTCGCGGAGCCTTTCGAGAATTTCCGGCCTGATCTTGAGGCAGGTGTGATCCTCGTTTTCAAACGCGATAGTAATGATACTTCTGCAGCCGGCAGCGAAGCGGGGACCGCCAGTACTGCAGTCACTTCCGATACTGAATGCACTGCAGAGGCTTTCTGTCTAAGCGAATACCCGGCTCCCGCCGGCTACTGTCTGACTGTATGCAGCACTGTTCCGCTCCTTAATGAGCCGGCATGATCAGAGAACAAATAATAAGTCAGGACCACCGGCTTAGCCGGTGGCCTGCTCAGCCCCTATAAGGGGCTATTACCTGCTTGCGCCCGGAAGGCGCACTGAACGGTCTGCCAGCTGC
>CACZXG010000090.1:0-2419 GCA_902785055.1 uncultured Lachnospiraceae bacterium
CGAGATCAAGATCTGGCAGCCCACCGACAAAGAAGCGGTAGAGAACTGGTGGACAGAGAAGATCGCAGCATGGAATTCCGAGCATCCGGAGATCCAGGTTTCCAGAGAGGCCATCGACCGCTCCGATTCCTATGCGTATGACAACAAGGTGGCAACAGCCGTCACATCCAACGATCTGCCCGACATCCTGTTCGTAGACGGACCTCAGGTATCCTACTATGCAGCAAACGGCATCATCGTTCCGATCACTGAATTCTTCCCGGACACTTCCGACTTCACATCTTCAACGGTCGCACAGTGCACATATAAAGATGATCTGTATGCGATCTCCGCAACAGAGTCTTCCGTCGCTTTCTACTACAACAAAGATATGCTCAAAGAGTGCGGCGTTGACGTAGCAGACCTCGACTCCAGAACGATCGACAATCCGATCACATGGTCTGAGATGGCTGCTATTGCCGAGAAGTGCACCACAGACAGCTATGTGGGAACACACATTGTCATGGACCACGGCGAGGGACTTCCTTACGCGCTGGAGCCCATGTACATCTCTGAAGGCAAGGATTATATCTCCGACGACGGCACAACAGCAGAAGGCTATGTGAACAGCGACGAGGCTGTTAAGACTACAGCTTTCATTGCCGACTTCATCGCCAAGGGCTATGCAAACGTAGACCCCATCACAGACGAGTTCCTGAACAAGGCATGCGCTACCATGATCGGCGGTTCATGGGAAGTTGCTACACTGACAGCAAATGCTGATTTCGACTGGGGCGTGACCTACTATCCCGTAGCAGATGACACCAAGAAGGCCGTTTCTCCCTGCGGCGACTGGTCTGCAGCAGTTACAAGAGACTGCAAGAACGTAGAAGCAGCCGGTCAGTTCCTGCAGTGGCTGATGAGCACCGAGAACGTCGCTTCCTATGCAGCAGCGATCGCAAAGCCCGCCACAAGAGCAAGCGCTTATGATGATCCTGCAATGGCAGAGTACAAGAACTTCCCGCTGTCTCTCCTTGTTGAGCAGCTTCAGAACACAGCAGTTCCGAGACCCCGTACTCCTTCCTATGCTACTTTCTCTACAGATTACGCAGAGGCTATGACCAACATCCTCGCAGAGGCAGCTTCCAATGGAGCAGTGGACCAGGCTTATATCAAAGAGCAGCTGGACGGCGTAGCCGAGAAGTTCACCGAGGACTACACGACATACTACGCAGAGTAATGCCATGAGATTCCGGATCTTCCGGCAGGGGCTTGAACATGTTTTTCCCTGAAATGAATAACCTGTAGGATGAATCGGAGTTTCCCTCGCTGCAAAGACCGGCTGTACTGGGATCCGGAACAGCCGGCCTTTGCTCATCCCTGATCCGGGAAGAGAGATCCGGCCGCCCAGGCGGCGCCGGGACTTATGGAAGACCCGGACAGAACCTGAAATGAGGACTGCCTGGCAGTCCTTCAACTCAATAAGAGAACAAAGGAATAAACTATGGCAAAAACAAATAAACTCTCTGCCAGGAAAAAAGATGAGCGTGTCGCGGCTTACATCTTCACGATCCCGGCGATCGCGCTGCTGGTCGCGTTCCTTGTGGTTCCAATGATCTATACGGTGTACTATTCCGTATTCAAATATCAGGTCATGAGACCGAACGATATTACTTTTATCGGACTGAACAACTACACGAAACTCTTTAAAGACGCAGAGTTCTGGAAAGCACTCAGGAATACATTCTACTTTACGATCATTGTCGTGCCGGTACAGTGTGTGCTCGCCCTTGCGCTGGCGCTCCTGGTCTCCAAGCGCTTCAAAGGCGTCTCTGTTTTCCGCACCATGTACTTCAGCCCGCAGCTGACTTCCATGGTCGTCATCTCCGTGTTGTGGACGGTCTTGTACAATTCCAACCCCAATACAGGCCTGATCAACTCCATACTGGTCGGTTTTGGGCTGCAGCCCATCAACTTCCTGACCAATGCCAAAACAGCGATGAACGCTATTATCTTCATGTCGGCATGGCAGGGCGCGGGCTACCAGATGATGATCTTCCTGGCGGGCCTGCAGGGCATTCCCAAAGAGCAGTACGAAGCTTCCTCCGTCGACGGAGCCAACAAGTGGCAGCAGTTCTGGAACATTACGATACCCAACCTTAAAGGTACGATCAAGTATGTCATCATGATCACGATGATCCAGGCTATGAAGCTGTTCACGCAGCCTTACGTCATGACGCAGGGCGGACCCAAGAATGCGACCAAGACAATGGTGTATTACATCTACACGCAGGGCTTCCAGAAAGGTAATTTCGGTTATGCCTGCTCTGTCGCGGCGGTATTCTTTGTCATCGTCGTTGCTATGTCATTGATCCTGCAAAAGATCACCAATGCGGACTGAGAAAGGAGGAGAAGACAATGAAATCCAAAAAAGGATCAG